>CAYMFW010000096.1:0-18524 GCA_964389785.1 uncultured Planctomycetota bacterium
GGACGAGCCGCAGTGGAAGGGCGCCTTCGACACCAACATGTGAGGCCCTGAATTTCCTCGAAAATACCGTAATGTAAGCTCCGTTCCGTGCAATACGCTTTGGAGGCACACCACGGTTGCAGAGTCTTTCGATACGGTCACATAGGGAGGGAAAACACATGAGAGCAATCAGAATCGCTATCCGGGGATTGGGCTGTATCATGGTACTTGCGGCGCTCGCGGGGGCCGCGTCCGGGACCGCGCAGGAGCCTGCTTCGCGCAAGGCTACGACAGGCCAAAGCTGGTGGAAGCCGTATTCCGCTCCGTGCACCGAGCGGGAGAATGTGTTTGTGTTCACCGAGAAGCCGGCGGTGAAGCTGGTCTCCAAGGACAAATACGAGATCGCGTTCGCGGTGAAGGGCAACTGCGACGTGACGGTGGGGCTGATTGGTGAAAAGGGGGTGGTGGTCCGCCACCTGGGATCCGGCGTGCTCGGTGCCAACGCGCCGGCGCCGTTCCAGAAGAACTCCCTGAAACAGAAGATATACTGGAATGGGAAGAACGACCTGGGCTACTACGTGAAGGAGCCGGACAAGCTTCGCGTGCGCGTCATGCTGGGGCTGAAGCCGACGTTCGACAAGCGGCTCGGGGGCACCAGCCCCAAGAACTTCCCCGGTTACATTTGTGCCATAGCCATCGGTTCCGACGCCGCTTACGTTTTTTCGAAAAAGTGGCGTATGCACGTCCGGAAATTCGATCGGGACGGCAACTACATCATGTCGCTCATGCCGCCGCCGGCCAACTTGCCGGAAAGCAAGCTCCCGGGCATGGGATATGTCGAATACGAGCCGGGCAAGCGCGCGCTCCATGCTCCGGTGGCCTATGATACAGTGACCGATCGGGGAAGGATATTCAAGCCGATCCTGGGGGCCACAATCGGCGACTTTCAGCCGGTCCTGATCGGCCGGCGCCTGGCATTCTGCGGCTTTCCCGCCGGAGGTGGAAGGGATCTGGAGGAATTCCCGGCGCCTTTGTACTTCCTGCATACCGACGGCTCAACGGATCCGCGCGGGGTCAGGGGCATTCCTTTCAGTCATACGGCGCAGAGATTCCCGCGCCTCGCGGCGTCGCCCGACGGGAAGTGGCTGTACATGACCGGCGCCGGTTCCTCCGGCCAATTCGGCGTGGGCGGAGGTTTGTGCGCCGGCGTCATGCGATATGCATTTCCGGGTGATAAGCCGGCCGTCGCGTTTCTGGGCAAGTCCAACGGCAAGAAAATTGCCACGTTTTCTCCCGGAGCCGAGCCGGGAGCTTTCAACGGTGCGTGCGGAATCGACTGCGATGCCTCGGGGCGCATCTACGTGGCCGACGGCGGGAACAGCCGCATCCAGATATTCTCGGCGGACGGGAAACAGCTGAAGAGCATTTCCATCGATCGTCCCATGCTGCTGCAGGTTCACAAGAAGACGGGCGCACTCTACGTCACTCATGCCGCTCGAGTAAGAGGGCAGAGCCTCTCTCGATTGACCAAGCTGGGGTCGTTTGAAGACCCGACGGAAGTGTTCCACGTCGACAATCTCGGTGGTGCGGTGATGGCCCTGGATTCGTGGTCCCCCAAACCGCGGATCTGGATTGCGGGAGAAAAGACCAAGCTCATCGTGAGTGGGGATTCGGAAGGCTCGATGCAGAACGTCCGCATCTTCGAGGAGACCGGCAAGACGCTGCGCAAGATCGCCGACTTCGAAGAGGACAGCAAGAAGGAAGACGGGGATCAGTATTTCGGCCGGTGGTGGAACGCAAAGGGCGGTGGGAGTACGCCGAAGGACAAACTGGTATGCGATCCGGTGAGGGAGAGAGCCTACTATCACGGCGAGTATATCTTCGACCTGAAGACGGGGCGTTATCTTCGGCGGTTCCTCACGGCCCCGCACCGGGTGATCTACGACGATTGTGCGATTGACAAGCGCGGCTACATGCATGTCCATTTCAACCCGGGTTTCTACGCACAGGCCATAGCACGAATAGATCCCTCTCAAGCGCGAGCGTATACGGGGAAGAGCGTCACCGCCACGACGGAATACTATCCGGAGGTGCCGTACGACTACGGTGTCGAGAGAGTCGTTGCGAAAGAAAAGCGCTGGAAAGGTGTTATCCCCACGAGAGACCAGCCCGGCGCGCACTTCTTTCAGATGGGTATCGGCGTGAACATGCTGGGCGATGTGGCCGAAGTGGCCCAGATATACTACGTGCCCAAGCTGGAAGACAGTGTAATGAGCATGCTCAACGAGGGCGCGGCGGAACGAAGACAAAGCACCGGTTTCGCGAGCACGGGTGGAATCAGGTATGCCGATTTCATGAGAAGAATCGAAGATCAACAGAAGCGCGGGGAGAAGGTGTCCTTTATCAAGAGGAGGCCCGGTCTCCCGCTCAGCGGTTCCACCATCTGGACGTTTGACCGGACGGGCGAGCTGCGGGACGAATGCGCGGTGATTGCGGGCGGCCTTATCAACGGCTGTCAGATCGACGAGGAAGGGAAGTTGTACTTCACCATCGGCCGCGGGTCGCGGATTCGGCAGGTGAACGGCAAGCCTTTCCTGAAAGGACGGGGAGGCACCCTGGGAGATCCTGAGGACGCAGGTAACCGCAACCCCATTACCGGCACCTATATGAAGACCCGGGCTAATGATGTTCGCGTGCTCATGCATCGCAGCCCCTATGCTCCCATCCCGCTGGACCCGCTGCCGGATCGCCCGATGGACGTGGTCGGATTGGAGGAATCCCGGGGCGGGTGGGTGGAAGGCGCGGAATGGATGTATGCCGGCGCATCCCCGATTACCTGGGGAGGCTGCAAATGTCCTCAGATGCGCTGCGGACTGGACTGGTACAAACGCAGTTTCGTCACGGAGGCGTACCGCCATTCGATCGGCATTCTGGATACGAACGGGAATCTGATCATGCATGTCGGCCGCTACGGGAATTTCGACAGCGCCGACGGCGCGAAGAGCAAGATCCCTGTTGGCGGCGATAATATCAGTGTATTCCACCCGCGCGCGGTTTCGACGACAGACAACTACATGGTCTTCGATAGCTGGGGCGAACGGCTGATGGTCTTGAAACTGGATTACCACGCTGAAGAGACGGTGGGGATCAGCGCTTCGCGCTGATCGTACGGAATATATCAACACCCGGCTGGACGGATTGAGCGCCACCCATCTTCCGCTGGTGCAGCCGTTCTGGATCGCCGGGGAGAACCGGTAGCCAATCACCCGGGAAACATGCAGCAGATTTTTCGCTTACGGTGACCTTTACGTGGCCCCCGGGTCATGTTCCGCCAATCTGAACGCCTCCCGCGCCCGCAGTCTCCTGGAGAACGGCGGCGATTTCCGCGGCGACGTGTTCCCAGCTCCGGTGCCCGGCGGCGTAGCGGCTGCCGTTGGCGCCCATTTCCTTCCTCATGTCGTCGTCCTGGAGGAGGGAGAGTATGGCCTGCGCCACCTCTTCCGGCTTCTGCGGATCCGTCAGGACGCCGGCGTTCCGGTCCCGGAGCATCGCGAAGTCGTCCGCGTCCGTCGCGACCACCGGCTTTCCGGCGGCCATGTACTCCCACAGCTTCAGCGGGGAGCCCGGGATGTCCTTCCTCTTGAGAATCACCCCGACGTCGAACGAGGCGACGTGCCGGGGGGCATTCTCGTAGGAGACCCGGTCGGCGAATTCCGCCGCGCCTCCCAGACCCAGCTCCCCGGCCAGGCGGACGGCGCGGCGTCTCAGCGGGCCGTCACCGAGGAATACGAACCGGACGTTCTGGAATTCCTCGAGCACGAGCGGGATGCTTCGTATCAGTTCCTCCACCCCGTGCCACGCGTTGAACGAGCCGGAGAAGCCGACGCGGAGCACGCCGCCGTCTTCTCGCGGTATGTCCGGATGGAACATGTCCGTGTTCGCGCCGTTTTCCACCACGGTGATCTTCTCATCCGGGATCCGATACCGTTCCATCAGACCCCGCTTCACCCCCGGGCTGACCGCGACGATCCGGGCGGCGCGCTTCAGGACGATGCGCTCGACGCAGCGGGCTATTCTCCGGAGGAGGCGTCCGTACGAGCCGCACGCCTCGGCCTCGTCGACGAGCATGCCGTTCATCTCGGAGACCACCGGTACCCGGAACAGCTTTCCGAGGAGGATGCCGGTGCCGACGACGTGGTGGCGGGCGTAGATGACGTCCGGCCTGTTCCGCAGAAGCGTCCGGAGCCCCTTCAGGAACCCGGTGAACGCATACGTGGGCGTGGCGAGGAAGGGGAGGGGGATCCCCCGTATGAGTCGTATGTTCCTGTCTGAAGGCGTGTGGTCTCGCGGTCTGCGTGCGATGACGGTGAGGTCGTGGTCCATCCGGAGATGAGACGCCAGCTCGCGGAGATGTATGGAAGGGGAGTCGCCGCCTTCCTCCGTGTAGTAGACGTCCGGTTCGAACATCAGTATCTTCATTGCGCGCCGCCCGTGAGCTGCCGGTACAGGCCGAGGTATTTCTGCGCGATCGTATCGATGCCGTAGTCCTCCCGCACCGTCTGGAGCGCACGGCTGCCCAGCCGGCGTCCGTGTTCCGGGTCATCGAGGAGCGTCTTCAGCGCGGCGGCGAGCCGGTCCGCGTTTCCCGGCTCGACGAGGAGGCCGTTCTGTTCGTACAGGATGACGTCGGTGACGCCGCCGATAATGCAGGCGACCACCGGCAGGCCGCATGCCATCGCTTCCAGCACCGCGTTCGGGAACCCCTCCCGGAAGGACGGGAAGACGAAGACGTCGGACGCGGCGAGGCAGTCCGGCATGTCCGTCACGTAGCCGGGGAACTCCACCCGGTTCTCCAGGCCGAGTGACCGGCATTTCTCCTTCAGCTCACGGTCCATCGGCCCGCCGCCGAGAATCACCAGATGGGCGTCCTCGTGTTCCGGGGCCACCGTCTTCCAGGCGTCGAGGAGGGTGCCGATACCCTTGCGCTCAACCAGTCGGCCGCTGAACATGACGATCTTCCTGTCGCCCCAGCCGTACCGTTTCCTTACCTTCGCCTCAGAGGACTCGTCTCCGGGGCGGAACACCTCGGGGTCCACGAAGTTGGGGATGCGGGCGATCCGTTCCTTTTCGTATCCCTCCGCGAGCAGGGCCTGTTCGATCTCCGCGCTTATGGCCACGTAGCGGTCCACGAGCCGGAGGAACCACGTCATAACGCTTCCCAGCGCGAGGTACCTGCCGACGAGGGACCCGGGCTCGACGCCGGAACCGGCGACCACCACCTTGGCGATCACCTTCTTACGGAGGATCTTGAGCAGGAGTATGTTCTTGATGAGGGGGAGACTGGCTCCGTGGAAGTGGACGACGTCGTAGCTTCTCATCTTCCATATGAGGAGGACGGCCAGCCCGATGCAGAAGGACAACGACACCAGCAGGTTGACCAGGGTGATGCCCTCCAGGTTCAGGGTGCGGGGAAAGAGCGTCGGGACCCGGTAGACCGGGACGTCGGGGCTGAGCGGGCACTCCTGGACCCCGCGGATACTTCGGGTGATGACGAACGGCGCGGCGCCGAGCCGGGCCAGCCGCTCGGTGAGCGCTACCGCCTGCCTGCCGACGCCGCCGAACGACGTGTGGTACATCGGCGAGACGACGCAGACCCGGGGAATCGTATCGTCACTCATGGTTCGGCGATAGTACTCATCGGGACACGGGAAAGCAAGAAATGGTATACTGGGTTTATGATCGAGACCATTATCGAACCGGACAGAACGATACGGCACCTGTGGCGGGAGCTGTGTGAGTACCGGGAGCTCTTCCTGTTCCTGGCATGGAAGGACATCCTGATACGGTACAAGCAGACCGTGATCGGGGCGGCGTGGAGCGTGCTGAGACCGCTGGTGCTGATGGTGGTGCTGACGGTCGTGTTCGGCTGGATCGCGGGCCTGGAATCCGGCGCGGTGCCGTACGCGGTGATGGTGTTCGCCGCGATGCTCCCGTGGCAGTTCTTCGGCGACACGCTGAGCAAGAGCTCGGAGTCCGTGGTCGCGAACGCCGGGATGGTCTCGAAGGTGTATTTTCCCCGGATCATCATCCCGACCACGACCATGATCGTGAGCCTGGTGGACTTCCTGATCTCCTTCGTCATCTTCATCCTGCTGCTGGCCGGATACGGGTTCTGGCCGAACTGGAAGATGGTTTTCGTGCCCCCGCTGCTGCTGCTGGCCGCGGTGACATCGCTCGGCCTGGGATACTGGTTTGCCGCGCTGAACGTGCGGTACCGGGATTTCCGGAGCATCGTGCCGTTCGTGGTGCAGCTCGGCCTGTTCGCGTCCCCGGTGGGCTTCAGCAGTGACGTGATCGCCGGGAAGTGGCGGCTGGTCTACTCGCTGAACCCGATGGTGGGCGTGATCGACGGGTTCCGCTGGGCGCTGCTGGGCGGCGAGGCGCAGCTGTACGTGCCCGGCTTCCTGATATCCATCGGGCTGTCCGCCGCGCTGTTCGCCGGCGGGGTGATATTCTTTACCCGAACCGAACGTTCGTTCGCGGACGTGATCTGATCATGCAGGCGATACACGCGGAGAACCTGGGCAAGAGATACGTGATCGGCCACCAGCGGCAGGTGAGGCGCGACACGCTGGGGGAGGCGCTGGCGCACGTCGCGCGGGGGGCGTGGCAGAGAGTGCGGCACCCGCTGTCGCCGAACCGGGAGCACGTGTCCCAGGAGGATATCTGGGCGCTGAGGAACGTCGGCTTCGAGATAGAGCAGGGGGAGCGGGTGGGGATCATCGGGTCGAACGGCGCGGGAAAGTCAACGCTCCTGAAGATCCTGAGCCGGATCACCCCGCCGACCACCGGCCGGGTGCGTCTTGGGGGACGGGTGGCGAGCCTGCTGGAGGTGGGCACCGGGTTTCATCCGGAGCTGACCGGCAGGGAGAACGTCTATCTCAACGGCGCAATCCTCGGCATGACGAAGAAGGAGATCGACCGGAAATACGACGAGATCGTTGCGTTCGCCGGGGTCGAAAAGTTCCTGGACACGCCGGTGAAGCGGTTTTCGAGCGGCATGTACGTGCGGCTGGCGTTCGCGGTGGCGGCGCACCTGGAGCCGGAGATCCTGCTGGTGGACGAGGTGCTGGCGGTCGGAGACGCCGCGTTCCAGAAGAAGTGTCTGGCGAAGATGCGCGAGGTGGCAGAGCACGGGCGCACCGTGCTGTTCGTCAGCCACAACACGGCGGCGATAAAGAAGCTGTGCGAGAGGACGCTGTGGATCGACCAGGGCACGCTGGTGGAAGAGGGGCCGTCCGCGCAGGTGGTGATGAACTACCTGGGGGCGCGCCCGCTGGAGGCGACGTCCGGCGCGATCACGCCGGAGATGCACGCGCGTGAGCCGGCCGGACTGAGCTTTGCCAGTGTCGAGCTGACAAACAGCCGGGGGGAACCGGTGCCTTCCGTGATGTTCGGGGAGGATATATTCATCGGCGGGACGTTCGAGGTGAGCAGGGCCATGAAGGTGCCGCGGATCGGCATGGCGTTCCACTCGGTCGACGACACGCTGGTGTTCGCGGTGCACATGCCGGAGGACGAGCTGGGCGATGTGGGAGAGTATGCGCGCGGACTCTATCGTTTCCGGATGGAGGCCGCGCCGAAGCTGATGCCCGGACGCTACCAGGTGACGCTGTTCGCGAAGCCGGCACCGGGGTTCTGGCGCTCTCCTCATGACAGTATCGATCACGTACAGGGAGTGCTGGCCTTCGAGGTCACCAACAGGCCGGAGGGCGAATCGCCGGTGATGGTGAGCGGCGGACTGGTGCTGCCGGAAGCGAGCTGGTCCGTCGAGCGGGCGGACGGATAACGACCGATGAGAGTGGCGCTGCCCACAAGCGAGTACGTGACGGAACCGGGTTTTGACGGCGGGCTCTCGAATTACACCCACCGGCTTGCGCTGTCACTCTCCCGCATGGGACACCGGCCCGTGGTGTTTACCTCATCGGACAGAAACGAGTCAGTCGAGCACGAAGGCATCGAGGTCCATCGCGTGGATGTCTCCCTCGGCCGGTTTCTGAACCTGCTGAATTACCTGACGCTGGGGAAAGCGGGGATGACGCTGATCCTCACCGCTCAGAGCCGGGCGCTCAACCGAAGGATCCGCCGGGTCCACGCGGAGGAGCCGTTCGATGTTATCCAGTACCCTCATCTGGGCGCCATCGGTCTCTTCGGAGTCACGCACGTTCCCCGCGTGATACGGCTGTCCTCGCACCAGCCATCCTGCGAGAGGATGGGAGAAGGGGGAGCGGGGCCCCCTCACGGATGGCAGCAGTATTTCCTGGAGAAGCGCGCCATGCGGGCGACGGAGCATGTGTTCGGTCCCAGCAGGGTGATCGCCGATATAGTATCGAAGGACATCGGCAAGCCGGTGAAGGTGATCGAACCGCCGTTTTTCATCGAGACGTCCGTTCTCGATGAGAGGCCGTACGCGGACCAGCTGGAGGGGGAGAGGTACCTGGTATTCGTCGGGACGCTCAACGAGCTGAAGGGGGTCGCGGTCATCGCCGAGATGCTGCACGACCTGCTTTCGGCCTGTCCGGACCTGCTCTTCGTGTTCATAGGAAAGGATCGGGAGCCGAGTCCCGGGGAATGGATGATGGACCGCGTCTGGGAGAAGGCGGGGGAGTACCGGGGACGGGTGCTGTATCTGGGCACGATGGTTCACGCGCAGCTGTATCCGATACTGAGCCGCGCGGCCGCGGTGGTGCTGCCCTCGAGGATCGACAATCTGCCCAACACCTGCCTGGAGGCGATGGGTCACGGCCGGGTGGTGATCGGGACGCGGGGAACGAGTTTCGATCAGCTGATAGAGGACGGGGAGAACGGGTTTCTGTGCGACGTGGACGATCCGGACGGCCTGTTGTGCGCGGTGCGGAGAGCGCTGGCGCTCTCCCCGGAAGAACGGGAGCGGATGGGGGAGAAGGCCCGGGAACGTGTCGATCGGATGAGGCCGGAAGAGGCGATGAAGCCGCTGCTGGAGCTCTACCGGCGGGCCATGGACGGTGACTCGTGAGAATCGCACTGGCGGCTCCCGAGTACGTGACGGAACAGACCTTCACCGGCGGGCTGGCGAACTATCTGCACCGGGTCGCGATGTCGCTTTCCGGCATGGGGCATCAGCCGGTCATCTTCGTATCGGCGGGCGTGGACGAGGCGCTGACGCACGACGGCGTGGAGGTCCACCGGGTCGACATATCCAACCGGTGCTTCCGGCTGCTGAACGCGATCACCCAGAACCGGGTGGGGATGTCCCTGCACCTGATCGCGCAGTCCCGGGCGCTGAACCGGAGGATCCGACAGGTGCACCGGCAAAAGCCGTTCGATATCGTGCAGTACTCCCACCTGGGGGCACTCGGGCTGTTCGCGCCGAGGGAGATACCGCAGGTGGTCCGGCTGTCCGGGTACCAGCCGCTGTGGCACGGTATGGGAGACGGATGCACGGACCGGCTGAAGGGCAGACAGCAGTATTTCTTCGAGAAGCGCGCGCTGTGCCGGACCGGCAGGGTATTCGGCCCGAGCAGGGTGATCGCCGATTTCGTGTCGAAGGACATCGGCAGGCCGATAGAGGTGATCGAATCGCCGTTCCTGGTGGAGACCGACAGTGTGAACGACGAGGTGTATCGGGAGCGGCTCGAGGGGACCGATTACCTGATCTTCGTGGGAACGCTCAACATGCTGAAGGGGATCGGCGCGATCGCGGACATGCTGCACGAACTGCTGTCCGGGCGTCCCGAGCTGCGTTTCGTCTTCGTCGGCAGGAACCGCACCCATCCCGGCGGACGAACCATGATGGATCACCTGTGGGAGAAGGCGGGAGAGCACCGAGGGCGGGTATGGTATCTGGGAACGATGACGCACGAGTATCTCTATCCGCTGCTGGCGGGTGCGGCGGCGGCGGTGCTGCCCTCCCGAATCGACAATTTCCCCAACACCTGCCTGGAGGCGATGGGTCACGGCCGGGTGGTGGTCGGGACGCGGGGGACGAGCTTCGAACAGCTGATCACGGACGGCGAGAACGGCTTCCTGTGCCGGGCGGACGATCCGGCCGAGCTGCTTCGGACGGTGGAGAAGGCGCTGGACATCTCCCCGGAGGAACGGAAGCGGATGGGAGAGAAGGCGCGGGAGCGCATTCACGAGCTGCGTCCGGAGAAGACGGTGGGGCAGCTGGTGGCGCTCTACGAGGAGGTGATAGCAGGGGCCCGCGGGAAAGAGCGCCATGATTGAGGAGGGCCGGCGGAAGCGCGAGATCCTGCTGTGGGCGGTCCTGGTCGTCGTGGTGTGCGCCGCGTATTCGAACACGTTCGCGACCCCGTTTCTGTTCGATGACACCGACAGCATCCAGGAGAACACGAAGATCCAGCTGAGGGCGCTGACGTGGGAGGGGCTCCGGAAGGCGGCGCACGGCACCCGCCCGGTCGCGAACCTGAGCATCGCGCTGACCTACTACTTCCACGAGTACCGGGTCGCGGGATACCACGCGGGGAACCTGCTGATCCACCTGGTGAGCGGCTTCCTGCTCTACCTTCTGGTGAAGGCGACGCTGCGCGTCCGGCCGGGGGAGACCGGGGACACGGCCGGCGAATGGGTGCCGTTCTGCGCGGCGTCGGTCTGGCTGCTGCATCCGGTACAGATACAGTCGGTGACGTACATCATACAGAGGATGACCAGCATGGCGTCGCTGTTCTACCTGCTGTCGATGCTGCTGTACGTACGGGCCCGGCGCGCGGGGAACGTGAGGGCGAAGTGGGCGCTCTTCGCGGGCTGCGCGGCGTCCGGCCTGCTGTCGCTCGGCACGAAGGAGATCGCGGCGACGCTGCCGTTCTTCATATTCCTCTACGAATGGTTCTTCTTCCAGGACCTGAGCGCGGACTGGCTGAAGCGGCGGGGCCTGCTTGCGGCGGGCGTGGTGGTGCTGCTGGCGGCGGTAGCGCTGGCGTACCTGGGGACCAGTCCGCTGGAGAGGATCATGAGGGGGTACGAGCGGTACGACTTCACCCCGATGGAGAGGGTGCTGACACAGTTCCGGGTGGTGGTGATCTATCTCGGGCTGCTCGCGTTTCCCCATCCCGGACGGCTGAACATAGACCACCACGTGGTGGTTTCCCGTTCGCTTGTCGACCCGGCGAGCACGCTGCTGTCGCTCGGGCTGATCGCGGGGCTGGTCGTGGCCGGTGTGCTTCTGGCGAAACGGCAGCGGCTTCTGTCGTTCTGCGTGCTGTGGTTCTTCGGCAACCTGGTGATCGAGTCATCCTTCATCCCGTTGGAGCTGATATACGAGCACCGGACGTACCTCCCGTCAATGCTGGCGGTCGTCGCGGCGGCGGGCCTGGTGCTGAGGTGCGTCAGGCCGCGGGCGGCGGCGATCGCCGGCCTGTGTGCCGCCGCGCTGGTGTGTGCCGTCTGGACGTATCAGAGGAACCTGGCGTGGAGCGACGAGGTGACGCTGTGGCGCGACTCGGTGGAGAAATCGCCTGACATGGCCCGGCCGAACGGGAACCTCGGCTCGGCGCTGGCGCGCTCCGGAAGACACACCGAGGCGATGAAGTACATTCGCAGGGCGCTGGAGATAGAGCCGAACCTCCCGAGCGCGAACAACAACATGGGGGTCTCGCTGGTGGTCCACGGAAAGGACGAGGAGGCGATAGCGTATTACCGGAAGGCGCTCGAGCGAAAGCCGGACTTCGCGGTGGCGCACAGCAATCTGGGGGTTGCCCTGGCATCGAAGGGAGAGACGGAAGAGGCGGTGGAACATCTTCGCACCGCGCTCCGGCTGAAGCCGGACAGCGCGGAGGTGTATAACAACCTTGCGCTCGCCCTGGACCTGCAGGGCAAACCCGAAGAGGCCGAGGAATGTTTCAGCGCGGCGGCGCTGCTGAAGCCGGACTACATGAAGGTGCACGCGAATCGGGGTGTGATGCTGGACAAGCAGGGAAAGACGGCCGAGGCGGTGACGCATTTCGAGAAGGCGCTGGCAATCGAGCCGGATCAGACGGAAGTCCGCCTGCGGCTGGGGGTCGCGCTGAACAAGCTCGGCAGAGCGCGGGAGGCCCTCCCTCACTTCGAACGGGTTTTGCAGGACGATCCCGGCAACCCGTGGGCGCGCAACGCGATGGGGACGGCGCTGACGAAGATGGGGAAACTGGACGAGGCGGCGGAAGAGTTCAGGAAGGTGCTGCGGGCCGATCCCCGGCACACGGAGGCGCTGGACAACCTGGGGGTGGTCCTGACGAGCCGGGGGGATCTCGACGAGGCGGTGGAGCGCTTTCGTGAGGCGCTGCACGTCGATCCCGATTTCGCGGAGGCGCATGACAACCTGGGGGTGGCGCTCGACCTGCAGGGGAAGAAGGACGAGGCGATGGCGTGTTTTCGGAAGGCGCTCGAGGCGGACCCGGGATACGCGGAGGCGCACTATCACACGGGGGTGGTGCTGATGTCCCTGCGACGACCCGAGGAGGCGATGAAACAGTTTAGGGAAGCGCTGCGCCTGAATCCCCGTAACGTCTCAGCGCACAATAATCTGGGGGTGGGACTGGCGAGCCGGGGGAGATACGAGGAGGCAGTGAGTCACTTTTCCGAGGCGCTGAGAATCGACCCCGACGACGTCAACGCAAGAGAGAATCTGCGGCGCGCCCGGGAGCGGATGAAAAAGGCGGCGGAAGCGGCAGGGCGGCCTTGACTGCGGCAGGAATGATGCTTAGGATGGGGGAAATTGGCGCGGCTTTATTCATCTTTTTTCATGCGTCCCGCACAGGGGCGCGGAAAGGGGCGGGTTCATGTCTGACCGCTTGATGAGGATTGGGGTGGTGTTGGGTGCCGTTGCGTGTATGGCGTTCGCGGTTTCCTGTGGAGGAGGCGGCGGCGGGGGCGGCGGCGGCGGGACCGACGTGGCAATGCAGGTGTCCTTCCCCGCGGCTTCCGCGAAGCCGGACGGCGCGGCGATGGCGCCTGGCGACGTGGTGGGCACGGACGCCGCCGGAGCCACGGCGACACTGACGACGGATGCGGGAAGGGTTTACAGCATGACCGACAATGGCGACGGAACGTACTCGGTACGGGTCCCCACGCTGTCCGACGGAGAGTCGTTCCTCATCGAGGCGCGCAAGGGAACCGCCGAGATGTCCTCCCTGGTCACGAATCTGACCGTGAGCGGTCAGTCCAGGACGTTCGACGCAGGCGTGGTAGACGTGCAGACTACCGCGCTCTCGGAGATCGTGAGGGAGGTGGCCAATTCACTGTCCGGCACGGTGGACCTGGCCGGTGACGTACGGGACGCCGACACGGGGACCGTGAACCTGATGAGGAGCTGGGAGGCCTTCGCTGCGGAAGTCGACGTTCTGCAGCTGGTGGCCGAGATCATGTCTGCCCAGGGCGGCTCCGCGTACGCCCAGATGGCCGATGCCATCATGGCGGCGGTCGAGGCGGGCGACGTCAACGATACCACCACGACGGAGAGCACGCTGAGAGACGGGACTACGGTCGACAGGGACGCCGCCTTCGCGGCTCTCTCGGACGGTTCGGTGAGCATTCCGGCCCCCTCGGCCGACAGTGCGGCCGCTTTCGCGGCAGCGCAGGACATGATCATCTTCTACTCGTCCTGTGATAACACGTCCGACAGCTCGGACCTCAACCTGCAGCAGCTGCAGCTGGCGAGCAGCTTCCTGCACAACGGATCGTCCGGCGCGGACTTCGTCACCGGCTTCGACACCCAGTGCGCCGCAGACTTGTCGGGCGGCGTTGCGACGCGCAGGTTCGCCGGCTCGCTCCTGATGCTGGCGGAGACCTCGGACCGTTTCAAGGTCGGGATGGTCGGCACCTGGGAGGGTCTGAACTCGGGCGGGACGGTCGTCGAGTGGTCGTCGGTGGACGCCCGGGCCACCGGACGGGATTTCTTCTACGTGGACAGGGACGGGTCGGATTGGCGGGTCGCGGGGAATCAGCAGTACCAGACGTCATCGGTGACGTATCACGCGTCGAAGTACTGGACGTGGAGCTGTGAGCCTGACACGACGGCTGGCGGCAGTTACCAGGCGGTCAACTTCCTGATGGTGCAGGGCGTCAACTCGTTCAATTCCGGCTACGCCATCTCTACGGCGGAGGTGCAGGGCGCCTCGGTGTTCACTTCGCCCACGTCGCTGACGGGCAGCGCGGCCGATGACGGCGGCACGAGCTGGACCGCCTCGCAGAGCGTCGCCACCGCTCCGGCGACGGACGACTCGGTCGGCTTCTTGATAGTCTACGCGAGCACCGACAACACGAGCGACTCGACGAACTTCGGCAGGGTGACCTCGGTCGGGAGCGTCGGTGGACTGAACCTGACATCGTTCGACGAGGGCCAGAAATCGGCCTCGATCGGGTGGACGGCGCCGGCTGTGGACGCCCAGGTGAGCAGCATTACGGTGACCGTGTACTGCGGGATGACGGGTGACGTGATGAGCTCCAGCCAGGTGAAGCCCGGCACGAGGAGCACCAGCGTGGCCACGAGCGGTCTGACGGATGGCTATCCGTACACGATCGTGGTGACGTACGCCGACGTGTACGGCAACACGTACTCGGTGGAGAAGGATTTTTATCAGCCGTATCCGGACAGCGGCGACGAGCCGTGCCCGGGGAAGGCTTCCGAGTAACGTATCCCAGAGAGCGCAGAGGGGCCGGGAACAATGTTCCCGGCCCCTTTTCTTTGGCGACATGCTATAATCCGGGATGATGAGGCACACAATAACAATCTCGTGCGCTGCCGCCGCACTGGCGTGCGCGGCGCTCCTGACCGGCTGCATGCCGACGGAAACGAAGCCGTCTCCGGCTCCGCCGGTGCGCACGCTGAAGACTCAGAGGCCTTCTCTGGAGCAGAAGGTGTCGTTCTCGTTCAAACACGAGAAGGTCGGTTCCGCCCTGCGCACGCTCACCGTGCTCACCGAGGTGGACATCTCCGTGAGGCCGGAGGTGGTGCCGGCGAAGGACCTGGAGAAGAAGACGGTGAGTCTGACCGTCAACGACATGCCGCTGAAGAACGCACTGGACTGGCTGGTGCGGGAAACCGGCGGATACTACCAGCTGGGCGACAAGGGGTGCGTCTGGATTACCAACGGCTACATTCCGATCGACAAGGCCGTGACGGAGCCGTTGGCGGTGGCCGGGCTGTCCGCGGAGGAGAAGGGGGCGGACCTGGCCGCGATACTGAAGGCGTCGGTGCTGACCGTGGGGGTGGAGCGCGACGTGGTGCTGGGGACGCCGTCCGCGCGTAACATGATGGTGGTGCAGGCGCCTTTGTCTGCGATGGGGAGGATCAAGGACGTGGTGCGGAGCCTGGCCGAGCGGAAGGCGCCGCCTGCGATGAAGATATCCGACGGGGTCGAGCCGGCGCTGAAGAAGAGGATGCTGTGCAAGTTCGGGGTGACGAGTCTGGAAGGGGTGATCGACAAGGTGAGGGAGGAGTCCGGGCTCAACATCGGCTACCGGCAGAACGGGGTGGACGCGCGCACGGTTCGGCGGACGTTCAACATGGACGCGGGCCACGTCACGGTGCGGGAGGTGCTTGACATCCTCGTCGCGCTGACCGGGTTCGACCGGTGGGAGCTGGAGCCGGACCGGGGGGTGTGGCTGTACAGCCGGGGAGAGGCGCGGCACCCGACATCGGCGGAGATGCCGTGGCTCGGGACGGTAGTGAGATCCTATCCCGCGAAAGAGATAGTCGAGAGGATGGAGGCGCGCCGGCTGGAGAACGCGGTGCGCGCGGTGTGCGGACCGGCCTCTTCCTCGACGCTCGTCAAATACAGCGCCGCGACGGGCAAACTGCTGGTGATCGAGGAGCCCCGCGTCATGACGCGGGTGGAGGAATACCTGGGTCTCGCTCGTCTTCTTTCAAGGAAGAAATGAGGGAGCGGGACTATATACGGTGGCTGAGGGAGGCGCTGGCATCCTCGTACGTGGGCGACGATACCGCGGTGGTGACTCCGCCGGGGGGCAATCTTCTCTTTACCACCGATCTTCTCGTCGAGGGCACCCATTTTGCCGAAGGGACGGACCCGAAGCTGATAGGCCGGAAGGCGGTAGCGGCGTCCCTGAGCGACATCGCGGCAATGGGCGGCATCCCGAAGTACGCGGTGCTTTCCGTGTGCCTGCGGAGGGGGTGCCGGGAGGACGCGGCGAAGGGGCTGCTGGCCGGGGCGGCGGATATCGCCCGTGAGTTCGAAACGGAGATCGTGGGCGGGGACACGACGTCGTCCGAGAGCTGCTTCGCGGTGTGCGTCGCGATGCTCGGGGCGGCGCCGGCCGGAGGACCTGTGCGGCGCTCCGGGGCGGCTGACGGTGACGAGATACTGGTGACCGGCCGGCTGGGCGGGTCCATCGGCGGCGGACATCTCACGTTCACGCCGCGGGTGAGGGAGGCGGCGGCGATTCTGGCGGCGGCCCGGCCGAGCGCGATGATTGATGTGAGTGACGGGCTTGCGACCGACCTGGGGCACATCGTCGAAGAGAGCGGTGTGGGGGCGGTGCTCCGGGAGGAGGCGGTTCCGCTCGGGGAGGGATGCACCATCGAGAACGCGCTCTCCGACGGCGAGGACTACGAGCTTCTGTTGACGGCGTCGGCGGGAGAGGCGCGGAAGATAGTGGCGCTCGGGCTGGAATGCGGTGTGACCTCGATAGGGACGATGGGCGGCGAGGGCGTGCGGATCGCCGGGCCGTCCGGGGACGAGCGGCCGGCGGGCGGTGCGGGATACGAACACGAATGGTAGAGACGATGGATACGACGACCTTCACTCCGGAGGAGACGATGCGGCTCGGCAGGGAGCTGGCGGCGGACCTGCGGGGCGGCGACGTGCTGGCCCTGTACGGGCCGCTCGGCGCGGGAAAGACGACGCTGATCAAGGGGATCGCCGAAGGGCTGTGCGTCGCTGACACGTCCGAAGTGAGGAGCCCGACGTTCGTGCTGGTGCGGGCGTACGAGGGGCGAACCGGTGATGGGGAGGCGGTGACGATCCATCACGTGGACGCCTACCGGCTGACCGGCGGGGCGGATTTCGACGACATGGGCGGCATCGACCTGTTCGGCGACTCCAGCGTCTGCATCATAGAATGGGCCGATCGGATGGCGGACGGGCTTCCCGGAGAGAGAATCGACATCACGCTGGAGCACGTGGACCCGACGACGCGGAAGATCTCTATTTCGCGATAACGATTCCCTTGTCCGTCATCCGGAACCGGCGGAAGCGGCCGTCGCACGCCGGGACCCGTCCCATGGACACCAGGAACGTGCCGTCCTTGGGAAACAGCATCGCGCAGTGCAGGTTGATGTAGCTGAGCGGCACCCCCCTCGCCGCGGCGAAGTTCATCGATCGATCTATCTTCCCGTGGTTTTTCCTGATGAGGCCGAGAAGGATGCCGTAGCGGCTGTAGGGGGAGACGCCGGGTTCGATGGGTTTGTCTCTTCCGAGGGCGAGGAAGCGGTTCGCCGCCAGCACGCAGCCGTTCTTCGCCTTCCTCACGACGAAGGTCTCGTGGTCGAACTCCAGCTCGACCGCATCGGGCGGGTCCCCTCCGGCGACGAGCATCACGGTGCCGACCGCGCGCGGGCCCTTCCTGGCGATCTCGATGCCCTCCTCAACCGAGGACGCGTTCTGAATGATGTGCCTCTGCATGAAGCAGGTGGATATCCCCTGGAGGGATTCGCTCTTGCCGTACGCGTTGTTGTTGGCGACGACCAGGCCCTTGTCGTTCATCAGTGTCCAGCCGTTCACGACGCTGGCCCATGACAGGGTGACGAAGCTCCTGGCCTTCTCCGGCCGGTAGTGGATGATGATGGAGGCGCAGCCGGCCACCTCCTGGTACCAGTAGTCGAAGTTCCTGCCGACGATGCACTCGCCGTTCGCCGTGGCGGGGCCAAACACGGCGAAGTTGGTGCACTTCTGCTGGAGCAGCTTGTCGAACCGGCCCTGCGGACGCTCGCCGCGCTCCGCGTCGCCGAAAAGCTGGAGGGCGACGACGTCCATGTAATCAACCCCGGCGGCCTTCGCGAGCGCCTTCATCTCGCGGCGGTACTCCTCCGGCTGGAACGAGTCCATGATCTTCGTTCCTTCGATGATTCTCTTGTACCGGGCCCGATGGTCATCCGCCTGAAGCACGTCCTTGAGGACGCGTCTGATATCCTTCGCGAGAAGCGTGCCGTGCGCCTCTCCCATCTCCTCGGGCGTGCCGGCGAGCTCCAGGATCCGGTACCCGTCGATCGTGTAGAGGCGGCTCTTGTGATGTGTCCGCTCCTTTCCGTCGCCGCCGCTGCAGGCGGCGGAGAGGAGGAATGCGGCGATGAGCGCCGGCAGGGCGCGGCAGACGGCCTTTCTCATGCGGGGATTATAGCATGCTGCCTTGATTTTGAAGTGTGAGGGCGTAGAATGACGGCAAGGGGGAGAAGGAGGTGTATCGTGTCAACTGCCAGATGCACGGGTCTCGCGCTGGGATTCGCCGCTCTCTTCGCGGCGTGTGTTGTTTCCCTGGGTGGTAATGTCGCG
>CAYMFW010000097.1:0-18501 GCA_964389785.1 uncultured Planctomycetota bacterium
CAAGGAGTTGGGAATCGAGTCGTACCCCACCCCTGCCGGAGGATGTCTGCTCACCGACAGGGAGTTCTCGGTGCGTGTCCGGGAACTGATGGAGCACGAAGGGCTGAGCCACGAGGGGATCCAGCTTCTGAAGGCCGGTCGCCACTTCAGGGTTGGCATGCGATGTCGGGCGGCGGTCGGCAGGGACGAGAACGAGAATCGGCGGCTGCGGGAGCTGATGCGAGATGGCGACGTGCTGATCGAACCGGTTGACTTCAAGGGACCGGACTGCATCGTGCGCGGAGGAGATTCGGACGAGATCCGGAGGACAGGCTGTGCGCTGGTCGTGAGGTACAGCAAGGCCGATTGGGGGACGTGCCGGGTGTCATCCGGGGGCGAGGAGCTGGAGACGATCGAGACCGGCGGCCTGGACGAAGCCACCTGCGACACAATGCGCATCGGCGGCAAGCCATAGAAGACCGACGGCGATGCGTACCCTTCGGTCATTCTCGGCCCCCAGAGGAGAGTGGGCGCCTCGGTTTCGACAAGGTGAGGGCCCCGAGCGGAGTCGAGGGGCGAGGCAAGCTTCGACCGGCCAAGGAAGGGTCCGCCTCTCGGCGGACAGCCGGTCGAACCCAGAACTAGCTCGGTGACGGCACGCCGTCGGTCAAGCTGGAGGTCAGACGTTGAACGGCGCGACCTTCTCGATGATCCTCTCCAGATCCTCGCGGGAGTAGTACTCGAGCGTAATCTTGCCCTTCTGCGCGGTACCCTGGAGGGTGACCTTGGTTCCGAGCGCCTCGCGCAGGCTGTCTACCACAGACTGAAGCTCCGGGGAAAGGGGCTGCTGGGGAGGCTTGTGCTTTGGGACGGGCGGCGCGGTGAGGGACTCGGTCTGGCGGACCGACAGGCCGTTGGCTACCACCCGCTCGGCCGCCTTGACCTGCCTCACGGGGTCTTTGATGGCAAGAAGGGCCCGGGCGTGACCCATGGAGATTGTTCCACGTGAAACATGTTCCTGCACCTCCCCGGCCAGGTCCAGCAGCCGGATGAAGTTGGCCATGGTGGCCCTGGCGATCCCGAGCCGCTGAGACGCCTGCTCCTGGGTGAGGGACAGCTCCTCGAGCATTCCCTTGTAGGCCTTGGCCCGCTCGATCGGGTTCAGGTCCTCCCGCTGTATATTCTCGACGAGAGAGAGCTGTAGCATCTTGTTCCTCGGGACCTTCCTGATGATGGCGGGTATCAGCCGGCGTCCGGCGTTTGTGGCGGCGCGAAGCCGCCTCTCCCCGACCACCACGTGATACCGGTCCCCGGCGGGCGTGACGACGATTGGCTGGAGGATTCCGTCCGTTCCGATGGAGGCCTCGAGGGCCGCCAGCGCGTCCTTGTCGAACACCTCGCGCGGCTGGTCCGGGTTCGGGTCGATCAGGGAGATGTCCAGGTTGGTCACCTCCTCCGCCGGACCTCCCTTGGGTCCCTTCCTCACCGCGCTCAGTCCCCTTCCCAGTCTACTCTTCGCCGGCATCGAGTACCTCCTTTGCCAATCGCACGTGGCCGAGACAGCCCTGCGACCTCGGATCGTACACCGTGATCGGCTGCCCGTGGCTTGCGGCCTCGCTCAGCGCGACGTCTCTCGGGATGACAGTTTCAAACACCTGATCTTCGAAGCTCTGCTCCACCTCCCGGACTACCGCGTTGCAGTAGTCCTGCCCCGGCTCATACATCGTGAGAAGTATCCCGAGCAGGCGAAGGTCGTCGTTCTCCTGACGCCTGACCGCATCGACCGCGCGGAGCACCGCGTCAAGACCTTCCAGCGAGAAATACTCACACTGGATGGGCACGATCACCGAATCGGCAGAGGCGAGCGCGGAGCGGGTGACCCCGGCCAGGGCTGGAGGGCAGTCGTACACGACGTAGTCGTAACCGTTCGGAAGGGAGCCGGACAGCGCACGGCCGAGCGAGTCGGCGACGGCAGGCGATCCGTAGGTTGGGGAGGAAGGTATCACGTCCAACCCCTCGACCTCGGTCTGCACCGGCTCCGGCAGGCCGGCGTCCAGGTTCGGGGAGTCCAGCCTCTCGACGGCCAGGGCGCTGGTGGCGTTGCCCTGGGCGTCGAGGTCGACAAGCAAGCAGCGGCGGCCGGAAAGCGTCAACGCGGCGAGGAGATTGACAGCGGTCGTGGTCTTGCCCACCCCGCCCTTCTGGTTTGCAACGGCGATCCTCTCCATGCTCCGGTGCTCTTCCTCTTCCCAGTGCGCAGCGGTCAGGGCGCCGGGCCGCCGGCGGTGAGGAACGGATTGCTTCTCTCCGCGGCGACGGTAGTGCACGGCCCGTGACCGGAGTAGACGACAGTGTCGTCGGACAGCGTCATTATATGCGCTCGGATTCCGGCGAGCAAGTCCGCGAGGGAGCCGCCGGGGAAATCGGTGCGCCCGATGCTGCCGGCGAAGAGGGTATCGCCGGTGAAGACGACCGGAGGGTCGTGGGCGGCATGGAAGCAGAGGGAACCGGCGGCGTGACCGTCCAGGCCGATGACCCGGAGCCGGGTGGTACCGGCGGCCACGGTGTCCCCGGGGGCAAGCAGGTCGTCCGGCGGGGGGAAGGTGCGAGGCCCCCCCAGCAGAACTGAAAGGTTGAGGGAGGGGCGGCGAAGCATCTTGCCGGTGCGCCTCGAGGCGGCTACACGAACTTCGGGAAAGGCACGGCGGATGTCGTCGGAGCCGGCGATGTGGTCAATGTGTCCGTGGGTGAGAATGAGGAACGCGGGGGTGAGCCCCGCGTCGCGGACGGCGTCGATCAGCGGTGCCGCCGGGTCGGGCGCGTCGATGATGATACACGCGTCGTCTGGTTCGGTCCAGACGATATACGCGTTTGTCTGGAAGTCGCCGAGGGCCATGGTCTCGACGTTCATTCGCTGTCGTCCAGCAGGCGGCGAACCAGCTTCAGGTCGTACCAAGCCTCCTTCTTGCCGGAGGGATTCCGGAGGAGGTAGGCCGGATGAAACGTGGGTATGAGCATCGAGTCTCCCATCGGGTACTGCTGTCCGCGGATGGCGGTGATGCGAATCTGGCGCTCGAGCAGTGCGGATGCGGCAACGCCGCCGAGGGCGCAGATGACGACCGGCCTGATCAGGGCGAGCTGCCGCCTCAGGTACCAGATGCAGGTGGCGGCCTCGAGGGGGGTCGGGGTGCGGTTGCCGGGGGGACGGCACTTCACTACGTTGGCGATGTACGCGGTGGTGCGGTCGAGTCCGATGGCCGCCATCATACGGTCGAGAAGCTGACCGGCTCGGCCGACGAACGGACGGCCATTGAGGTCTTCGTCGCGGCCGGGACCTTCGCCCACAAACACGATCCGCGCGCGGGGGTTGCCCTCGCCGGGAACGGCGTTGGTGCGGGAGTCGCTGAGGGAACAGAGGGTGCAGGAGCGGACCTCCTCGGCGATGGCGTGCAGCGATTCCGTGATCGGTGCGGGGGAGGATGCCGCGGGGGCGGAGAGCGGAAGGGAGTCGGCGCCGTATACGCGTTCGCAGTCGAGGCGGGCGAGAAGGGAATGCGCCGCGCGGGCGGTGGGCTCAGGACTCGGAGCCATTGAACATGCTCTCGAGCTTGTCGATCACCTGCTTCCTCACAGGATCGATCGTGCCCGGTATGACCGCCCCGGCGGCGCAGCGGTGGCCGCCGCCGCCGAAGCTGTTGCAGAGCTCGTGCGCACTGACGGTACCGTCGCTGCGGACACTGAGCTTCACCCGGGCGCCGTCGGTGTCGCGAAGGAGGAGGGCTACCTTGGTACCGGTGACGGACTTGACGATGTCGATGAACTCGTAGGTATCATCGAAGTCGGTGGTGGTGGTAGCGCACATGTCGTGGGTGACGGACATCCAGGAGACGCGGTCGTCGAGGGCGGTGCCGAGGGTGTCCAGGGCGCGTGAGAGAAGATGGAGGCGCTGGCGGGTCGAGTCCTCGAACAGGTTACGGAAGACGTTGGCGCAGTTGACGCCGTGACGGAGAAGGTCGGCGCAGGCCTCGAGCGTCTCGGGGCGGGTGTTGCGATAGCAGAGGCGTCCGGTGTCCGTGAGAATTGCCACGTAGAGGGCCTCGGAGATCGAGGGGGTGAACGGAACATCGCGCTCCTTTAGGATGACGTAAAGCATTTCGCCTACAGAGCTTACGGCGTCGGCGATCCAGTTCACCGTTCCGAATTCGCTGTTCGATACATGGTGGTCAATGTTTAGAACGGGCAGGCCGTCCGGGAGCGTGTCGAGGAGGTTGGTGATTCTCTTTTTCGATCCGATATCGAGGCAGATGAGAGCATCCAGCTGATCCGGCAGGGCGGGAGGGACGACGATAAGGTCGTCGGACCCGGAGAGGAAACGGAAGCGTTTGGGAAGGGGAGAAAAGATGACGCCGCGCGCAGTCTTTCCCATCGAGGCAAGGAGCTCGGACATGGCGAGCTGGCACCCGATCGAGTCTCCGTCGGGGAAGGGATGGCCGCAAACGACAAAGTTGTCGTGGTCCTCAAGGAACGAGAAGACCTGATCCGCCTCCCGGGCCCACGTCGCGGTCGTCTGTCGGTTCTCGGTCATCTTCGGTTCCCTCCTTCTGGAGCGCCCTGCGGGGGGGCTCCCCCCGGAAGTTTCGAGTCGGGATTATACCCGATGGAAAATGGATTTTCCGCAACGGTCTTGAGGTGTTTTTTCAGGCAAGGCGCCCGACGACATCGGTGCCGTCGAGAGCCGTGGGGACGACCTTGAGTTGGGAGCCGGGGGGTAGCGGGTCGGTGACCAGGACGCGCACGTAGCGGCCGGCGAGGCCACTCGACCGGGCGGCCCGGGACCGCTCGATCACGACGTCCAGCGTGCAGGGGGGGGCGGATTCAGGCCCTGCCAGAAGGGCGGAACGATAGTCGGCCGCGAGGTGGAGGCCTGCGTCTATCAACACGCGGGCGCGCTCGGAGACGACGCGGTCCGGGAGCCTGTCGGGGAAGGTGTCAGCATCGGTGCCGGGCCGTGCACTGAAACGGAAGACGTGGAGCCGGGTGAACCGGGCGTGCCTGACGAGGGCCAGGGTGTTCTCGAAACAGTCGTCCGTCTCGCCGGGAAAGCCGACGATGCAGTCGGTCGTGATCGCGGGGCGGTCGTACGTGTCGCGAACGGCGCACACCCGTTCGAGAAAGGTCTCCGGGGTATACCCCCGCCTCATCGCGCGGAGTATTCCGGCGTCTCCGCTCTGAAGGGGCAGATGGAGGTGAGGGCAGACCCGGTCGGAGGAGGCCATCAGGGACAGAAGACGGTCGCTCACGTCGTTGACGTCGATCGAGCTGATTCTGAACCTGGTCGGACGGGAAAGATCGAGAAGCGGTTCGAGGACATCCGGGAGAGTGACCTTCGGGGAAAGGTCTCGTCCGTACTTGCCCATGTCCACGCCGCAGAGAACGATCTCCGGGCAGCCGCCGTCGGCGATCGTCCGGGCCTCCTCGACGACGCGTGCGGGGGGCTTGCTCAGCGAGCGTCCTCTTGCCAGCGGCACCGCGCAGAAGGAGCAGCGGCGGGAGCAGCCGTCCTGGATACGAAGGAAGGCGCGGGTGCGGCCCTGGAAGCTGCGTATCACGGTATGAATGTTGGAGTCAGGTCCGGGGCGTGCCGAGGGGATGTTCAGCGCTTTCAGCAGGGCGTATTTGTCGCTCTGGGGCACAAGCGTGTCGGCTCGGGCGAGGGCGTTCGGGTCGACCTCCGAGGAGCAGCCGGTCGCGACGATTCGGGTGGCCGGCGATTCCCTGCGGATCCGGCTGATCCACTTCCTGGACTCGGCGCTGCTGTGCAGGGTAACGGCGCAGCTGTTTACCACCACTATGTCGGCGCCGGCGAGCGGGTCCGTCTCGGCGAGCCCCGCCGCGAGGAGCATCTCGCGGATGGCCTGGCTCTCGTACTGGTTGACCTTGCAGCCGAGTGTTACAACGGCGAACTTAGAAGGTGTTGCACCTCTGCTGGTTCTAGAGTCCGAGCCGGGTGAAGACGGCATCGACATTCCTCAGGTGGTAACTGATGTCGAAGCACAAGTCGAGCTCGCCGGGGCCGAGAAGCTCGAGCACCCGCTCGTCGGCGGCAACTACCTCCTTGAAGTCCAGGCCCTGCTCGTTGGCCTTCAGCGCGTTGCGCTGCACTATCTCGTACGCCTCGTCCCGGGACAGGCCCTTGCGTATCAGGTCAAGCAAGAGGTGCTGGGAGAATATCAGCCCCCTGGACATCTGAAGGTTACGCGCCATGTTGTCCGGGTGGACCACGAGGTCGTCGAACACGTCGATCATCTTCAGCAGCATGTAGTGCAGGAGCGTCGTGGAATCCGGGAAGATCACCCTCTCGACGGACGAGTGACTGATGTCTCTCTCGTGCCAGAGGGCGACGTTCTCGAGGGCGGCCATCGCGTTTCCCCTGAGCAGGCGGGCCATTCCGCAGACCCGCTCACAGATGATCGGGTTCTTCTTGTGGGGCATGGCCGAAGAGCCTCTTTGGCCCTTTCTGAAGGGCTCCTCGCATTCCTTCACCTCGGTGCGGTGGAGCCCCCGGATCTCCAGGGCGAACTTCTCCAAGGAGGCCCCGCAGACCGCCAGGGCGCCCATCATTTCGGCGTACCGGTCGCGCTGGATCACCTGGTTGGAGACCGCGGCATGGGCCAGGCCGAGCGCGGCGCAGACCTTCTCCTCGATGGCCGGATCGACGTTCGCGAACGTGCCGACCGCGCCGGAGAGCTTGCCGACGGCGATAGTGATGCGGGCCTGCTGCAGCCTGGCGATGTTCCGTCTCATCTCGGAGACGTAGAGTGCCAGCTTCAGCCCAAGCGTGATCGGCTCCGCGTGGACGCCGTGACTCCGTCCCATCATCGGGGTCCGCTTGTGCTTCACCGCCTTCTCGGCGAGCGTCGCTTCCAGCTTCTTCGCGGCTCGGATGATGACGTCCATCGCGTCCCGGAGCTGCAGGTTGATGGCGGTGTCGATGACGTCGGAGGACGTCAGGCCGAAGTGGACGTACTTGCCCGCGTCGCCGATGTTCTCCCCGACGTTCTTCACGAACGCGGCGATGTCGTGCCGCGTAACCTTTTCTATTTCCTTGACTTTATCGAGGTCGAACGCGGCGCGCTGCTCGATCTCGACGGCCGCCTGGGCGGGAATATCGCCCTTCTCGGCCAGGGCCTTGCAGGCCTGGACTTCCACGTCCAGCATCTTCTGGAACTTGGTCTGTTCGGACCATATCTCCGCCATCTCGGGAGTGGTGTACCTGGGAATCATTCGTGCTCTCCTCTACTGGGACCAAGGGACCCGGGATTCTATCAGACGAGCGCGGAGGATATCCAGCGGCAGACGCGACCGGCCAGCTCTTTCTGCCAGGCAGCCGCGTAGAAGTTGTGATCGGCGCCCTCGATGACCTCGAATGCGGTGTCCACGTCATTCGCCTCGGCGAAGTCGCGGTAGTACTCCGGGGCGCCTTCGGACTCGGTGTCGCGGCTCCCGTAGACGAACAGCATCTTTCCGGAGTAGCCGCTCAGCTCCCTCATGATGTCCCGGGAGGAATCCTTCTCACTGGCCTGTTCCGGGTGGGAGGCGATCACCCTGCCGACCGCGCGGAAGTCCACCATGCCCTTCGCTAACTTGTACCAGGTACTTGGCTGGAAAGCCTTTAGCGCGTATTCGCCGAGCGCGCGCGCCGGTGATCCGCGGGCGACACCCATCGCTTTCTTCTGCGGCGCGAAGAGCGGGGTGGACAACAGCGCCAGCCCGTCGACGCTCTTGTCGAGTGACGCCGCCCCGAGGGCAACGTTACCTCCCGAGCAGATGCCGGAAAGCGCGAGCCGCCGCACGCGGGCCTCGCTTCGCAGGAAGGCGGCTGCGGTGAGGGTGTCCTCTATCATGATGTCGAGGGTGGTGTCCTCGAAGTCGCCCTCGCTGTCTCCCCGTCCGGAGAGGTCGAAACGGACCGAAGCGATTCCGTTGGCAGAGAGCGCGCGGGCCAGATGGACGAACATGCGGTGCGGCCCGGCCCGGTAGCCTGACCAGCCGTGGACCAGCGTGACGCCGGCCCGAGGGTCCCCGTCGGGCAGGGAGAGAATGCCGAAGAGCTTCCTCATGCCTTCCATAATGATCGGGCGCTCCATGCCGACATTATAACGTGTTGGCTGGTATTGCCCCAGGGGGCTCGCGGTGGTACCGTTGGGGGATGAACGTGTACGAATTTCGCGGATCGCACCGGGAGGTCGGGCGCGCACACGGCGAGACGCTCCGCGACGGGGTGCGTGATTCTATCGAGCTGCGAATCGCCCTTTGCCAAAGGGGTAAACGGCCGGCGTCCCGGGAAACAATCAGGTCCGTCGCTCACGAGTGCCTCGGGCACGTACGGGAGTATGCGCCTGGGCTCATCGAGGAGGTGGAAGGCATGGCGGAGGGTTCCGGAGCGACGCCGGAGGACATTCTGGTGGTGAGCGGCTTCACCGATTTCAAGGACGTGCTTGTCTACGGACTCAACGAGGCGGCCGACTGCACTGCGTGCTGGGTGGGGATGGACGCGACCGGCGACGGTTCTTCATTCGTCGCGCAGACGTGGGACATGTTCGCCGAAGCGAAGGCGGGAGCGGCGTGGACACACCTGGTGGCGGACGGCGAGCCGGAGGTATTCGTCCTGACGTACGGCGGCTGTGTCGGCATGATGGGGATGAACGAGCACGGCGTCGGGGTCGCCGCGAACAATCTGAATCCGACCGACGCGGTGCCGGGCGTGCCGTGGACGTTCATCTGCCGCCGCGTGCTGACGCGGGAGACGGCGGAAGACGCCGCGGAGGAGGTGATGCGGGCCCGGCTCTGCTCCGGCCATCACTTCCAGATCGGCGACGGGTCCGGGACCGGAATATCCATCGAGACCACGGGGAAAGCGTGTGCGCGAATTCCAATCAGAGAAAGCACTTACGCGCACAGCAATCACTACCTGGATCCGGAGCTGGCGACGGTGGAGCGGGAGGCCGATCCAAAGGGATGCTCCCCCCAGCGTCGGGAGCGGATGGACGCAATCCTCCGCGACGGACGCGGGAAGATCGACGGCGCATTCATCCAGAACGCGTTCCGCGACCACGACGGGAAGCCGCGCTCGATCTGCTCCCACGACTACGAGACGTCGAGCGGCATGAGGATACGCTCGTGCGGCGCGCTGGTGATGAACACGGTGAAGAAAGAGACCGACTACGTCACCGGCAACCCGTGCGAGGGAGAGTTCTCGACCTTCAGATTCTAGGGAAGTCCTCCACCAGCTCGACCATCTTCTCGTAGTTGCGAAGCGTGAGGTCCGCCAGCTTCCGTCCGTACGGGCACGCGCTCGGCATCAGCACCATCCCCCGGCCGTCGCCCTCGGTGCCCTCCACGAGCGCGGTGCGCACCTTCTCGGCGAAGTCCTCGGTCGGCAGGTTCTCGATGTCGCTCACCTCCAGGTTGCCGAAGAGCACCCAGTCCTTTCCGTAATTCCTCCGGACGTGGGCCATGGTGACGTCCCCCTGCGGGGGCGGCTCTATCGGGTCTATCCCCATGCACCCGGTTGCATGGATGAGCCGCAGGATGTCCTTCAGGTTGCCGTGGGAGTGGATGCGGGCGTAGCCGCCGTGTTTGTGTATCGCCTCGACGATCGGCGTATCGTATTGGGTGACATAGTCTTGGAACAGGGCCGGCGGGAGGTAGGGGGGTGACGCATACTCCGGGCCGACCACCCTCCAGAGCCGTCCGGGGAGCGCCTTCGAGATCGCCTCCACCCGCTCCATGATCCCCCGTGCCGCCTTCCGGAGCGCGCGGTGCATCAGCTCCTTCTGCGTCAGCGCGACGATCGTGAACTCCGCCATGTCAAACATCCCTGCGATCGCGCATACCGGGTCGCCGCAGCCGAGCATCACGATACCGGCGTCGCCGATCTCCTTCTCCCTCTCGAGCACTGGGTCCGTGTCCACCTCGCCGGTCAGCTCCACCACCGGAAGGGTCAGCCACTTCTCCAGGTCCTCCGCGCTGTTCAGCAGATGCTCGAGGGTCCAAGCGGTATTCACGTCGCGGTCGCGGCGGCTCAGTGAGGACAGGTCCCCTCCGGGCGTATGTATCGTCTTTCGGGTAAACCGGCTGCCGTTCTCGTCCTCCCACGTCTGCGTTTCCGTCATGTCCGGGTACGGACTGGGCTTCCGGTTCCTGAACCCGGCCCCGGTCATCGTTATCCAGTCCGTCTTCTCGTTCACCAGATCCAGCAGCGGCTTCCAGGAGGGATCGGTATAGATATTGAACGGGTCCGGGTCGTCCGGGTCCTGCCGGGTACCGGAGAGTTCGTAGAAACTTACCGGCGGCCGGTCCACCGCCTGTCCGTTCAGCGTCGCCATAAGTCGTTCTCTTCGCGTCATCTAGGACCTCCTGTGAGCGGCCCGCCGTACTCGTCCACCGCCTCGTGTGCCGCGGCCTGGAGAATCTCGAGTTCTTTCTCGGTGATATCCTCGGGACAGAACGGATTGTCCGCGATCGATTTTCCCGTGAACATCTCATACCATACCGCGTTACCCAGGTAACACCCTTTGCTGTTGCCGTGCTTTGCGTCCATCCACAGCGTCGCTTTCCCGGAGTCGGTGTTTCCTGTTGCCCACTGCCAGCCGACGTTCAGGGACCCCGTCTGATCGGGCAGGTCGAACGGCTTCGCGTTCTCACGATCGAAACCCTCGTCGACCCGGTAGTTCAGCTTTGCGCGGGCCTTCTGGAACGCCTCGCCGACGGGGAGGATCGGACAGCCGTATTTCTCCGCCATCGCCCGGTAATTGCCCCTCAGCCGCTCGAACATCGTCTCCTGCGTCATCTGCCATTCCGCGAGAAGAGGAGAATCGATGCGGTACGCCCACGTCATGTGTATCACCGGCCGAGCGTGAGGCGCGATGTCCCGTATCAGGCCGTGAAGGTTTCCGAAATGCGGCTGGTAGGTATCGCCCTCGTGGCTCAGCGGGCTGGCCTGCTGGAGGGTGACGAAATCCCATTGCTCGCCCGAAAGCGCCTCCCGCAGCGTCGCCTTCACCGGCTCCCGGCCGGTCCTGCCGAAATCGTACGGCTTCACGTCGGGGAGCAGATCGCACTGTTTCAGCAGGTTCCAGTGCTTCTCCAGGGAGCAGCCCCCCAGAACCATGCTGCCGTAGAAGAGGTCAGCGGACGGCTCCGCTGCCGTGAGCTCATCCATGCAGGACGTCGCGTTCACCGAAAAGCTGTTGCCGATCGTGAGTATCTTCGTCATCTGCGCGCCGTTCTACTCCCTGGACCATTTCTCCGCGTTCTCGAGCAGCTCCCGGGCCTTCGCTACCGTCTCGCAGTGCGTCGCGATGAAGAGTCCCTTCGCCGAGAGCTGCTGCAGCGCCAGCCCTACCTCGTTCGCGGGGATGCTTATATGAAGATTCTTACCCGCATGCTGCACCTTTTTCAATACCTCCATGTAATGGAGCGGGCTGGGCTTTCCGGCGCCGGGCAGTATCTGGAGGGTGTCGAGATGGGGGAGGCGGCAGAGCGCGTCCACGTGGGCGAACGCCTCGACACCGTCCACGTGATAAATGGAGTGGTCTAGGAATTCCGTCTGTTTCGCCACGGTCGGTAGGAACAGGTCCTCGAACATGCCCGGCGAGATCATATAGGAGAAATCGTTCTGCGGCGCGTAGCATTTCCCCGGCGACCACAACGCCATCCAGAACGTGGAGCCCTCCGCGGCCTCATGAATAATGGCGTAGAACGTCTGGTAGCATTCGATCCAGAGATCCATCAGATACTGATCCGCCTCCCGCACCCTGTCCGGACGGTCCGCGCAGTCGAGAAGCAGCCGGTCCGATCCCCGGAGCGCGGCGAGCGTATCGCCCGACCCGCCGAACGCGCCTATGGAAGGGATCGCCTTCCCGCGGCTCACCTCCGCGGCGGATTCGAGCGCCTTCACGGTGAACTTCCAGCGTTCGTTTTCCGGATCGATGCGGAGACCCGAGACGTCCCAGTCGTCCCCGTCGAGAATCGGGTCGACCCATCCGGTTCTTTCACCGAGGGTGACGGGACATCCCAGGAACGCGGCCAGCCGCTTGTTGCCCGGGTAGCCGCAGCTCCATACCGGAAACGCCTCACCGCCGTAGAACGTCCGGCGATAGCTCCACTCCCGCTGGGCCGCCCAGTACTCCAGGTTCGTCCACTTGTCCTCCGGATCCTCAGGTGCGACGGGCGGCTCCTCGTCCGGCCGGTCGTCTCTCGGCGCGTGTACCGCGAGCGCGCACCGGCCGAAGTACTCGCCGGCCCACCAGGCTCGGTATCGTTCCTTCGTCTCCTCCCAGTCGTCCTTGTAGAGAAGCGTCATGAAGAGACGTCCCGCGCCCCGCAACGAAGTCTCGAGAAGTCGTGAGCGATCACTTGGGTCCCCACCAGCAGGTATGGAAGTTAGCGGCGCGGTTCCACGTGATGCGCACCGTCACGTCGCACTTCGGGAACCGCGTTACGTAGAGCTCCAGGTCGGGTCTCGAGGCGTACGACTTCTTGCCCTTTACCTGTTCCCCGTGAGCGTACACCAGATACTTCCCGCACGGGGAGAAGTCCGGGTAGTAGTTCACCGAGCCCTTGTCCCAGGGAAGGAGCAGCTTCTCGCCCTTTCCCGCCTTTCCGGTCTGCTCATCGAATGAAGCGCTGCATAGCCAGCCTCCCATGTCGCCGTAGGTGTCGATCACCCAGACGAGTTGTGTGCCGTCCTTCGATACCTCGTTGTTGCAGCCGGACCCGATGCCCAGATTGCCGACCGTAAACGTGCCGTCGTCCTTCAACGCAGCGATGGTGAACGGATACCCGCCTATGATGACGTGCTTTCCGTTCGGGGTGAAGTTGGGAAACATCGCGGTCTTCGGGGCATTCATAATGATCGTCTCCTCCTTCTTCTCGACGTCGAGGATTCCGATCTTGCGCGGCTTGGTCGAGGTGTTGTAACAGATCTTTCTGCCGTCCGGCGACCAGTGGCCGTTGTCGCCTATCGCGACGGGCACCGCCTTCTTCGTCGCCGGGTCCAGGACGCCAAGGCACCCGGCCATCTTGTCCTTGTCCGGCTTGACATGCCGCTTCAGCGAATCGCTCTGGGGAAGCTTCACCACCTCCGCGTGCGGGGCCTTCATGTTGATCACGACGCGCGCGCCGTCGGGAGAGACGTGCGGTTTGTCTGCGAACGGCACATCCGGCGTCAGGCACGTCACATTCGACCCGTCCGGCGCCATCGCGTACACCCGCCGTGCCCCGTCCATGTCCGACATGAAGTATATCTTCTGTCCCTTCCCGGCGAGCTCCGCGAGCTCCCCGCGGAGCTTCTTCTGGTCTTCGGTCTCCGCCGCGATCAGTTTCGCCTTCTCGTCGTCCGTCAGCGACTTCGGGTTCTCCGCCGCCACTGTTCCGGCCAGGACCAGCGCCGCCGCACACATCAGCCATACCTTCCTCATCATTTCTCCTTCCGTCACAGCAGTTTCGAAAATCCGCCGTAGTTAAACATGCACACCCCGCTTCGTCCCCGGCGTGCCGCCACCGCCTCATACCGGGCCAGCTTCTCCCGCGCCGCGCTCTCGTCCGGATCGCGAAACGACGAGTGCGAGATGCCCGTAAGGAACGGCACGGCGGGCACCGGCTCCGTCTTCAGATGCGAGAACTGGTCGACGAGCAGCTTCTCGTGCGCGTCCGGCTCCATACCATAGTCCATGGGCGCCACCAGGTCGATCATCTTCTCGTCCACCCACTGCGGCCATCGCTGGGCCACCTCCCGTCCGCACCACGGGTAGCCGCTGAATACCGCCGCCGAGAGCATCATATTCCGCTTCTTCGTCTCCTCGTGGAGGTCCCGGACGAGTGCGGTCACCTTCGACGACTTCCAGGCGTACCATCTTTCCAGACGTTCCTCGTTCCCGTAGAGCCACCGGACGCGGGAGGAAAGGTCCGGGCCGCTCCCGGTGAAATCCAGACCGGTCTCGCCCTGGAACGCCGCCGTCGTCTCCCCGTCGAAACTGAAGCGGGCCGCGCCGTTTCCAAGCATCGTCTCGACGCTCTCCTCCGGCGCCGGCGCCAGGTTGGGGTTCAGCGCGTCCCGGCCGGTCTTTCCCGGCGGAACGAACATGAACCGGATGTAATCCAGGTGCACCCCGTCGATCTCGTACCGGTTCGCGGCCTCGATGCACATGTCGCGCAGGTATCCCTGCACGTCCTCCCGACAGAGGTTCAAGGGAACGAACGACATCCGTTTTGGGTCCTCCCGCGCCGCGTCCAGACAGGACACCCCGGTATGGTCGGTGCAGTACCACTCCGGATGCGTCGCGGCAAGCGGTGCCGGGCAGTCGTCGCGCACCGCGAGGCCCTCCGACGTCCCGAGCGCCGGCTGGCCGGCGTTCGCGATACACAACCAGACGTGCACTTCGAGACCGGCGTCCCTGGACAGCCGCACCACGTCCTCGAATGGGTCCCACCCCCGGTAGTCGATCCCGTGCTCGCTCGCCGCGAGCGACGGGCTGACCGTGCTGCGATAGATCATCCCGCCGCGGAAGTGGTTCACCCCGACGAACGTGACCGTCACGTTCTGCTCCACGCACCAATCCACATACCGTTCGACGTCGTCGGTCGAATCGAAGTGGTACGCGTCAACCCATACCGCCCTGATACCGTTCTGCATGCAGTCAGCTCCTCGAGTGAAAGATCAGCGTCCCAGTCTGTCTCCGTCGGTATCGATATACGCGTAGGGAATGTCCGCCGGCGGGCTCAGCGACCGTATCCAGTCGTTGCCCGCACACGCCCAGCCCACGCAGTGAATCGCCTCGTGCGTGCACGCGTGTCCGTCCAGGTGCACCACGTTGTACGCCAGGTTCGGGGGGCCGGTGCGGTACCGCAGGTGCGGCCACCAGGAGAACACCCCGTTCGTCGCCTGATAGAGGTCCGTCATCATCCAGCACATCGGGTCCGCCGAGGCGGAAAGCGGACGGTCCAGCGCCTTCGCCCTCTTCGACACGCGAGGCGGCGTGCCGTCCTCGTCGTCGAACGCGGCGAGCATCATGGTGTACCCGACGGGAATGTGGTCCGGATTGCCGCCCCAGCGTTTGCCGGAATCCAGCTGGGCGAACATCTTGTCGTGGTCGTAATCGTTCGGGACCTGCAGCGTCTTACTCTGCTCCTTGAGAGTCGTGGGGCAGTACAGGGCGTGATAATCACCGAGGTACCTGCCCTTCCTCTGGGTGTACAGTACCGAAGCCGTATGCAGGGTTGCCGTCGGCTCCTCCGGCCACACCACCCCCCACCACGAATGGAGAAAGTCCCTGCCGGTATAGGGCGGATTCCTGCTCAGCCGGTTTATGACGACCGCGTTGTTCGCTATGATCTCGTAGTTGTTGTTGGTGTACGAATCCAGCGATACGAGTACCGGATACCAGCCCTTGTTCTCGTTGCTGTAGATGGTGAAGCTCACGGCGACCTGGCGCATATTGTTCAGGCACACGATCGTATACGCGCGGTCGCGCGCCTGGGCGAGCGTCGGAAGCAGGATCGCCGCCAGGAGCACGATGATGGAGATCACCACCAGCAGCTCCACCAGGGAGAACCCGTCGCGCGGGAGATTCATCCGTTTCTTTCTCCTATTCCTTCTTCTCTCCCTTGATCGCCGCCAGCGCGGCCTCCGCCGCCTTCTTCACATCCACGTTCTTCGAGTTCGCGAACTGTCCCTCGATTACCGGTATTGCCTTCTCCGCCGCCGGCTTGCCGATCCTCGTCAGCACCTCCATCGCTCCTATCGCGATGAAATCGTACCGGGGCCCGGACTTCTTGAGGTGTCCTACCATCGGACCGACCGCGACGGCAAGGTCCTTCGGCTCGAACCGCATCAGCGTCTCGAAGTGCGCCTTCACCAGCTCTATCCGGTACGGGATCGGGCCGTACGAACCCTCCGCGATCACCTTCTCCAGGCTGTCCAGCACGTTCGGCACCACGTTCTTGTGCACCGCGCCGATGAGGCCGACCGCGGTCACCACCCGCTCGCTCACCCGGTGGTTGCGGTCCTCACGGTGCAGCATTGCGATGAGAAGATCGATATGCTTCGCGGAGAGCTTTCCCATTCTCCCCGCCGTCCACGCCGCGGCCGCGTGAACGTCCTTGTTCGCGTTGCCGTCTCCCACCGCGTGGTGCTTCACGTCCTCCATCCGGTCGGGCAGATGCGGGATGCACGCCTTCGCTGCGAGACCTATCCTGCCGCACGCCGTCACCGCCTCCCGGCGGACGTCCACGTACAGGTCGTCGAATACGGAAATCAGCGCCGCGACCGCCCCGTCCACCTCCTTGTCCGATTTCGCGTCCGCGAGGATATGTCCGAGCGCTTGGGCCGCCGCCGTGCGGTTCCTTTCGAACTGGTCGTCCTTGAATAGTGGCAGGAGGTGCGGCACCGCCGCGCGCGCGGCCGGTCCGTACGCCCCGAGCACCTGCGCCGCGAATGCGCGGTCGTTCTTCCGGTCCGATCCGAGAATCGGGATTACCTCCGGGATGACCTTCCCGTGAAGCTCCTTGGGCGCCTCCGCGAGCGCCCGGGCCGCGCGCACCTGAAGGCCGCGGTTCTCGCTCCTGAGCTGGCTCAACCACTTCGAAAGCGGCTTTCCCTTTATCTTCGCGTCCTCGCCGGCGAACCCGACTGCCGTCGCGAGGAGAATCAGCCCGCCGCACAGAACCGTCCTGGAATACGTTCTCATGCTACTCCCTTCCTCTTTTCCCTACTTGTTTCCGTCGAAAGGTCTGGAAAAGCCCGGAATCGGCTCGACTCCCAGCTTCCAGTTGCTCCCCGAGATATCCTTGTACTGCCAGCCGTACACGCAGAAGAGATTGGTGTCCGCGTAGCGAAGGATGAACCATTGCGATCCTCCGACAGATTCGCACTGAGGCAGGTTCTCTCCCCAGTTGTCGTCGTCCACGTGCCCGTCCAGGTGGAGTACGTTGAATCGCCAGTTTCCCCCGAGCACCTCCCGGCATCCGAAGTGAGACAGGAAGTCGCGCTCCTCGCCGTCGAAGGTCCGCAGCGGCTGGAGGCACGTGGCGACCCACGCCGACGGCTTGTGCGAGGCCCGTATATGCCTGCTTCTGGTGGCGTAGCGGTACGGCTGTTCATACTTGTTCTTCGCCGCCCAGTCGGTTCCCCACGTGGGCAGGGCGCAGTCGTGGAGTTCGGTTCCCCACACGTCCGGCATCGGCCCGTCGCAGCCGGTGGAGTACGTGAAGAATTCGTATCCGAACACGTCGTAGCTCCGTGTCAGCTTGTCCCGTCCGATCTCCGTGCCGGCGCGCACCACGCTCCCGTCCAGATTGTCGGGGTCTATCGAGTTGTAGCGCCAGGGAAAGCCGCTTCCGTAACCGTACGGTCCCCACTGTTTCACCTTGATGATCGGGTCCCACAGGATCTCGACGGGGAGGTACTTCCCCTGGCGGTGAGGGAACCCAGTCCACGCGCCGGCCTGTGTCGCGTCACAGTTCTCCGGCCAGTTCTGTCCGGCTCCGATGGGGCCCATGTAGACGCTTTGGAAGATGGTCGCGGACCAGCAATAGTCCTTCCAGCTTCTCGTGGTGTATCCGAGCTCCCTCAGGGCAGGGTTCGACTGCACGTGTCTGGCGGCATAGTGGGTGCAGGTTCTCATCCCGATACGGCGGCTGTATCTGCCGGAATTCGAGCTCCCGCCGCAGGGCACCGCCCCCAGGGGCAGTTCGCCCTTGTGATCGGCCGCATGGATGAGGACGCCCAGGCCGATCTGCCGCTGGTTGCTCTTGCACCTTGTAAGGTAGGCGTACTCCCGCGCCCGGGCGAGACCGGGCAGCACGAGCGCCGCCAGGAGCGCGATGACGGCCACCACCACGAGCAGCTCTACCAGCGAGAATCCTCTTTTCATACTACTCCCGTCCGGGGCGTTTCTCCCCTCCGATGGACACCGTCTCCTCCGCATGGTAAGCGAGCTTCAGCACCACCAGCCGGTCGGACCAGTCGAACACGACCAGGTAGTTGTCCGTCGCCGAGATGAACCGCGGCAGGAACATGGCGATGTGGTCTTCGCCGATCGGGATCCTGCTCTTCTTCCCGAACCCGCTGTCGTAGTTGCCGTACCGTCCGAGATGCATGATGAGATTCCCGGCCGTATCCACGATACCGACGGAATGGCGATACGCCTCCGGCACGTAGGTGCGCTTGTACCAGTCGAGATACAGCCGCTGGGAGGGGCAGGAACAGGGGTCGGCCGGGACGATCGGACAGGAGCCGGCGTACAGCCACTCGGCGCCTTCCACCCAGCCCCACTGGTCCTTGTCCGATCCTCCCCGGTTGCTGACCTCGGCCGGCCGTTCGGGAGGGTCGTCCATGTGGATCGGCGCTTTGGCCATCAGGTAACGGCACCGCGTGTCCGGTTTCGTCTTGATAACGGTTCCCGTGTAAGGTGCGCTGTTTCGTTTGTCGTCCGGCCTGCCGATCACGCTGCCCTTACC
>CAYMFW010000098.1:0-18228 GCA_964389785.1 uncultured Planctomycetota bacterium
GCCGGCTCGCACCAGCTGGTCGCGACGGCGAGCGACGGCTACGGCGGCGAGGCGAGCGTGACGTGGAACGTTACGGTGACCAACGTCAATCGGAATCCGGTCGCGAACAACGATTCCGCGAGCACCCCTCAGGACACCGCGGTGACCGTGGACGTGCTGGCCAACGACAGCGATCCGGACGGCGATGCCCTGGTTGTCGATTCGGTGACACAGGGCACGAACGGCACCGTGGCGAGCAACGGCACGGACGTGACGTACACCCCGAACACCGACTACTGCGGCACGGACAGCTTCACGTATACCGCGGGCGACGGCCGGAGCGGAACCGCCACGGCGACCGTCATCGTCACGGTGCGCGAGGCGCTGCGGGCCATCGCGACGGCGGACCCGACGTCGGGAGAGGCGCCGCTCACGGTGCAGTTCAACGGCGAGGCAAGCGGAGGCAGTCCCGGCTCCGACGCCATCAACTTCAACGATTATACTATAGAGTCGTACGCCGGAAGCCAGGACCAGAACCCGACGGTCACGATAGAAGACGGGGGACTGACGCTCCGCATCGTCGGGAACGGCTGGAAGAAGATCTCGTTCCCGTACGCCGTCACCGCGTCGACCGTTCTCGAGTTCGACTTCCAGAGCGGCGCGCAGGGAGAGGTGCACGGGATAGGGTTCGACACCGATGACGCGCTGAGCGAGAACTGGGGCTTCGAGATGTACGGCACGCAGGGCTGGGGCATACAGACCTACAAAAACTACGCCGCCTCGGCGCCCGACGTGAAGCACTACACCATACCGGTGGGCCAGCACTACACGGGCAGCTTCGCGTACCTGTGGTTCGCAATGGATCACGACGTGTCGAGCCCCACGGGCGAGAGCGTTTTCAGTAACGTGAAGGTCTACGAGGCCAGCCTGGAGCTTGCGGGAACGCTCAACTTCAACGACTACACGATCGAGTCGTACAGCAGCGGCCAGGACAGCAACCCGACGGTCACCATCGAGGACGACGGCGCGACGCTCCACATCGTGGGGAACGGCTGGAAGAAGATGTCCCTGCCGTACACGGTGACGGAGAGCACGATACTGGAGTTCGATTTCCAGAGCACCGCCCAGGGCGAGATCCACGGGATAGGGTTGGATAACGATAATAATCACGACAGCAACTCGACCTGGACGTTTAGGCTCTACGGGACGCAGGCGTGGGGCAACGCGGCGTACAACGACTACGCCGCCTCGGCGCCGGAGGCAAAGCACTACGCGATACCTCTCGGCGAGCACTACACCGGCGACATGCTCTACATGGTCTTCGCCAACGACCACGACGTCTCGAGCCCCACCGCGGAGAGCATCTACAGCAACGTGAAGCTCTACGAGGAGGGCCAGGGCGGCGGTTACACGTACGCGTGGGTCTTCGGCGACGGAGGAAGCTCCGACGAGCAGAACCCGGTGCACGTGTACGAAAACCCGGGCCAGTACACCGCGGTGCTCACCGTATCCGACGCCACGGACACCGCGACCGACAGCGTGGTGATCACGGTGACCGGCGGCGGCGGGAACACCCCGCCCGTGGCCGAGGACCAGAGCGTCTCGACCGACGAGGACGTGCCCGTCGCCATCACGCTCGTCGCGACGGACGCGGAGGGTAACGCGCTGACGTATCAGATCGTCAGCCAGCCCTCCCGCGGGACCCTCTCCGGAACGGCGCCGAACGTGACGTACACGCCCGACGCGAACTCCAGCGGCGCCGACTCGTTCACGTTCAAGGCGAACGACGGCCAGGCGGATTCGAACACGGCGACGGTTTCGATAACCGTCGCGCCCGTCAACGACCCGCCCGTCGCCGCCGACGACAGCGCGGCGACGGACGAGGACGCCCCGGTGACCGTGGACGTCCTAGCCAACGACACCGATATCGACGGGGACGCGCTCTCCGTCGCGTCGGTGACACAGGGCGCCAACGGCACCGTCGCCAATAACGGCTCCAGCGTGACGTATACGCCGGACGCCGGTTTCGCCGGGACCGATTCATTCGGGTACACCGTCTCCGACGGCAGCGGCGGGACGGACACTGCCCAGGTGACCGTGACGGTGAACGCGGTGAACGGCCCGCCCGTCGCGGCAGACGACTATGCCGAGACGGACAGGGGCACGGAGGTGACGATAGACGTTCTCGCCAACGATACCGATCCGGACGGCGACGCGCTCTCCGTGGCTTCCGTCACCCAGGGCGCGAACGGCTCCGTAGTGAGTAACGGTGACAGCGTCGCCTACACGCCGAACAGCGGCTTCGCCGGCGAGGACAGCTTCACCTATACCGCCACCGACGGCGCGCTCGAGAGCAACGAGGCAACGGTGACCGTGATGGTGCTGGATCCGCTTACGGCGATCGCCTCGGCGGACCCGGTCTCGGGCACGGCGCCGCTCAGCGTACAGTTCACCGGTGAAGCGACGGGCGGAAATCCGGGCGCGGGCGGTGACGTGGACTTCGGCGAGTACACGATCGAGTCCTACGGCGGCACGTCGCAGGACATGAATCCGACGGTCACGATCGAGGACGGCGGCGCGACGCTCCGCATCGTGGGCAACGGCTGGAAGAAGATATCCTTCCCGTACACGGTGACCGCCTCGACGATCATGGAGTTCGACTTCAGGAGCGGCACCATAGCCGATATCCACGGCATCGGGTTCGATAACGACAACGCCATCAGCGCCGACCGGACCTTCAAGCTCTACGGCACGCAGGGCTGGGGGATCACGACGTATAATGATTACGCCGGATCCGCGCCCGACTGGAAGCACTACGTGATCCCGGTGGGACAGCACTTCACCGGCAGCTTCCCGTACGTAACCTTCACCAACGACCACGACGTCTCGGGGCCCACGGGGGAGAGCATGTTCAGGAACCTGAAGATCTACGACGAAGGCCAGGAAGGCGGCTACACGTACTCCTGGGTCTTCGGTGACGGAGGGATCTCCGACGTGCAGAACCCGGTCCACGTATACGAAGCGGCCGGGGAATACACGGCGGTGCTGACGGTATCCGACGGCACCGACACCGCGACCGACAGCGTGGTCATCACGGTGACGGCGGACAACCTGCCGCCCGTGGCCGTCGCGGCCGCGGACGTCACATCGGGCACGGCACCGCTGACGGTGAATTTCGACGGGTCCGGCTCCTACGACCCCGACGGCACGATCGTGGACTACGAGTGGGATCTGGACGGCGAGTCCGACTACGGCGCGCAGGTGACGCACACCTACGCGAACACGGGCGTGTACACCGTGACGCTGTACGTCTTCGACGACGACGGCGCGGTGGGCGAGGACAGCCTTACGATCACCGTCGTCGCCAACACCCCACCCGTCGCCCAGGACCAGGCGGTCTCGATCAACGAGGACACGGTGGCGGCGATCACCCTCGTGGGCACCGACGCGGACGGCGACGCCCTGACGTACGAGATAGTCTCCGAGCCCGGCTACGGCATGCTCATCGGCACGGCGCCGAACGTGACGTACGAGCCGGACGGTGACTACCACGGATCCGATTCGTTCACGTTCAGGGTCAACGACGGCATGGCAGACAGCAACGTCGCGACAGTCACGATCACCGTCACGCCGGTGAACGACGCGCCCGTGGCGAGGGACGGCAGCGCCGCGGTGGTGACCGGAAGCTCGGTTGATATCACCCTCTCCGCCTACGATGTGGAGAACGACGCCCTGACGTACGCCGTCACCGTCTACCCCGAACACGGCGGCATTACGGGCGACGACGGCGACAGTATCGTGACGTACGCGCCGGACGCGGGCTACGCGGGAACGGACACATTCACGTTCACGGCGACCGACGGCCTCCTGGAGAGCAATACGGCGACCGTGACGGTCACCGTCACGGACGAGCTGGTGACGATAGTGAGCGTCTCGACGGGCCGGCCCTACAGCCTGGCGACGGCGCAGGCCGACGCCCTCTACTACATAGACCGGAACTACGTGATAGAGGACCTGAGCGGCAGTCTCGACGGCATGGTCCTGGTACGCACGGCCAACAACGACAAGTACGTCACCGAGCCGGACCACCTGGTGCTGAGGATAGGAACGGACGCGGTGATATCGGTCTGCTACGACAAGAGAGTGGACGTGCTGCCGTCGTGGCTGACGGACGGGACGTGGACGCTGACCGACGAGCTGATGGACGTGAGCGACGGACCCTCCTCACCGATGCTGGTGTACGAGAAGCAGGTCTCCGCGGGAGAGATCACTCTCGGAGGCAACAAGGCGGGAGGGGCAGTCGGCGTGAGGAGCCATTATGCGGTCGTCGTGAGGCCCGCTACGGAAGGCCTTGCCGCACTCGCATTCAAGGTCGGTCCGCTGGCGGCTGACGAGTGGCTCAACGACGGCGACTCCGACGGCGACGGCCTGCTCGACTCCTTCGAGGAAGAGAACGGGCTCGACCCCGATAACGCCGACACCGACGCCGACGGCATACTCGACGAGTCCGAGACCGACGTCTTCGGACACGACCTGTGGGACGTGCAGGAGGGTATCGTGGATGCGGATCCCGATGAGGACGCCGGAGGCGGCGGCTCGGGCGGAGGCTGTTTCATCGGCACGGCCCACTTTCGCTGATCCTCACCTGTCACGACCTCACCGCGTGACAGGAACATCCCCCCGCCCCTCTTCGGGGCGGGGGGATTCCTTATGGGGGAACTATCGATCGAGATCGATTATGATCGGCAGGGTGATGTACGAACCCTTCCGGCACCCCCGCCGCACGGTCACCGTAGGCGCGGGAGAAAGCTCCGGCGTCAGGTTGTTGTCCCTGTCGGCGCACGTGATCGTCACCCTGATGCGGTTGCCCTTATCGAACACGTTCGATGTGGGATGGAGGTCGAAGACCAACTCCGTCGGCGTCTCCTCCTCCAGAGGACTGATGTCCTCGAGGTAGCTCCTGTGCCAGGGGAGACCCAGGTTGTCGTGCACCGGCTCCGAAAGCTTGCGATGCGACGCCCTCAGCGTGCCCTCCGTGAGGTAGCTGGACACTCCCTGCGCATCCACCTCCTCGAGATAGGCGAAGAAGTCCCCGTCCGCCGCCGTCGACGTGACCCACAGGTGGACCACCGGATGGCCGGTGATGCGCATGTCGCACGGCAGGCGTCTCGTCGTGTACGTCAGCCCCTTCTCGTCGTTCGCCGTCATGTCGGGATACTCGAATGGCCCGCCGTACGCGTTCGTCCACCGGTTCGCCAGCCCCGTCGTCGTGGTGTAGTCAACCTCGCGGGAGTCGGCGCCCGGCCGCGAAGGCAGCGCCTTCAGGAAACCGTCGTTCACGGAGTTCACGCTGCCGGTCCGTCCCTTGTGGAAGTAGAAGCGGAGCGGAATCCGGTTCCGCAGGGGCCACTGGTCCGACCCGCGCCACATGCGCTCCGGAGACTCGCCCATGGTGAAGTAATGAATCGAGGGCTCATCCATGACGCCATTCTCGATTCCCTTCAGCCAGTAGTCGTACCAGCGAAGATGCTCCGCCGCGAGAAACTCGTGGTCGGAATACATGTGCGGTCCCGGACACATCGTTATCTTCTGGGGATTGTCCAGATTCGCGTACCACAGAAGCGTATCGCGCGGCCAGATGTCGTACCAGCTCCCCATATGATAGACCGGGATATCCGAGTCGTCGAGCCCCGCCACGAAACGGGAAGGACTGAGATCGAGATGAAGCCGCCGGCCCGTCGCCTGATCCGCCGTGTCTCTGAAGGGGGCTGTGGCGGCGATCTGCAGTATGTCCCCGTTGAAGAGATGCTGCAGTATCGCCTCCTGGAGACGCACGCCGTAGGGATCGTCGTCCACCGGCGCCACCGGCGGAAACACCGCGGGTATGTTCAGATCGCAGGTGCGGGTGATGAAGTTCCACGTTCCAAGGAACTCGTGATGGAACACGCCGCCGGGATACACAAAGGAGTACATGTCGAACATCGCCATCTCGGGAAATATACACCTGAGATGGGGAGGCTTCGTGCCGGCCACGGTGTACTGGGTGATGCCCATGTAGGACCGGCCGAACATTCCCACGTCACCGGTGCACCAGTCCTGAACAGCAAGCCATTCGGTTATCGCGTAGCCGTCCTGCGCCTCGAGATCGGTGAACGGAGCCTGGCGGGTGCCGTAGGACGCGCCGCCTCCGCGATAGTCAACCGCGGCGACCACGTATCCGTACTTCATGACCTCTTTCGTCCACAGCCACAGGTCCATCTCCGGCAGAGGAATGATATACCCTCCCTCGACGAAAAACGCCCGGTGGTAGATGTACATGGTCCATATCACGGGCAGCTTCACCGGATTTCCTTCGTCGTCGAGATACTCGTAGAAGACCTTGCCGTCCCTCGTCGGCATATACAGGTCAACCGCAAGGTCCGTCTCCGCATCCGTTCCCTGGTGTACCGTCACGTATCGGGAGACGCGGGCGTAGGAATCGTAGACAGGCTCCGAGTAGCCGCTGTACCGGCCCAGGGATGACACCTGCGGAACGTCATCCGAAGCCGCCGGCACGGCAAGACCGAGCACAAGCGCCGGAAACACAATCAGACTCAGACACCGAAACGAGAATATGCGAGCCATTTCTGTCCTCCTTCGCACATCAAGGCATGAGTGAAAGCATACACACGCGGAACCACCGTTTACTCTCTATAGGCCTCACCCCCCCTCCAGTTCCGGCCGTGATTTTGACGTAATCTCCTGGCAAGCAGGAAGATAAGACCACTTTACGAGTCACCGTGTCTCACCTGTGATTCGCCAAGGCTATATATTCACCGGTCGACGAAAAAAGTGACTCACTTTTTTCCGTGAGGAAGGGATTTCCCTCAGGGGGCCTACTGCCTTCGCAGAATCACGGTGCGCATGCGGGGGTGCGCCAGCCTCCTCTGGATGTCGAGCAGCTTCCCGTAGTCCTCCGGCGGAATCAGCGCCGGGACCGTCATCGCTCTGAAGGTCAGGTCCAGCACCCCGGGTTTCGGGGTCTTCGCCGTGATCGTCACCGACCCCGCGTCAGACGGAAGCTTCTCGTCGAGAAGCGTCACCGCTTCCCCTTCCGCGGGAAGGCTCAGAACGTAGCCCCGGGGAAGGTTGATGGTGAGCTTCAGCGCGGTGTCGGACGGGCTTCCCCAGTACACCGGGTTCGCGCGGGTGTCGGAGCGGAGCGACAGCAGTCCGGCGAACGAATCGGGGAGGGTGAAGTAGTAATGGTCGCCGTCGAGGACGGCGTACTTGTCGATATCGACCGCGAACTCCTCGACCGCGGGATAGTCGTCGTATTTCGTGACCAGCTCGCCGTCGGCCTTTGCCGCCTGCGAAATGCCCGCTACCATCTCCTGGAAATGCCTCCTCCTCTCCTCGGGCGGCATCTCGACGTATCTCCGGTGGAACGACTGGAACGAGGTGCCGTAGACGTTGCGGGTCCGCCGGACGGCGCCGTCGGTGTCCGGCTTCATGGTGATCGCGTACTCCGTCTCGCTCCGGTTCCTCCGGTCCTTCATCGCCGCGATGGTGACGATCTCACCGGACGGCAGGAGGATGCCGGGCCGGCCGTCGTGATGCGTCGCGCCGAGTGCCGCGTACTGGTTGGTGTCGTTGAGATATACGTACTCCTCCTCGAGCTTCACCCGGACGAGCACGGTACCGAACCAGGACCGGGGCGGCGCCTTGACGAGAGGCGCCTGAAGGGGCTTCAGCCGGGCGGCGCCGGAAGCGAGCACGAACTCCGGCTTCAGTCCGGCCTCCGTCAGCATCGCGTGGAGAAGGACCGCCCGGTCCGACGTATTGCCGTACCCGTCGGATAGGACCCTGTCGGCCCCGGTGATCGAACTGAGCGGCAGGGACGTGAGGGACGGGCCGGCAGACCGCGTGTTGATCGAAACGAAGTCGCGTATCGCCTCGATCTTCTCCCTGTCCGTGTTCTTCCCGCCGATCACTTCCCGCGCCTTCTTCCCCGCCTCCGTCCGTGAACCGGCCGCCTTCTCGAGCGCCCGGTGCACCTGCGCGGCGTAGCGTTCCCACTCACCGCCGGACACGAACACCGTCGGAGCCAGGCTCCACCACGGCGGAAGGGACGATTCCGTCTTCACCGCCTTCTGGTCCTTGAGCGTCCATGAGTAGGTGAGCTTTCCGTCCTTCCTCCGGACGGCGCGCACCGATTCGTCGATCCCGCTCTCGAAAATGCTCAGCGGAACGGTTTCCGGCGCGACGACCGTGAGAGTCTTCTCCCGAATCGGGTCGTAGCTCCTGAACGACGCCTCCCACGAAAAGAACGGACGGCTGCGATACACCCGCTTTACCCGGTACATGATGGTGCTTCCCACCTCGACGCCCGGCAGGCTGGCCACGAGCGTCTTGCCGCCCGGGTATCGGGGAGCGGAACCGACCCACCCAGCGTCCATGATGTTCAGCTCTTCCTTGCTGATCTCCTTCACCTTGCCGTCCTTCACGGTAGCTGCGTGCTCCAGCAGCACTTCGTCCCAAACCGGGTTGTAGTTGAACTTCAGCTCCGAGTACCGCTTCTTGCCCGCGTACGTGAGTATCTTCCTCTCGACGGTCCGTACCTCGGTCCAGGATCCGCCGTCCGACAGCGTGACGGTCACGTCCTCCCTCACCAGCTCCGTATCCGCGTCCGGCTCCGGCCCGGGACCCGCCTTGATGTCCATCGTACCCGTCGGGACCGCCTTTCCCGCCGCGAAGATCGGGCTCCGCCGCAGGTCGTACTCTATCGTCTTCAGCGTGCTCTTCAGTGACAGGTACTCCTCAGGTGAGAACTCCACCACTTTCAGTTTGAACTCGTTGCGCGCGGTCAGGACCCCCTTCTCGCTCGAGACGGACTGCGCCCATCGCACGGTCTCGTTGTCCAGCTGCGCTTCCGGCAGGTCTCCGAGCGGCTTGCCGACCGCGTCTCCCAGCTCGATCGTCACCGTTTCGCGCGCCCCGCAGGCGATATCCGTCTTGAGGGGATACTTCCGTTCTTCCAGGCCGGTCCGCCCGAGCAGGAAGTTGACCATGCCGACGCGGAGACCGAACCGGGGCAGGGGCAGCATCGCGACGTCCTTCCCGGATATCAGCAGGTCAGGGGCCTCGAACGTCAGCTTCGTCTTCAGACCGGCGGACGTGTCCATCACGTCCTTCGGCTCCATCTCGAAGGTGAGAAGACGGGCGCCGGCGGCGACTCGCTTCACCACGGACTCGAAGTAGCGCCTGCGCTCCTCCGGGGTCTTCCGCGAGAAAAAGCCGCGGTACGCGTTATCGTTTATCCCCTCGAACGTCAGTGTCGTCTCGCCCGTCAGCGTTCCCTTCTCGTCGAGCGCGGCCCTGGTATCCACGAACATCATATTCTCTTCGGCCGGAACGATCGGCGAGGTAAGCAGCGTCTCCCCCTCCGGCTTCGCCACCAGGTAGCTCTGGTCGCACAGGTATGACGGGAAGATGCGCTTGGTGTTCTCGTCCGTCGAGTCCATCAGCATGTACGAGCCGTCTTCGTTCTCCACGCACGACACCGCGTGGTTGAAGTACGGCGCGGGCGCGTCCGGATCTTTCTTCGGACCGTTGTGGATCAACACCGGGAAGGCCTCGTAGCCGACCAGGCGGAGCATCGCCACCAGCAGCGCCGCCTTGTCGCGGCAGACCCCGTGACGCTTCTCGAACGTCATCTTCACCGGATGCGGCTCGTACCCCGGGGCTTCCTTCTCCACGGTGATCCCCAGGTACCGGACCTCCTGGGAGACCCAGCGGAATATTGCCTCTATCTTCTCCTGCCGGGAGGCCAATCCCTTCGTGATCTCCTTCACTTTCTGTTCCATCTCCGGGGTCACCGCGTCCAGGTTCGGCTTGCACAGCCCCCAGTACCACCGGGACACCGTCTTCCAGTCCGGGATGGTCGTGACGATGAGATGCTGCACCACGGTGTAGCGGGGCGGCATGCTCGGCTCGTCGTACATGCGGGGAATGTCCGCCGCCTCCCAGCGGTAGAAAATCGTACTACCTTCTTCCTTCCTGGTGGAAACCACGCTGTCCTTTATCGCGTGGTTGATCTTTATGTTCCTCAGCGGCAGCGCCTTCGGGCCCTTTACTTCATATATGAAATGTTTGATCGGGCTGTTCCACTCCAGGATCGTCCAGTCGCTCCAGGTGTCCGGCATCCGCGTCTTCACCTCGTTGCGATGCGAGACGTAACGGACCATGTCCCCTATCTCGAGGCCCGAGATGCTGACGCGGTACACCTTGTTGTTCGGGTTGTAGATGTTGGAGCCCATCTGGGACCGATCCACCATCACCTTGCTCTGCGCCTTCACGTCCACCGGCACCACCGTTCCGTCCGGCTTGATCACCTCGAGCAGCTTCACCTCCACCGTGCTGTACGGAACGGTGAAGTGAAACGACAGCGTGCGGTTGTCCCGCCGCCCTTTCTCCGTAAGCACCTTGTTGAACGTGTCGTCCCAGATCACCGCGGTGCCGTCCCTCTGGTACCGGACGAATATATGGTCGTCAACGAGGATGTCATCGGAGTTGGGATACTTCTCCGGGGTGATCCCCTTCGCCGCCTCGATGACCTTCGCACGGTCGAGAAGCCCGCTCGAGAAGTCTTCCGCGCTCGCCGCCGGCCTCACCTCGCTCAACGACCGTATCGGCACCGCCTCCGCCGCGGCGCACAGCGCGAGCACCAGCGCCGCCACCGCCCCCATCCGTGCCATCCGTATCAGGTCTCGAGTCAACAGTTTCCTCATCATCTCCTCCTTTATCGTGGATAGACGGTGAGTGTAAACGCTGGCAGGTGACAGGCGCAAGAAGGGTTATGCGTCGTTCTCGTCGGGGGCGGGGAACCAGGATTCGCCGGGCGTAACACCTTTCGAATAGGGGTGTTCGGGCGTGCAGTCGGCCCCGCAGTTGCAGTAGTACGCGGAGCGCTTTTCCGGGTCCATCGGCATCCCCAGCTCCCGCTGGAAAAGGGCCCACATCTCGAGCGTCTCCAGGCAGAGCGACACCGGGACGGTTTTGGAGCGCTTTCGGATCTCGTCGATGATGAATTTGAACATGTACGCGCGGGCGTCGTGGGGGATGGGACGGCCGCCGCCGCTGATGAACCCGCGCTTCTCCAGGAACGGCGCGGCCGCCTCCATGGCGGCGACGTACGCGGGATCGAGAAGGGAGAAGTCGACGCACGCCCGGGCCGTCTCGGCGCTCATCCATCCGAATGCGCAGAGAGATATCACGTCCGGCTTCGTTTTGCGAAAGATCAGGTCCACCAGCTCCGCGTACTCCTCCCGCCAGTTCTTCACCGGTATGATCGGAGAGAAGCGGAACCTCACGACGTAGCCCGCCTTCTGACACCTGGCCGCCGCTTCCACCCTCCGGTCCCACGGGGCGGTCTCCCTCTCGATAACGGTGCTCTGCGTGCGCGCGGAGAGACTCCACTGGATGATTGTCTTGCCCCGGTGGTCCAGGGAGAGGAGGTCGTCTACGTTGTCGCTCTTCCCGGTGTAGATCTCCAGGTACTTCCCCGGCTTATTCGCAAAGTACTCGACGAGAAGCTTCGACGCCCCCCACTCCGGCTCGAAGCACGACACGTCCGTCTCGTTGTCCCACTTCCACAGCCGCTGCGCGGGGGCGAGACGGCATATGTCGTCCAGATGTGCCGCGTATTCATCCATGTTCACCAGGATTCTCATCAGCCCGCCGAAGCAGCAGTACCCGCACCGGAACGGACACCCGACGGCGCTGTGGAGCTGCCACGCCGACTGGCATATGCAGCCCCGCCTCTTCCTGCGCCACCCCAATTCACCGTCGTCGCGCCACTGCGTTGTGTGGAACCCGTACAGGTCACGCGTGTTCAGATTCGGATACCGCTCCCGCATCCGGGCCTTTGCTTCTTCGCCGCAGAACTTGCCGGTGGTGAATACGATGTCCGGATCCCGGGGGTCCTCTACCTCCCCCCACAGAGGCAATCCGTTCCACCTCTCGGGCGCGATATCGTTCAGATCCGGGTACGAGACCCGCTCGAACCGCTCCGGCTCCACCGCGCTCATCATCCTGTCCACGCAGGCGGCGGCCCTGCGGTCGCCGTAGACGTCTTCGGTCACGTAGACGCGCTCGGGCTTCAGTTTCCTGAACATACAGGAGTTCCTTTCCCTAAGCGAAGGGAGCGTCCCCTCCGTGGTATCCGAGTTCGGAAGAAATGACCGAGGCGGTCCGCTTCACCGCCTTGATGATTCTCGAACGGTGCGCCTTCTTGAATCGCACCCCGGGCATGCCCAGCCCGACGGCCGCCACGACCTCACCCGTGAAATCGTGGATCGGAGCGGCGATGGCGAGCACGGTGTCGTTCTCCCGCCAGTAGTCCAGGTAGCCGTCGCGGCGCGCCCGCGCCAGCACCCGGTCAAGCTCACTGCGGTTCCGGATATCCTCACACCGCCCCTTCCTGACAGGATGCGAAGCGAGATACGCCTCGAGCTTCTCCCCGGAAAGGTGCGCCAGGATTACCCGCCCGCACACGCTGGTGTACCCGCTTTCCACCACCGCAGGTTCGAAGTTAACACTGAGCATCCTGCTCCCCGACGCGCGCGCCACGAAGGCGATCTCTCCATGCACCATCATGCCCAGCACGACGGACTCGTCGAGATCCAACGCGAGCTCCTCGATCGCCGGGCTGGCGATCCGGGGCACCCGCAGGTTGGCGAGATACATGCCGCCGAGCCGGCCGCACTCGTAGCTGAGACGATACCTCTGATCCTCACCCTTGTCCGCGTATCCTCTCGCCGCCAGCGTGCGGAGCAGGTTGTGCACTGTGGGCGTCTTCAACTCGAGCCTCCTGGCGAGGTCCGTTACGCCCAGGCCGCCCTCCGTCCGCCCCAGCAGTTCCAGGATATCGAAGACCCGCCCCACCGACTGCACCAGCCCCGCCTGTTTTCCAGCCCTTACCGTATTCAGCATTATTGAATCTCCTTCTATAATACTATACGGTCACACGAGGGGGATGTCAAGTGCCGGGGCAGAAAAATATGCGGGATTACTTGGCGGCGTCCGCTTTCGGCTTCTCGGGCTCTTCGGCCTTCTTCTCCGCCTTCTTGCCCGTTATCAGCCCTATCGCCTTCTCGGCGAAGCGCTCTCCGAGCGTCTTGTAGCCGGGCTTGTTGTAGTGCAGGTCGTTCTTCCCGCCGTTCAGGTCGTCCGTATCCACCCACTCGCAGCGGGGGTCTTCGCCCGCGACCTTCACCTGCGCCTCCCGGACCATCGTCCAGTGCGGATAGCGTTTGTTCTTCATATCGAAGTCACTGATCCGCCCTATCACCACGCCGACGTCTTCCCGCTTCAGGTCGTCCCGCACCTGCGTGATGAGCCCCTTGAGACTGTCGGCGTAGACCTCACCGTGCTTTTCGTTGGCGTCGCGCTCCCCCTGCATCCATACGAAAGTCACCGACGTGAGGGTCTTGTCCTTTATCGCCGCGTTGACCCTGTCCATGAGACGCTTGTACAGCCGACCGTTCCCCTTCGGTTTCTCCCCGCCCGCCGGCTTCCACTCCTTGTACCAGCAGCGGATCGGCATGCCGCCGGACGCGTCCTTCACCACGATCACCTCGTCGCCGGCGAACGCTTCCTTCACCGCGGGCGTGAACGACACCTTCGGATCCAGGCCGGCCATGTTGGACTGCCCGGACAGGATGAACAGGCGGGCCTTCTTCTCCGCCTCCGCCCCGTACAGAACAGAGGCGCTCAGAACAAGACAGACTGCCGATACGAAAATTCCATTTTGATTCTTCATGTTACTTGTCTCCGCCTTCGACGTAGCGCCGGTCAAAATCGGCCGCGGCCTGGGCTCTGAACCGATCCCCGAGCTCGAGCTCCTTCTGAGCCTTGAGCGGATCCGGGCTCGGAGGGCGCAGCGCCTTCAGCCCTTCTCCCCATTGCTTCACCCCATTGCCGTACGTGGCGAGAATGGCGAGAAGCAGCTTGTTGCCGGCGACCTCCGCCCTGACCGCTTCCAGCCTCTTCTCCAGCGCCCCGATCTTCTCGAACGCCTTGTCGAGCCGTCCCTCCGCCAGAAGTCCCTCCGGCGCGTTCATCACCGTCAGGAACTCCTGTTCTTCCTTCTCGAGCATGCCGAGGAACAGCCGCGCCTGTTCGATCTCCGCGTTCTTTCCCGCGCCGGCCTGGAATCCCACGTATACGGTTCCGGCATTCATCACGACGAAACCGAGCACGAGAAGGCTTCCTCCTATCGGGCACAGGTTGCCCACCGGCTTGGCCGAACCGAATACCTGGTCCCACAGCCCTCTTTCCTTCAGCTCCACGAGGGCCTTTCTGCTGCTGTGGAGCGCCACGATCACTAGCACCGGCAGGACGAGCCCGGAGAAGGACATCTCCGCCTCTCCCCGCTCGCCGGCGGCGACGATACCGTAGGATATGACGTTGAGCGCGATCTGGAAGAGCATAACGACGAGAACTATGCCCACCGACTTCTCGCTCCCCCGCTGCGCGGCAGTCGCGAGCATCCAGTATCCGACGGTGATGGGCAGAAACGCCATCGTAAAGACCGTCAGAAACGGTCGGGCATCTTCCACAACGATGCTGGCCGCCACGATGATTCCGAGACCGACGCTTGCCAGCGCGGCCAGAATCCTCAGGTTCCTTCCCGCGTGTGTCGCGCGCTTCAGCAGCTGTTCGTCGGTCAAGCCCCCCACGTTCGTCCCCCTCCCCGTTTCTCTGTTCCTCATTCTCCAATATGCGCGAGCGCCCGACGGTATGATAGCCCCCACGTGAGTCGAGTCAAGCTGAATAGCACGACGTGACGAGTCAGCCGCCCTCCCCCGCCAGCCACCGCTCGAAGAACGCCAGCAGGCTCTCGACGCCTTCGCGGCCGACGTCCTCGCTCGCGTGCGCGCGGGGATCGATCCCGACGATGCCGTAGCATGGATGGTCCTCGTTCCCCCCCCTCATCCAGTTGACGACCTCCTCCGGACCGCCGATGTCGTCCGTCCTGCGGCTGATCCTCTCCAGGTTCACCGTCCGGGGATGCAGGTACATCATGAACGAGGTTTCGTACTTCGCCGCATGGTCGCCCTTCACCCCGTCCACCTCGTTTTCGACGATCGCGAGCACCCGCATCTCCCCGCCCTGTGCCCTGTACTCCTCGACCGCGGCGTCGAGGTACTCCCGGCGATTGGGGTAGTGCCCGGAAAGCAATATAACCTTCTCGTAGCCGTCCGCCTCGAACCGGACCAGCAGTTCGGTGACGAGCCGGACCATCGGCTCCGGGCTCACCATGTAGCTGGACGGGTACTCGGAATGTCCTCCTCCCGCGCCGAAGAAGACGGCCGGGTACACCACTCCGCCGGCGCGAAGCGCCAGTCCGACGAGCTGTTCGTGGGCTTTCACCGCGTCCAGCCCCATCGCGTTCTGGTGCCCGTGCCATTCGATCGAGCCGAACGGAACGTAGACGGCCGGCTGTTTCTCCTTCGCCGCCTCGACCTCCTCCGGTCTCATGTATTCGAGCCTCACCTCCCTGTCGAGGTGGTCAGAGAATACTCCCATCGTTTCCTCCCCTCAGGACCCTCCGCAGCAGACGAACCCTTTGGATGGAATCTCCATGTCCCATGATTTCCCCAGCCCCTCTATCTTCACCTCTGCAGTCTCGTCCCCGTGGTTTATCGCGAGGATCCGGCGATTTCCCCGGCCGTCTTCGATGATGCCCGCCTGGCAGCCCGGGTCGGAGACCGAGATCGGATTCCGATAGCCCGAGAGGGATATCAGCTCCCTCCAGAAGGCGACCTGTGCCGGATGGACATCGTCACAGACGACCTCGTGCAGCGGCGGCACGAACTGGACGACCCGGCCGGCACCCCGGTCGGACGAGACGACGACGGGAACCGCGTCGTGCAGGAGATGAATTCGTGCGGAGTCGTCCAGCGGCTCCAGCACCGGGATCATGCGGTAGCGGTCCAGCGGACCGATCGAGAGCGCACTCCCGTTCCATTCGAGGTCGATCCGCTCCGTACCGGAGAGAATATCCGTGTTGCGCGCGCCGGTAAGCTGCTCCCAGTACCTGCCGCAGGTTCTCCAGGGAAGGCCGAGGACGATGAGACGGCCTCCCGCCGCGACGAATTCGTCGAGGGCGACGATCTCGTCCACGGTCAGGTGAGCGACAGGAACGACAACGAGATTGAAATCACTGGATATCCGGGCCGTCATCGAAGGGTTGACGCCGTTCGCGGCGAGATTCTCGTATGCCGAGGCTATCGCCCGTTCGGCCTCCGGGCCCGATCGCTTCCAGAAGGCGGGGACGTATACCGCGACATCAGGGGGAACGGGCGCGAACTCACCGTGGGCGAGTATCCAGTCCCGCGCTTCGTCCAGTCCGGCGGACCATTCTTTCGCCGCCAGATCCGTGTCCGCGTAGCCGAGAGAAGCCTCGAACGGACAGTCCTGGTACGGGAATTCCCGCGTCGAGAAGTCCCGCCAGCACCAGTAGAGGAACCCGTTCGAGCCCGCGAGGTACGACGCCATGACGCTCGCCCGAACGAAGCCGCCGGCGAGCCCACCGTCCGCTCCCATCGCGGTGCCGAACTCCTCGCGCATGTGCGGCCCGTACGCCCCCGCGAAGGCGGATATGTGGCCGGACTTCAGCGTCGCGCGGCACGAACCGAGGGATCGCGCCGCCAGCGGGTTCCAGAAGACCGGGTAGCCGTGAACGCACATGAAATCGATCGCCTGCGCACCGAACGACCATTTCGAGACGGACCGGAACGGATTGACGGCCGTCCCGTTCGTCACGATGGTGCCGGGCCGCTCCGCACGAATCGCCTCCGCGAGCTCCTCCGTCCAGCGCGCCACGGAGGCGTCGTCCACATCGGGGCATATGCAGTCTATTTCATTGGCGTAGTCAATGGTGAGGATGTTGTGCGCCTCCTTCAGCGCTCCGGCGGCCGCGCGCGCGAGGAGGACCATCGCGCTCCGCATCTCCGCATCGCGCACGTGATTCCTTCCGCGGCGCCAGGGAGGATCGAAGTTCGTCCCGCTCATCCAGCCCTGAAAGAGGGTCGGCACGACCCAGAGACCGGCATCGGCAGCCGCGCGGCAGACCGCGGCGAGGTTCTGCATCTGTCGCGCGTCTACCCGGTCCTCGGCGGGCTGGAAGTCCTCCCACAGCAGAAACAGCCGCACCGTGTTGAAGCCCCGCGCGACGATCGCATCGAAGTCCTCTTCCCATTCCGAGAGATCGAACCGCTTCCAGCAATGTACGCCGGTCCGGGAAGGCCAGTAATTGAACCCGATAGGCCAGAAGCGCGAGCCTTCGTGATAGAAGTAATTTCCCTGCAGCTCCATGCCTGTTCTCCCGTTCCCAGGGCCTCGTTCCCGGGATTCTAAGGGGGTTTCCGGGCCCAGGCAAGGATACCGAAAAAGAAGTCTTCACAAGGGGGTTGCATATCCCATCCGACCGGGGGAGAATGACCCTCCGTATTCACTCCTGATTTTTCATTGTCCTAAGGGAGGATGCCATGGGTAAGCTGGGTAAGGGCGTATGGCTGCATCGTATGCCCGACACGGCGGAAGGTTGTGACAGGGTGGTCGATCGCGTTGCCGACGCGGGGTTCGAGCTCCTCATTCCCTGCGTGAAGTTCATGGACGGCATGCTGGAGTACCCGAGCGAGGTCGGACCGGTGCGGGAGGGCTTCGAGGAGTTCGACGCGCTCGACGCGATGTGCAAATCCGCAAAGAAGAGAAACGTGAAGCTGCACGCGTGGTTCTGCGTGTTTTGCGAGGGAGAACACACACCGGTAGTGAAGGAGGACCCATCGGTAATGGGAAGAGGCCCGGACGGCGAGCTGATAATGCCGCACGGCACGAAGGGCCATGCGTGGGTATGCCCGCGCCGTGAGGAGGTGCAGGAGTACGAGATGACGCTGTATCTCGAGGTGCTGGACAGGTACCCGGTCGAGGGCGTGCATCTCGATTACATACGCTACAACGGGCGGGACGCGTGCTTCTGTCCGACGTGCCGCGAGTCGTTCGAGAAGACGTTCGGCGAGGACATCATGAACATGCTCGACGAGCGGGAGCACCCGGTGTACGTGCCGGCGCTCGAGTGGCGCGCGGAGCCGGTCACCCGATTCGTACGCAATCTGCACAAGGAGACCTCGTCGCGCGGCCGGGAGCTTTCGGCCGCGGTCTTTGCCAGCTATCCCACGTGCTACGGCGGCCAGGGTCAGGACT
>CAYMFW010000099.1:0-18034 GCA_964389785.1 uncultured Planctomycetota bacterium
CCGCGTCGGGTACTGGCACATAGCGGACGTGACGAAGCCGAAGGCGTCTGAGATCACCGTGGGAGAATCGGTGCCGACCGAGGAGTATCCCCACGTGGTCTGCTGCGCCACGTACGTGGACAGCTATATCGACACGGCGGGCAGGCTGCACGTGCTCTATCATATCAGGGAGCGGACACCAAGGGGAAGGACCGGATGCGGCACGCCGTCATGGAAAAGGGCAGGGTGACGAAGACGGTGGAGCTGCCGGACGCGCTGTCCGACACGCTGCGGCTCCCGTCCGGGGCGGACCAGCTGTACTGCCGCATCATCCAGGACACGGCGGGACGGTTCTATCTGATAACGCCGCGGGCGCTGGTGCCGTGCGATTCCACGGACGGCACGAAGCCGGGTACGCCGGTCCCGCTGGACCTGAAGGGTCACGAGCCCGAGTATTCCGGAATCGCCCTGGCCGCCCCGCGCGGCGGCACCCCGCTCGCCGACGCGGTGGACTGCGTGTTCCCGGCGGACAAGGGCAAGAAGGTCGTCTATATCAGAGTCACACTCAAGCAGGCCGACTGACAGCAATCCGTTAACTTACTAATCGAGGGCGTTATGAAAGAAGCGAAGGAAGCGTTTTCGTTCGTGTACGGGGGCGAGAAATCGGAGGACCTGCTGGCGGGATGGGAGCGGGACGAGCATTCCCTGACCTTCCGTGAGCCGGGGGACGGGCTGGAAGTGCGCTGCGAGAGGCGAACGTTCCACGACCCGTCGGCGACGGACTGGGTGCTGTGGTTCACGAACCGCGGGCCGTCCGAGAGCAGGATACTGGAAGCGGTGCTTCCGCTCGACATGGCCCTGGACGTGCCGGCGGGAGACGTGATGCTGCACCGGGCGTACGGCAGCACCGCGACGGTGACGGATTTCATTCCCGTCGACGAGGCGCTGGAGCCGGGCGGGACCGTGGAGTCCGCGCCGAACGGCGGGCGGTCGTCCGACGGGGTGCTTCCCTTCTTCAACATGGCGTGGGCCGGTGATCCGGCGGGCGGGCTGGCCTGGGCGATCGGCTGGTCCGGCCAGTGGTCCCAGCGGGTGCGGCGGGACGAAGGCGGCGCGGTGCGTATCGAGGCGGGCCAGCAGACGTTCCGAACGAAGCTTCTTCCGGGCGAGACCGTCCGCACGCCGCGGATACTGCTGGTTCCCTGGCGGGGACTGGACCGGATGCGCGGCCACAACCTGCTGCGCCGGGTCATCCTGGCGCACTACGCGCCGCGGCTTGACGGCGAGGTGGTGATGCCTCCCGTCTCGCAGAATATGTGGTTTCTCTGTGGGGAGGGCAACGAGACCACCGAGGAGAACCAGCTTGAGCGCATGCGGGCGATGCCTGATCTCGGCGTCGAGGTGGAGTGGCTCGACGCCGGATGGTTCGAGGGCGGCTGGCCGAATGGGGTGGGAAGCTGGGTGCCGAAAACGGATCACTTCCCGCGCGGCCTGAAGCCGCTCGGGGACGAGGCGCACAAGCTCGGGCTGAAGTTCCTGGTGTGGTTCGAACCGGAACGGGTGCACGCGGAAAGCCGTATCGGAAAGGAACATCCCGAATTCGTGCTGGGCTGGGAGAAGGAAAAGAGCGGAAACGGGCTCTTCAACCTGGGTGACCCGGCGGCGCGGGAATGGCTGACGGACCACCTCTCCGGATGCATCGCCGACGGGGGCATCGACATCTACCGCACCGATTTCAACATCGCGCCGCTTCCCTTCTGGGAGGGAGCGGACGAGCCGGACCGCAGGGGCATCACGGAGAACCGGTACGTCACCGGGCTGTACGCGATGTGGGACGAGCTGCGCCGGCGGCACCCCCGTCTGGTATTCGACAACTGCGCCTCCGGAGGGCGACGGATCGACCTGGAGATGATGACGCGCAGTTACGCGATATCCCGCAGCGACAGCGTCTGCTCGGGCGGGTACACCGCGGCCTGGGACCAGGCGCAGACGGCGGGGCTCTGCCTGTACGTTCCGCTCAACGCCACCCTCGCCACCTGCGGGATCCCGTCCCTGTGCAACAAGAAGCCGTCCAACGTTGCCCTGGATCCGTACGGGCTCCGCAGCACCGCGACGAGCGGCCTGGGCATCTGCCAGGACACGTTCGCGGCGGGCACCCCGACGGACGTGTTCAAGAAGATCATCGAGGAGGTGAAATCGCTGCGGCCGTACTACACCGGGGATTTCTATCCGCTGACGCCGATCAATACGAATCCGGACGCGTGGTGCGCCTGGCAGTTCGACCGCCCGGACCTGGAAAGCGGCTTCGCCATGTGCTTCCGCCGGCCGGAGAGCGAGGAGGCCTGTCTGACCCTGGCCCTGCGGGGCGTGGATCCGAACGCGAAATACGAGGTGAGTCTTTCGGAGATGGGCGAGTCCCGCTCCGTGAGCGGGGAGGAGCTTGCCGGTCTCACGGTCGAGATCCCCGAGGCCCCCGGGAGCATGCTGGTGAGGTACCGGAAGGCGAAGGGATGACGGACCGGATCGACGCGGACGGGGAGCTCACGTCGCTGCGCGAAGGTCCTTCGTTGCAGCTCGATACTCCGTAGGGCTGACGCCGCAGGCCTTCCGGAAGAACTTACTGAACACGTACTGGTCCTCGTATCCGCAGGCCGTACCTATGACGGACATCTTCTTCGTTGTAGTGATCAGGAGACGCTGGGCATTGCGGAGACGGATATCCCTGAGGAATCTCACGGGCGTCGTTCCCATGGCCTTCCGGAACGCGGCGTGAAACTGCGTAGAGGAGAGACGGGCAAGCCGCGCCAGGTCGTCACGGGTCAAGGGCCGGCTGAAGTTCCGCCGCATGTGCTCGATTACCGGCCGGAACCGCTGGAGGTCCTCCAGCCGACCGTCCAAGCCGGTTCCGGAAGTGCAGGCCGGAGCCAGAAGGCCCAGCAGACGGAAGCCGTATTCGTTACGCCGCGCGGCGCGGGCGAGGGGGACCTTCCCGTTCCCGCGCTCCTCGGATGCAGTCCATTCCTGAATCAGATCGCCGATCCGCTTCCCGAGCTTGCGCTCCAGGAGAACGGGTATGTCGAACAGCGAAAAGAGATCGATACTATCCAGAACAAAGTAGTTGAGGTGAACCCACCGGCGCACCTCACGGGACCCGACCACGTCCACCCGGTGCCGGATACCGGACGGGAGGACAATCAGCTCGCCGGTCTTTGCCGTTTCCTCGCGACCGTCTTCGAAGAAGATGCGTTCCGATCCGCGATAGGCCTGAGACAGCATCAGCCCGGGCAGAACGCGCCATCCGGTGGTATGAAGCGCCTTCAGAGGGGAAACGCCTCCCGCCTGGTACTCGAGTCGGATGGAATCGCCCGACAGATCTTCCAGCGACAGGCTCATGCCGATATCCCCCCTCGGGAACGGACCGCACAAAATGACATCATACCCGAACAAAGTGACATTGACCATACTTTCTCCGCCTGTAGATTGTTGTAGGGCGTGTTGTCCCTCAGGCAGGAGGACCGACGTATGAAATCGAAATGGGTCGAACGGTATCTTTCGGCGCCCGCGAGGCTGCCGATATCGTTCACGTTCGACGGAAAGACGATAACAGGCATTCCTGACGAATGGGAGGTGTCCACGGCCGAGCAGCGCGGGACCGCCGGCGTGAAAGAGACGGTATTCGCGGGCACGGACGAAGAAACCGGTCTCAACGTCCGGGTGGAGTGCATCGAGTATCTCGACTGCCCGGTGACGGAATGGACGGTGTGGTTCACCAACACCGGGACCGAACCGACGCCGATCCTGAGCGACATCCTGGCATTCGACGGCGTGCTGCAGGGGCAGGCGGCCTCGCTGTGGCACTGCAACGGAGACTTCTACAGTGAGGAGGGCTACACGGCGAAAGAAACACTCCTGCCGGAGGGTGAATCACTGCGCTTCGCGCCGAAGGGCGGCCGCCCGTGCGACCATGCGTTCCCGTATTACCGGCTCATGTTCGAGAAACACGGCGTGTCTCTTGCGATCGGCTGGCCGGCGCAGTGGGCCGTTTCCTTCGAGGGGCTCGCGAACGGGGTGCGGGTGCGGGCGGGACAGGAGAAGACGAACCTCCGACTGATGCCCGGGGAGACGATCCGCTCGCCGCGCGTCACACTGATGTTCTGGACCGGCGACACGTCGAACGCGGCGAATCTGTGGAGGCGGTGGTATAGAGATCACCTCCTGCCCCGGCCGGACGGGAAGCCGCTGGGGCCGCTGCTGGCCGCGGCCGCGACGGACGAAGGCGAGGAGTTCACCGCCGCCACGGAGGAGAACCAGGTCCGCTATCTCGACACGTGGGCCGCGCGCGGCATACCGTTCGACGTCTGGTGGATCGACGCGGGATGGTATCCCTGCTTCAACAGAGAAGGCGTGCGGAAGTGGCCGGAAACCGGCGACTGGCGGCCCGATCCGGAGCGGTTTCCGAACGGGCTGAAACCGGTGTCCGACGCCGCCGCCCGCCACGGCGCCGATCTGCTGCTGTGGTTCGAGCCGGAACGGGTGCGGCCCGCGACGGCGCTCGACCGGGAGCATCCGGAATGGCTGCTGAAGGCGGAGGGGGACGACAACCGCCTTCTGAACCTCGGTGATCCGTCCTGCCGCGAATGGCTGACGGACCGCGTGTGCGGGCTCATCCGGGAGAGCGGCGTCGGAATCTACCGGCAGGACCACAACTTCGAGCCGCTCAGGCACTGGCGGGAGAACGAGCCCGACGACCGGCAGGGGATGAACGAGAACCTGCACGTGCAGGGCTACCTGAAATACTGGGACGACCTGCTGGAGCGGAACCCGGGGCTGTGGATCGATTCCTGCGCGTCCGGCGGCCGGCGCAACGACCTGGAGACGCTTCGCCGCTCCGTGCCGCTGCACTACACGGACTACGGATACGGGGAGCACCCGGTGAAGCTGTCGTTTCATCACGTGCTCTTCGAATGGATACCGTACTTCAAGGAAGTGACTCTCTCGTGGGACAAGGAAGGAACCTCGAGATACGACCGGGAGGTGGACCGGTACGGCTACCACTGCGGGTTCGGGCCGATGATGATGGCGTGTCTCGACATCAAGCGGGACGACTACGATTTCGAAACGGCCGTCGAGATGATGACGATCTGGCGCCGGGCCGCGGAGCTGATGCTCGACGGCGACTACTACCCGCTCACCCCGATCCACCGGACGCCAAAGCAATGGGTGGCCCGGCAGTTCGACCTGCCGGAGGAGGGCAGGGGATTCATCCAGGGCATCCGCCTGCCGGAGGCGCCGGAGGAGACGCTGACGGTGCATCCGAAGGCGATCGGCGCGGACGCCGAGTATACGCTCGAGAATCCCGAAACGGGAGAGACCCGGGAGGCATCCGGGACCTCCCTGCAGACCGACGGCTTCACCTTTACGCTTCCGAACCGCCGGGGCGCCGTCTGGTTCTACAGGGTGCGCGGAAAGTAGGCGCTGTCCCTACTTTCCGACGGCCGCCGTTTCCTTCGCGTGGTAGTCGAGCTTGAGCACCACCAGCCGCTCGTCCCAGTCCGCGACCACCAGGCAGGTGTCCGTGCCGGAGACGAAGCGCGGCACAAGCATGGCGATGTTGTCGCCGCCGATCGGGATCCGGCTCTTCGCCCCGAAGCCGCTGTCGTAATTTCCGTACGCTCCCAGGTGCATGACCAGGTTGCCGGCGGAATCCAGCACGCCGACCGAATGCCGGTACGCCTCGGGCACGAATGACCGCCTGTACCAGTCGGTGTAATGCCTCATGGTCGGGCACGTGCAGCCGACGTGGACTATCGGCGACGCGCCCGCGTAAAACCATTCCGCCCCTTCCACCCAGGTCCACATGTCTTTATTGAAGACGTTCGGGAAGTATATATTGATAACGTCGGGGGGACGAGTCGGCACGGGCTCCAGGAGCAGCGTGGCGCGGCGCATGAGGAACTTGACGTCTTTGCCGCGCGACTTGATCAGCGTGCCGGTGAAGGGATTGCTGTTCTTTGTGTCGGCCGGATCACCGAAGACCCCTCCCCTTCCGCGCAGAAAGTGACTCTCGCCGAACATCTTCGGCCGGCTGCTGATGAAGTACAGTTTCCCCTCCTCGTCGATCTGCACGCCCGCGATCTGCTTGCCGACTATCGCGGCGCATTCGGCCCTCTTCTCGCCGCTGGAATCGAACGTCCAGATCGTCGCGCCGGACAGCGGAATGCCCGGAGCCCGTCGTATCGAATAGATCTGCTCCCCGCGCTTCTCACGCTCCCGTATCGAGCGGAGAGAGGCGTGGAACGCGTCGTGCTTTCCGCCGCCGCCCGAGCCGATGTTGGTGCCCGTGCCCTTGAACCGCCATTCGCTCATGAGATCGGCAAACCCGCCGTCGTCCGTCTTCGGCACGTAGTAGATATTTGTGTTCACGGCGACGTCACCACGCATGTTCACGCCGATGCCGTCCTGGAAGAACTTCGCGCCGGGCTGGTCCATGAGAGGAATGACTCCCACCCAGTTCGATTTGGCGCGTTCCTCGCCGTAGTTGTAGGGGACCTCCTCGAACGTGTACCGCAGCGCCTGGGCATCTTCTCGTCCGGGAGCCCGCTTGGCCCGGTCCGGATCCAGGCGTCCGGTGCCGGGCTGGTAGAAACCGGGATTGAAATGGGCGTGCAGGTATCCCCTCTTGTCGAAGGCGATGTCGTCCGTGGTGCCGGGAAGACGAAGCTGACCCAGAAGGGCGCCCGTCTTGAGATCGAAGTAATACCGGGTACCGTAGTATACCCGCTCCCGGACGGCGTCGCAGACGAGCTTGGCCGCGCCGCCGGAACCTCCGACGTTTCCCCCGTACCACCGTCCCAGCCAGTGTTCGCCGCCGGCCTGCTTCTTCGCCGAGTCCTCGAAGTCGAAGATCTTCTTCGCCGCATTGCCGTTGTCCTCGTATATTCGCACGTTCGGACCGCTGCCGCTGATCCCGCCGGGCATGATGAACACCGTGCCCCCCGCCGTCCACAGACGGGGCTTCGCCGTCCACTGGTCCACCGCCATTACGGCCGGCGTCGGCTCCTTGTCCGGGTAGTCGATGTGCCAGGCCTCCGTCGGGTCGTCAAAGGACTTGAACTTCGTCAGCCGCCCCAGGGTCTTTCCCCGTATCCGCGCCCCGTGGGTGACGTAGAAGGCGCCGCTCTTACGGTGTATTCGGATCAGTCGCGGCCGGTCTACCTTGACCGTCTTGAGCCATATGCCTTCGCGCGAGAAGATCTGAACCCGCCCGTTCTTGTTGTCGGCCACGTAGACCCGCTCCTGCGCGTCGCAGTCGATTCCGAACGGGTTGTTGAGGCTCTCGTTGTCGTTACCCGGCACGATGCTCTTCCGCCCTCGTTCCACCCCGAGCTTTCCCACGAACAGCCTGGCGTACCCGTCTCCCTCGACGTCCCTGACCACCGTGAAGTGCTGGGTCTGCGTACCGTCCACCATGCCGCCCCCGCCCAGGGCGGACACGTAGATGCGCTTGCCGTCGGGCGACGCCGCCATGCGCGGAAAGGCGTGCCCCCCGTTTTCCACGAACGGAACTCCTTTCATGCCCTGAAGATCCGTGGATCCGTCGGTGTAGATGTAGTACAGCAGCGACTCGCCCTTCTGAATGACGGCGTTACCGCTGTTGCTGAAATAGAGCTTGCGCCCGATCACGACCGGCTGGAAACTCATCATCAGCTTGCTGTTGATTCCCGGCAGGAAGAAATAGTCAGTCGCCATCTGGCTGATGTCGACGCCGTGGAGGGCGCGCGTGTCCTTTTCGTACTCCACGTAGCTCAGGCCTCCCAGCTTCTTCTCCGGCATACCGGCCGGCGGCGGCACAAGCTGGGCGAGATACTTCCCGTCGTGATCGTACTTGCGCACGATCGCGTGGGTATGGGTGGCGGGCGCCTTGGCGAAGACGAAGGCGCCCTCCTCGCTGATGGCGATACCGAACACGATACCCGGCAGGTTGTGCGGCCCGTAGTCGGCGATCAGTTTGTCGAACTCCGGCTTCAGCCCGAGCCGCACCCGTGCCTTCATCTTGTCGGGCTCCTTCACGTACACGCCCAGATCGTCCTTGCCGTTCCAGTATATCTTCTGTTCCAGAGAGTTCTTCTGGAACGGAGCAGGGGCGTTGCTTCCGAGCACGCCGGAGGCGAGGTGGCGGACCACTACGCCCTTTTCATCGATTATGTCGGCGGTAACGTCGCAGTTTCCCTTCACCGCGAACGCGATCTCGTACTTGTCCTTGGCGATGAGCTTCACCGCGGGCTTCTGCGTGAACGCGAATACGTTCTCCCGCTCCGTGCACGGCGCGGAGTAGGGCCTGGGAAAGTCTGCGGCATGCGCCCAGGCCGCTCCGCAAAGGAACACCACCGCCGCACAGAGCACAACAACGTTTCCGGTTCTCATTTTGCTTCCTTCCCGGTAATCACCTTGAGGGTCTCGCCGGCCTGTTTCTTTATCTCGGCGAGTTCTTCCGCCGTCGTCGCCTTCTTCCCATATCGCTGGTTGTACGCAGTAAGCTTGGTGAACGACTCCACCGTCTTGGCGGCGTTCTTCGCGGCGGGGCCGATCGCTCTCAGCGTCTTCATGGTCTGTATCACCTGCGCCGCGCTCAATTTGCTCTCGCGCAGGAAGCGGTCCAGCAGGTCGACCGCGACCGCGGCCTTCGGCCCGAACTTCTCCATCACCTCGTACGGCGCCATCTGCCACCAGATGGACTGGTCGGTCTGCTCCATCTTATCCATGATATTGGGGATGATGTTCTCGTGTACCGGGCCCATAGCGCCGAGCGCCTGAACATAGACCGGCGTGTAACAGCTCGCGTAACGATGCATGATGCTTATCATCAGGTCCACGTGTTCCTTCGCCAGCGGGCCCATCCGCACGCAGGTCTGCGCCGCCGCCATACTGACTATGTTGGGCTGCGCGCCGGGCGGTTCCTTGAGCAGCGGTACGAGATGAGGAATACAGGCCTTCGCGGCCGGCCCGATCATGCCGCAGGCCGTAGCCGCCTCGCGCCGCACGTCCGGATACTGGTCCTTGAACGCTCCGATCAGGGCGCTGGTGACCGTGTCCGTTTCCTTGTCCTGTTTCGCGTCCTTGAGTATCTGTCCCAGCGCCTTCGCCGCGGCCGCGCGGTTGCGTTCGAACTGCGTGCCTTTCAGCATCGGCAGAAGGTCCGGCACGGCCGTCCGCGCCACCGGCCCGTACTCCCCCAGCACCTGGGCCGCCACGAACTTGTCGTTCTCGCGCTCGGACTTCAGAACCGGCAATACCGCCTCGATGATCTTCGGCCGCACCGCCTCGGGCGCCTCCGCCAGAATCCGCGCCGCCCGCACCTGGAGACCGCGATTGGCGCCGCGCAGCTGCGTCATGACTCGCGAGAGCGGCTTACCGCCGACCGTAATGTCGTCCTCCGCGCGCGCGGCGCAGGTGGAAATCGCCAGGAGGGCGGCGACCAATACGATGCGTCCTGTCCATCGGAACATAGAGACCTCCCTTTCACGAGGGCGACGTAAGGCCGCCGTGCCGGGAACCATCAGAACCGCGATTCCAGTCGGTATTTCGTCGATTCGAAGGTTCGATACGTTCATGGAATGTGCTCCTTCTCCCCGATTCGTGCGCGTCATGCGTTTTTCGCTTCCAGATATGGACGCCGGAGGGGCTCTCCGGGCCGAACGGCCGGTGCCGTATGCGTGATTCTACAAGAAATAGTGTACCACGCCAAACAAGGCTTGTCTTTCGAGTCCGTACTCAGTACGATTTCAAACACGATGCGTACCTACTCCCCCCCAAACGCCCACTTGAACTTCCGGGGAACCGGCATCCGGAACGTCCTGGAGCTGGGCCGCCACGAGTATACCTCGGCCGGACGTCATCTCTGGCCGCATGTTCATGATTCCCGGCGGCTGGAGATATGCTACCTCGCCAGGGGGAGGAAGGCGTATCTGATCAACGAGAAGCCGGTGGTACTGAGTGGAGGCGACGTGCACGTCATCTTTCCCGGCGACTCTCACAGCGCAGGCGACATTCCGGAGGAGGCAGGAATACTGTACTACCTGTGTCTGAGCCTGAGAAAGAATCAGTCCTCGTTCATGAACCTGCGCGGTCCCGGCGCCCGGACTCTCGTTTCCTCGCTCCTGAATCTTGCGCCCCGAATGTTCAAGGGCTCGCCGAGACTGCAGGAGCACCTGGATGCCGCGATCGACTCGCTCCAGCAGCTCTCGACCGATCCGCTCGCGGCTGTCAGAGCGTGCAACTATATTGAGGGATTTCTTCTGGAGGTCGTATCCTGCGCGGCGCACACCAGGCGGCGCGCCATGCCGCCGCGTTTCAGACAACTGCTCCGCAATATCGACAGGCATCTGACCACTCCCCCGACAACCGGGGAAATGGCTCGCTCCGTCGGCCTTTCCCTGTCGAGATTCAAGGCGGTGTTCTCGCGGGAAGTGGGGATCCCGCCCGCCGATTACGTGCTCCGCCGGAGGATAGACCTGGCCAAGGAACGCCTCCTCCTCGACAGGCGCAGGAGTATTACGGACGTGGCGCTCGACCTCTCCTTCTCGTCGTCGCAGTACTTCTCTACCGTCTTCAAGCGCTACACCGGCATGACGCCGAGCGAATTCAGGAAGAGACCGCGCCGCCCGCGCCGTCTTCGCCCGGGCACGTGACCTCGACGAATGTTTCACCATCTGCTAGGATAGGAAGGCCTCGTCACTGATACGGATCCGGAGGGAGCAACGATGAAATCCGACTTTCTGAAACAGGCAAAAGACGTGGCGCTTCTGACGCGCCGGCGGCTTCAGCTGACGATCCCATCGGTTCTGGGCGAGGGAGAAACGTTCTCGCTGCGTGTCATCGCGTTCGGACCGGACGGCCTTCCGTCGGAGGATTTCCCACACCCGATCAGGTTCGATGAGTCGCCCGGGGTCGAGGGACTCCCCGCCGGCGTGTCGTTCGACGGGTCGTCGGGCGGCATGATCGAGATACCGGACCTGAAGGCAACCGGCCCGGAACTGGCGCGGGTGAAGGCGGCGGTCGGGAACACCGGCCATTCCGTCGGCTCCAATCCCGCCTGGGTGTTCCGGGATCCCCCCTACCGGGTGTTCTGGGGGGACCTCCACATCCACACCACGTATTCGAACTGCACGGCGTGGTCGTGCCGGGACCCGGAATTCGGATACCAGTTCGCCCGCGAGGCGGCGCACCTGGATTTCGCCGCGGCGGCGGACCATCTTCGCGGCATCGCCTCTGAGGAGGGACGGTGGGAGCGCCTGCAGCAGCTGGTGCGGGATTATGAAGACGCGGGCCGTTTCATCCCCCTTCTCGCGTTCGAGAGCTCCCACAAGACCGGCTTCGGCGGCGACAACAACATCTACTACAGACAGGCGGACGCGCCGTACTTCTGGCTGGACCGGGAAGACATGAAGGGCACCCAGCCGGAGGTCAGGCTCGAAGACCTGTGGACGTGGCTCGACGGGAACGGACACGAGTATTTCTCCGTGCCGCATCACACCGGCAGGGCCGGGAAGTTCCGCAGCTTCGACAACGACACGTACGATCCCGCCCGCGAGCCGCTTTTCGAGGTGTACTCCGCGTGGGGCTCCTCCGAGAAGCGGGTGAATCAGTATCCTCTACACGGGGGCAATACGGACAACCCGTCGTACCTGACGGATGCGCTGCAGTCGGGATGCCGGTACGGCGTCATCTGCTCCAGTGACGATCACACGACGCTTCCCGGAGGCGAGAGCCGCAACTGGAGCATCCCTCTCGGGCTCGCGTCGGCGAGCGGGTTCCATCACATGGGCCTCGCCGCCGTTCGCGCGAAGGCTCTGACACGCAACGCGCTGTGGGAAGCGCTGACATCGCGTAACACATATGGAACAACACTGGCGCGAACGCTTCTCGACGTGAAGATCGGGGACCTCGCAATGGGGCAGGAGGGCACCGTATCGAAGACCGATCCGCTCTTCAAGTCGCGTGCCGTAGAGGTGACGTTCACGGCGGCGGACGTGACGGGCGCGGTGAAGGTATCACTCGTCCGGAACGGCGTCGAGATCGACAGCAAACAGCTCGGCAGCGGAAAGACGACGGGAACCGTTCAGCGGCTTTCGTTCGAGGACGGCGACGCGGTCGATTCCATCGCGATCCGTGACGCCCGGCACCATCCGGATCCCTTCGTCGCGTACTACGTGAAGGTGCAGTCCTCCAACCTGCAGACCCAGTGGTCCAGCCCGATCTGGCTGGATATGTGAGAACGCCCTAGGCTCTTGACCCCCGCCCCATCGCTGTTAGAATTCAGTTTCGGAAATCAGGGAATCTCGACGCTCACGAAACGGAGGAAACCATGAAGAAAGTCCGCAAGCACGTTCCCGGCGCCGACAGACCGATCACCCATGGCCACTTCAGCGAAGACGGGCTGAGCTACTACGTGACGTCCACCGAAACGCCGCGCCCGTGGATGAACCTGCTGGGCAACCAGTATACGGCAGGGCTGTTCTCGCAGTGCGGCCAGGGGTTCATCTTCTTCATATCGAAGGGGTACGAGCAGGTCACCAACTGGGAGGAGTTCCAGTACTACCCCTCCTACCCGTCGCGGGGCCGGCTGGTGTTCGTGAAGGACAACGATACCGGGAAGTACTGGGCGGGCAATCCCCAGCCCGGCGAGCGCGGCTTCAAGGACTTCTACTGCAGGCACGAGCCGGGGGTGAGCACGATACACGCGGTCCGCAACGACATCGAATTCACGATGCGGGCGTTCATGCCGTGGGACGCGGACGTGGAGATATGGACGGTCACCCTCAAGAACGTCGGCCGCAGGACACGGAACCTGTCCGTGTTCCCGGTCGTGGAGTTCCCGACGAAGCAGATTCACTGGCACTTCAACGCGAATTACGTGAAAGACATCAAGACGATTCACTTCGAGGACAGGAACTACAACGCGCCGAAGGGGACGTTCTTCTCGTGCGACGCGAAGATCGACGGCTACGAGACGTGCAGGCGCCGGTTCTACGGGCCGCTCAAGGAGCGGCTGAAGCCGGACGGGGTGAGGAAGGGACTGTCGAATTCCCCGACGGAAAACGACTGGTGCGTCGGCGCGTTCAAGACGAAGATGACATTGAAGCGCGGGCAGTCGAAATCCTTCAACGTGCTCACCGGGCGGGCGGCGGAGAGAAGTCTGGTGCGCAAGTGGGCGAAGCGGTTTCTGAAGAAGAGCGAGGTCGCGAAAGCCTTGAAGAACGTCCGGGACTACTGGAAAAAGCAGCGCACCGTCGTGCAGACCCGGATACCGGACGACTACCTGATGCAGCTCGGAATGAACTGCTGGACGCAGTACTGCCTGGACATATCCATGCGGTTCCGGCAGGGCGCGAAGATAGGATACCGGGACATTCTCCAGTACTGCCGGGGCTACATGCCGTTCGACGCGAAGAAGTGCCGGGAGGGCATCCTCGGAATACTGGCTCACCAGTACGCCGACGGGCGGGGGATACGGGGCTACATCCCCATGGGTCTCGGGCTGGACCTGCGCGACGCGCGCGACGGGGTGTCGTGGATGGCGGACACCCTCTCCACCTATATAAAGGAGACCGGCGACACCGGCCTGCTCAACGAGGTGGTGCCCTACTTCGACAAGGGCAAGGGGACGGTGTGGGACCACGCGTGCCGCGCGGTGAATTTCCTGTACAAGCACCGCGGCCGGCACAGGCAGTGCCTGGTCGGCGAGGGCGACTGGAACGACGCGCTGAACCTGGGCGGCGGGAAGGGCCGGGGCGAGAGCACGTGGCTTACCATCGCGACGTGCAGGGCACTCCGTTTCACCGCCGAGATAGCACGTTACATCGGCAGGAAGGCCGAGGCGGCGAAGTTCGAGCGCTGGAGAAGGCAGCTGGCGAAGGATGTGAACAAGTACGCGTGGGACGGCGGCTGGTACATCTACGGGTACACGGACGACGGTACGCCGGTCGGCTCGAAGAAGAACAGGGAAGGCCAGATTTACGCGAACGTACAGACCTGGGCGCTGATGGAGGGCATCGTCCCCGGGAACCGGGAAGCGAAGGTATGGCGGTCCGTCTACGACTACCTGGTGACGGACGTCGGTATCCTGGTGCACCATTCGGAGTACACGAAGTACGATGGCTCGATAGGCCGCATCACCGGGATGCCTCGCGGCACGTACGAGCACGCGGCGTCGTACGTCCACGGCACCGGGTTCCTCATCGCCGCGCTCGCGCGGTACCGGATGGGCACGTGCGCGGTCGACGCGTGGCACTCCGTGGTGCCGACCAATCCGAAGAACCCCAACTCCGGCTGCGAGCCGTTCGGCTGTACCACGTATTTCACCGGTCCGTCGAACCCCGAGTTCGGCCGTTCGGACAGCTCGTGGTTCACCGGCTCGACGTCGTGGCTCTTCTTCCAGTGTCTGGAGGGGATACTCGGCGTGCAGCCCGACTACGACGGGCTGCGGATCGACCCGGTGATCCCGGCCGGCTGGAAGGGCTTCGAGGTGACGCGGAAGTTCCGCGGCGCGACGTACGTCATTACGGTGCGCAACCCGGACGGCGTCGAGAGCGGCGTGAAGCGGCTGAAGCTTGACGGAAAGGTCCTGGACAACAACCTTGTCCCCGCCTGGAAGCGCGGCACGCACAGGGTGGACGTTACGCTAGGGTGAACGCAGAAGACGTACTCAACGCGCTGGGCGAGAAGGCATCCCTCGAAGCGGTCCGGCTCCGGTGGGAGAAGTCCGAGGAATGTTTCCCGGATGAGGTCCCGTCGTTTCTTAACGCGGCAGAGTTCATAGAGAGCCGGACGTACTGCGGCTTCGACGATTCCGTCGACGATCCGCTTCGCCGCACGGCCGAACGGGTGATTTCCGATCCCCATCTCCTGCATCTCGCCTGGCACTGCTACCGGTTCATCTACTATCGGGAAGAGGAAGGCCTGTCCATGCAGGGCTGGCCGACGCTGGAAAAGTCCCTCGGTAAAGAGCTGTGTGGATGCTTCCATCTGCTCGTCGCGCTCGCGATGGTGCCGAAACTGAAGGAAGTCCACGCGGCATGGGAAGTCGAGGAAGAGGTGACGCACGACACCGCGTCCCAGATCCGTCTCTTCAGCGAGAACTACCGGCCGACCCACGAAGGCCGGTACGGCCTGGTGATGGGCCAGCTCGATTGGATACGGCACTACGTGGACGAAAGCCGGTACTTCCGGATCGGCCGGATGGAGTACTGGCTGAAGCCGTGGCGCGGCGGCGCGGAGGCGTACCGGCGGAACGGCGACGGGTACACGCTGGCACTGGCTCCGGACGGCTCGAGATTCACCCGGGACGGATTCAAGCAGACCGACCCCTCGGAAGAAACGCTTCATACGGGGTGGAAGGCCACGCTGGAGACGACCGACACCGAGGTCTCGGGATATCCCGTATCCCCTCTCGGCGCGGCGGAGAACCGCAAGGTGACGCTGCCCCTGTCGGAGTGGACGCACGTGCTGACCACGGGCACGCCGGTGCTGGAGATGCATATCCCCTCCGGCGGCGGCATGACGCCGGATGCATACACGAGCTCGATGCGCGGCGCCGTCGAATTCTTCAGACGCCGCTTCCCCGACGAGCACCCGGTCGCCATCGTGTGCAATTCCTGGCTATTCAACACCCAACTCGAGGAGATCCTTCCTCCCACGGCGAATCTGGTACGCTACCAGAAGGAGCTGTACCTCTATCCGGTGCCGTCTTCCGGAAATGACGGCCTGTGGTTCATATTCCTGCAGGACCCGTTCGACCCGAAGACGGCCCCGCGCGACACCAGCCTCCGGAGGGCCGTCCTGGACTTTCTGGACAAGGGGAATACCTGGCGCGGCGGAGGGATGTTCTTCCTGATAGAAGACATGGAGCATTTCGGCACGCAGTATTACCGCGAACAATACAGGAAGATGGGGACAGCCGATGTATGACGACTGGAAGGCCGAAGGCACGAACGGCGTAGTAGCCGCCGGCGGCAGACCCGCCGTCCGGGCCGGTGTCTCGATGCTCGCCGACGGCGGCAACGCCGCGGACGCCGCCGCCGCCACCGTTCTCGCGCTGGCGGTCACCGACTACGGCCTGACGAACATCGGCGGGGAGGCGCCGCTCATTATATACGACGCCGCGAAGAGAGAAGTGAAGACGCTTCGCGGCCAGGGAGCCGCGCCGCGGGACCCGGAGGCGATCCAGTGGTACCTGAAGAACGGCATCCCCTGGAACGGCGACATGAAGGCGACGCCGGTGCCGGGAATGGTGGACCTCTGCGTCACCGCGCTGCGGCTCTACGGCACGATGCCCTTCGAGCGCGCGGTATCCCCCACGCTGACCCTGCTCGACGCGGGCGGTGACGACTGGCACGCCCCTCTGGCGGCCACCCTCCGGAAGCTCGTCGAGGCGGAACTGAACGCGGGCGGAAGCCGGGAGGACGGACTCGTCGCGGCCCGCGACCGGTTCTACCGGGGCGACATCGCGGAAACGTTGTGCCGCTGGTACGAGAAGGAGGGATCATTCCTCCGCCGGGAGGACCTGGCCGCGCACGAAACGCAGGTGCGCGACCCGGTATCGATCGAGTATCGCGGGTACACCGTGTACAAGTGCGGCCCGTGGACGCAGGGGCCGGGCCTGTGCCAGGCGCTGCGTATTCTCGAGGGCTTCGACCTGAAGGGGATGGGACACCTCTCGGCGGACTATGTGCACGCCGCGGTCGAGGCGCTCAAGCTCGCGTTCGCAGACCGCGACGGGTACTACGCGGACCCCGACTTCGTCGAGACGCCGCTCGACATCCTCCTCTCCGACGGATACACGGAGGCGCGCCGCTCGATGGTGGACATGAAAAGCGCATCCACTCAGTTCCGGCCGGCCGATCGGTCGTTCCTGGTCGGCGGCACCACCACCTGCGTCGCCGCGGACCGATGGGGAAACGTGGTGTCGGTGACGCCGAGCGCGAACCGGCCGTACTTCGTCTGCGGCGAGCTTGGCGTAGCGCACGGCAACCGGCTGCGCTGTCTGAACACCACCCCCGGACACCCGAACATCATCCAGCCGGGCAAGCGGCCGCGGCTCACCCTCACCCCCACCCTTGTCGCGAAGGACGATCGCGTCGTCGTCGCGATCAGCGTGGCAGGCGGGGACCTTCAGGACCAGACCACGCTGAACCTGCTGCTGGACCACGTCGAGTTCGGCATGGAGCCGGCGGAGGCTATGCTGGTCCCCCGCTTCCAGACCGCCCACCACCAGAATTCGTTTCGCTCCGACACGAAGCGGGAGGACACGATCGTGGAAGCGGGCAGGATCGTCGCCGATAGGGAGATTGTCGATACGGTCGGCCGCGAACTGGAGCGGAGGGGCCACCTGGTCAAATCGGCGGAGAAGGCGGTAGGAGTGCCCGTAATGCTGTGTGTGGACCCGGGTTCGGGAATCGTCCGGGCGGCGGGCGACCCGAAGACAGGAAGACATGCCGCCGCAGTTCCATAATTCCTGTATTCTGCTATAATGCCCCGGCTCGGGTCTGTCGTGCCGCAGGCGCGGGAAATTCGGGCTAGAAGGAGGTGAATAGTGAATAAGCACGCAATCCTGACGTCCGTCCTGATCGCCATGATTCTCGCACCCTCGGCGATCGCCGATCTGCCGAAGCTGGTCAAGAAGGAATATACCTACAAGGAAGTCGCCGACATAGAGATAAAGGCAGACGTATACCGATTCGAAGACACGAAGGTGAGACCGGTCGCGGTGTGGTATCACGGCGGCGGTCTGGTGAACGGCAGGCGGGAAAAGCCGCACAAGGAGCTCTACGACCACTGTGAAAGACAGGGCTACATACTGGTCTCGTTCGACTACCGGCTCGCCCCCGAGGTGAAGCTGTCGGCCATTCTCGAGGACGTCAAGGACGGCATCAAGTGGATCAGGGAGCAGGGCCCCGGCCTGTTCCAGGCCGACCCCAACCGGCTCGTGGTGACCGGAAGCTCGGACGGGGGATATCTGGCGCTGATGACGGGCGTCGTGGTAGTCCCGGCCCCCAAC
>CAYMFW010000100.1:0-17736 GCA_964389785.1 uncultured Planctomycetota bacterium
AGGTCGACGATGGCCTCCTCGCCGTCCCCCCGTATCGCGTACTCGAGATCGAAGAACTCGAGCATCTCCTCCGCGTTGATGCCCACCGCGGGTCCGCCTATCACTATCGGGCCGTCGAAGGTCTCCCTGCACGGGCCGATGACGTCCCTGCGGACATCCTCGAGAAAGAACTTCGTTCGGTACCCGGTACCGTTGTCTATGTTGCGCACGCTGATGCCGATCAGATCCGGCTCGAAGTCGGTGACGGACGACCGGATATCCTCCGCGGGGGTCTCGGAGAAGCACAGGTCCAGCACCCGTACCGTGTACCCGGCGTTCTCCAGGGCCGCCGCGATACGGCACAGGCCGAACGGGATCATCGGCCAGGGGACCCGGAGGCGGTTCGAGTTGACCAGCAGCACCCTCATCCATCCGGTGTGTTGCCCGGCGGCGCCGGCGCGGGTAGAATGGGGGAGCGGTCGCGGGGGAGCCAGGTGTACGCTCATATGCCTCTCTCCTTTCGATCGTCCTTTACCCGCCGCCTCATCCCGCCAAGGCCGGGGCGGCGGGTTCTTCTATTCCTTTATCTTCTCCAGAGTCAGCGCGCGCCACTCGACGGACGCGTGGGATGTTATGAACTCCAGCTTACAGGGCCTGGTCTTGACGTTCCTGACGCGGCGGCCGAGGAAGATTTCCGTTGCCGGATTGTCCACATAGAGTGTCGTCGGCTGATCGAGCAGGTCCGCCGATCCCTTCTCCGTCAGCTCGAAGGGCTGTGCCCCCTCGAGCCATGCCCACAGACATATCACGTATTCGTCGCTCTCGGCCTCGTGGAAGATGCGCGTCTTGAACCACATCCAGCGTCTGTCGTACTGCCACCCCTCCAGAAATTTCAGGTCGATCCCCTTGCCTTCTAGCTGCTGTATGCCGCGGGCGTCCCGTCCGGCAACACCCATGCTGAAGGGAGGTCCGGACGTGGCCCGGGTCTCTCTCATCCTGATTCGACCCGAAATCACAACGTTGCTGAACACGATATGGTCGAAGATCGCCGCGGTGTGGGCCACGGGGTCTGTCTGAGTGATGTGGTGGGAGAGAGTTCTGCCGGTTGCCGGGTCGGTTTCCCTGTCCCCCGCCCACGTGCGTTCGCCGGACGAGAACGTGAAATCGGCACCTGCCGCGAGCCGTTCCTGCCGCGCGAGAACGGCCGTGAGTATCGGGCTGAGCGCCCGATCGAAGTACCGGTGGGCGGGAAGGGCGGCGAGGGATTCGGGACTGCCGCTCCGGGAGATCTTCGCATGCAGATACAGCCCGCGTTCATACATCTCGACGTACATAATCTCGAAACGGAGAAGGTCGGCCAGGCCGAGAAGCCCGCGCTCGACACAGCTGTCGGCGATGTTTTCCATCGCGGCGCGCCACTCGTCGTAGTACAGCTGACGGGCCGCTCGCCTGGCGGATGCGTAGGCCTGTGCGAGCCGTTCCGTCTCCGCCGTCGGCGATCTATCCGAGGACGCCGCATCCGAGGCCAGGCGGAGCACGAATCGGAGGTCCTCGGCCTGCCGGTCGACCTTGGGATTGTCTGTGATGGCCCACGCGAGGCCGAGGCCGAAGAGAACGGAAGGCCTGCATCCCTTCCCTTCCTCCAGCTCCTTCTTGAAGATCCATCGCGCGACTGTATCGAGCGCCTCGAGGTCCGGGACGCTCTTTACGCCCGCCGCTTTCCGGAGAAGCTCACCGAGCAGCTCTTCGACCGTCTGCTGATTCCTGGCGGTGAGGGGAATGCCCGGTCCGGCGCTTGCGTACTGCCCGGCCGCGACGTCAACGGATGATCCGTCCGCCAGGTCAACTACGATTATCAGGCCTTCATTGACGGCGATCGTCATCGATCCGGATCCCGCTGAAAGGAAGAACTTGGTTCCTTTCACGACCGCTTTCGCGTGCGGGGTCATCACGATCATCGGCCTGCCGTCCGGCTGCGGGGATATGTCGCCCTCGATCTCTCCCGAGATGAGATCGATTCTCTTGCCCTTGTCCGCGGCGCCGATAGCGAGCGTCGTCCCTTCGTTTACCCGCAGCACGGTCTTCTCGCCCTTGTAGCCGAGCGTCAGCTCCTCCCTGAAGCCGACTTCGATCCTGTCGCCAGGCTGCAGAACGGCGCCGGGCACGAGGAACTCCGCCCCGTCGCCTCTTCGGCCGAGCACGTTGGGATTCGTCGTTTGGACGTACGCGACGATCTTCCCGGCCGGTATCCCGGTCCGGCGGGGGGTATGAAGAAGGGCGCCGATTGCGATCGCCAGGCAGGCCGCGGCCGATACCCAGACGATCCAGGGCACAAGCCGCCGCTTCCGGCGGCGGGCGGACGGCTTCGAGCGGGCTTCGACCTTGTTGAGGAGGCCGTCCATCCATTCTTCGCCGCTGTCGACCGCGTCGAGCCGCCCGATCGTTTCCGACACGAAGATGGCCGCGTCTCCGGAGAGACCCTCGTGCTGCAGCAGCCGCTCGACGGCCACCTGGTCGGCGAGCTCGTCCAGAAACGCCTCGTCGTGCTCGCACTCCTCGAGGATGACCGACGCCTCCTGCGAGGATATCTCTCCCTCGATGAATCGGGCGGCGAGATGTTCTCTCTCGCTGATATCAGGCACTGGCGCCCTCCTTGCCCTGGCGGCTCCTTATGCACCGGATGAGCTGGCGCCGCACCCGGAAGAGGGCCATGGTCACCGCCGAGTGCTTGCTCTCGAGGCGGTTTCTTATCTCGGCGATATCCAGCCCCTCCTCGTAGCGCCACGCCACCATCTGTCTGGCCTTCTCGGTCAGCGACTCCAGACACGAACGAAGAGCGGTCACGACGGCCGATGCCGGCTGTTCCTTCAGTCGGCGGGTTATCCTTTCAGTGACGAGATTCTCGAGCTGTTCGCCGAGGCCGACGGGGGCGGGACGCCGCTTGCGGATGTGGTTGAGCCAGAGCTTCTCGGCGATGCCCCTCAGCCAGGGGCCCATGGGACGGGTAGGGTCGAAGCGGTCCAGCCGGCTGTAGGCGACGAGAAAGGCCTCCTGAGCCAGATCGTCCACGTCGTGCACGTTCCGGAGGCGGACCGCCAGATAGGCCCGCACCTCCGCCTGATGCACCTTCACCAGCTTGCCGAAGGCGCGTCTGTTTCCCGCAAGTGTATTTTTGACAAGAACTTGCTGTCTTTTGAGCTCGGTCGTGTCAGTATCGTTACTGCTCATGTATCCCTCTGTGGTGGTGTTGTCCCTGCCCGGGGATAGTGACACTTCCGGAAGGACATGGAAACGAGATTATTTTTCGCTCCAGGCGGAGGCCCTGGTGTCGAGCACGTAGGTCTTCTTCGCCCCTTCCACCTTCATCGTGAACGTGATGTTTCCCTTGTCGTCGGCCGCGACGGAATCGACCGCCGTGCCGAAGTGTTCCCGGTTCACGGCATACTCGACCCATCCGCCGGAGCCCCGCTCGTAGCAGAAGACCCCCTTGTCGGTCGCCGCCCACACGGAGCTTTCGGTGAACGCGAGGGCATTGACCTTCACGCTCTCGATGGCCCTCATATCGAGGAACTCCTGGAAGCTCCGGACCTTTCCGTGCTCCTTCCTGGCGACGAACTTCTTCTCGTACACGAGCCACTCCACGCTCTCACGGACCGTGTCCTTCGTACGGGAGAGGACCCTGTCTATCTCCACCGGTTTCTTCACGGACGCCGTGCCGGGCTTCTTCTTTTCCTTTCGGGCCTTCTTCTTCGCCTCGCGGATGCGGGCCTTCCCCTTGATATCGTAGAGCGCCCGGGAGACCGCTCTCCTGACGACCGCGCTCTTGTCCTTCTTGAGCACGGCCAGCGCCTCCGTTTCGTCGACGTCGCCCACCTTGCCCAGCGCTTCCGCGGCGAAAGCCCGTACCAGATCGGAGTCGTCCTCCAGCAGGCCCAAGAGCGGCTTCACCGCCGACTCGTTGCCGATCCTTCCGAGGCCGAGTGCGGCCCAGCGGCGGGTATTGATATCCCTGTCGCCGAGAAGCTTCAGGAGATGCGGGAGCGCGCGGGCATCGCCGATTCTTCCGAGCGATACCGCCGCGCAGACGCGGACCTTCTCGTCCGGGCTCTCGAGCAGCTTCGCCAGCGGGTCGGCGAGTGACGGGTCCTCCCGTCGGCCGAGCGCCAGCACCGCGTGCCGGCGCACCTCCGGATCCCTGTCCCGCAGGGAATCAACGAGCGGTTCGATGGCCCGGCTATCGGATATCCGACCGAGCGTTCTTATGATTTCCGCCCGGACGGCGCCATCGGGATCTGCTTTCAGCGCGGCGATGAGCGACTCGACGGCCTCGTGCTCGGCTACGTCGTAGAGAGCGCGCGCGGTTTTCAGACGCGCCGCCGCGTCGTTGTCGCGGAGCGCCGCCATCAGCTCGAACTCCCGTTTCTTCTCTTCGAGCCATTCCTTCCGGAGCGTCCCCCGTACCCTCACGTCGTCGAAGCCGGCCTTAGGGCCGTAGGATCCCGACACGAGGAATACGCGTATCAGCGGGCGGACCTCCTGGAGCGGAGCCTTTTTGTGCGCCGGTGTCCAGCCCGTAACCAGCGGCTTCCCGTCGATCGCGTAGGAAAGCGTCCCGCCGTTCATCGTCAGCGAGTGCGTCACCTGCTTCTTCGATGTGTGGTCGAAGGGCACGGTCTCCGTCGCGATGTTATACGACATGCCGTGAGACAGGACGGCGTGCCATTTCTTTTCCTTGTCCATCTCGGTGGTGAAGCGGACGGTGTAGTAGTTTCGGGAATCGGCCGGGGCGTAGTAGAGCACCCCCGGGCCGCCGCCGTAACCGAACGCGGGACCGCCGGCCGCTGAGAACTCGATGTCGCCCGAGAACTGCGCCGCGTGCATCACGCCGATGCCGGTGGCGGTATTCATCCGGTGCAGCGCTCCCTCCTCGATCGCCGCGTCGTCCACGCTCCTCTCCCCTTCGGCCGCAAGCCGGACCTCGGACTTCGTGTACTTGGCTATGCCGGAGCGCCAGTCCGCCAGCTGATCCGTCTTCCCGAAGTCGTAGAAGAGGGATATCTCCCTCGTTTCGGGATCGAAGCTCTCCACTTTGCCGTCGAATACCTTCGTGATGTGGAAGCGTGAGGGATCGTCCGGTGTCCGGGGCGCCGGTGCCGGCTTTCGCTCCGCCGTGACGGGGGGACGGGACGGCTGCTTCTGCGGCGTGATGGCAGGGGCCTCGACGGCCTCGTCCCGGACGGGCGCGCAGGAGACGAGCAGGAACGATACGGCGTACGCCGTGCCGAGGATGATGCTAAATGGTTTTCTCGCCGTCATTTCACCATGGTACAGGCCGGAGGAGCGGGAGGCAAGATTGACCGGAATGAGCGTTCGTGTACAATCATAGGTTGGCACACATCCCTATTCGAAAGGACATGTTATGAAGCTCCTTACACGCACCCGGCCGGTCGTCGGTGTCAGATGCGTCCATCTTGATCTCAAGGGCATGCCGCCCACCCCGGCGCGGCTCCTCGATATCCTCGATCTCCTGGCCCGGCTGCGGATCAACGCGGTGCTGGTCGAGTGGGAGGACACGTACCCGTGGAAGACCTGTCCGGAGCTCAGGTGCGAAACGGCGTATTCCAGGGCGCATGTGATGAGGTTCCTCGAGCGGGCGAAGAGACTCGGTATAGAGGTGATACCTCTCGTCCAGTGCTACGGCCACGCGCAGACGGTTCTCTCGAAGAAGAGATTCGGGAAGCTTCAGGAGATGCCCGGGAACGTGGACGACCTGTGCGGATCGAACCCGGAGAGCCGGGAGGTCGTCCTCGACATGATCGCGGACGTGATGGAGACCCACCACGGCTTCATCGAGCGGTTTCATCTGGGCGGTGACGAGGTGTGGTCCATGGGCTCCTGCCCGCGGTGCAGCAGGACCGTGAAGCGAATCGGGAAGGCCGGCCTCTACATGAATCACGTCGGTCCGATACTGGACGAAGTGAACGCGCAGGGCGTGCGTCCGCTGCTGTGGGACGACATGATGAGGAAGTGGCCGATGGGGGAACTGAGACGGCTCGCCGAACGGACGGACCTGGTGTCGTGGGGTTACCGGCCGGAGCTCTTCGTGACGCCCGCGCGGCACCGCACCATCGACCGGTTCCGCAAGGCCGGCGTGGCGGTCTGGGGCGCGTCCGCGTTCAAGGGGGCGGACGGCGTAGACGCCGACCTGCCGGTCATAGTGGACCGGACGAAGAACACACGCGACTGGGTCAGGGAATGCAGGCGAAGCCGGCTGGAGGGAGTGATCGCCACCGGGTGGAGCAGGTACGGCACGTTCGTGGTACCGTGCGATTCTCTGGAGGCGTCGCTCGATGCCCTCGCGATCGCGGCGGCCGCCATGTGGAACGGCACGGTATCGAAGGACTGCGCGGGCGAGGCGGACAAGCTGCTTCGCGGGAGGGGTCTGGCGAAGCTGGCGGGGAGCCGCTTCTTCGAGTGCAGGAGGATCACGCGCGCGCTGGCGGAGTGGAGGAAGAAGGCGACTGGCGCGGCGCTGGCCGCGCACCGGCACTCGGAGCTTGCCGGAGAGCCCGACCGCAGGAGTCCCTACCACATCCGGAGAATGAAGAGGGGATTCGCCGCCCTGGTGAAGGAGGGGGAGGAGCTGGGACGGGATTTCGCGAAGGCCCAGCAGGGGCTCGTTCCGAAGATCTGGCTCGACCGTTACGTCGCGAGCCGGCTGATGCCGATCCGGAAGCTCGGCGCGGCGGGAGGATTGGTGTGAGCGGGATACGTAATCGCCAAGGAAATCTTGACGTTATGGGCAATCCATAGTAGATTTCCTGTCTGGATCTTCTCCGAAATAGCCGGGCTTCGAGGGATATGACGAGAGCATTCAAGGCATTTCTGTCGGCTGCCATTCTCGCAGTGCTCACCGCCGCTCTGATGGCGCCGGTCTGGGGGGCGCGGGACCGCAGGGAACGGCGCCAGCCGGCGCCGGTGGAGACGGAGAAGCCGAAGGAAGAGCCGGAGAAGAAGACCGAGCCCGCACGCACGACGCCGGCGCCCCCGGTCCGGGAACGTGTCGTGAAGCCGCCTTCGCCCGCCGAAGACCGCGGGCCCATCGAATCGGTCATCCACAAGCTTTCCGATCCTCGGTTCATATCGGGAAGCAGGATAGCGGGCTACCCCGGCAACGAGGCCGCTGCGCAGTACGTAGAGGACCGTTTCAAGGAAATAGGGCTCTCCGACGTAACCAGCCAGTATTTCGACGTGGTGGTCCCGGTGCAGAACAAGTGTTCCCTCAGCGTTTCCGGAAAGGAGTACCGGATCGATTCCCTCTGGCCCAACGGGGTGCGCACGTGCTCGACCCCGCCGGAGGGGATAACGGGGCCGCTCGTCTACTGCGGCACCGGGGAGCTTCACGAATTCAACGGAAGAGACATCAATGGCGCCATATGTCTCATGGAGTTCGACTGCGGGGACAACTGGCAGAATGCCGCCATGCTCGGGGCCGAGGCGGTAGTGTTCATCGCGCCGGAGATGTGCAGCCGCTCCGAGGCCGCGAGCAAGTTCGTCAAGACGTCCATAGTGATGCGCCGCTTCTGGATCTCGAGAGAAGCAGGGCTCGGACTGAAAGCTGAAGCCGGGAAGGCAGGCGTTGCCGCGCGTCTCATCGCCAACGTCACATGGGAGAAACGCCGGACGCGGAACATCATAGGATTCCTGCCCGGTGCGAAGAAGATCATGCACGGTGAGGGCGAGAAGAAGCGCGAGCAGTGCGTGATGATAACGGCCCATTTCGATTCGATGTCCGTCGTTCCGGCGATCGCTCCCGGCGCGGAACAGGCGGCAAGCATCGCGGCGCTTCTCGATCTGGCGAAGTACTACAGAGAGAACCGGCCCGGTCGCACGGTGGCGTTCGTCGCCACCAATGCGCACTTCCTCTTCTACAGGGGCATCAGGGAGCTGGCCATGGTGCTGGGGAAGACGGAGGAGAACGCGAAGGCGCGGGTGAAGGAGATAGGGCTTCTGGTGGAGGACTACACCAGATACGGGGAGATCCTCGCTCTGAAGGATCACAAGGAAATCATAGCCAAGGCGGACGAGTTCGCGAACCAGGGCCTCCAGGCGCTGATCACGAACGAGCTGCAGACCAGAATGCAAGCCAGGTCCCGCCGGGCGGGCGAGCTGAGTCTGAAGGAGAATGCGACTGAGGAGGAGCTGGCGGAGAGGGATTTCATCACGCTTGAGAGGGTCCAGCTGATACGGATACTCAATCTGTTCTCCCAGTTCAGCCGCGCGGACGCGTGGGAGCGGCTTCTTCCGAACGAGAAGGACGGTCCCCTCGAAAGCGACCGGCTCGAGGACGACCGGAAGGTCTTCTTCAAGACCATGGACTACCTGCGCGACGATCTGGCGAAGAGGGTCAGGGACCTGGAAAAGGATCGGGCCCACGTTCTGGAGGGCGAGAAGATCAGGGAGCTCTTCGCCAGGTACTTCATCAGGCTCCATCTTTCGCTCGAGCTCTCCGGCGGCACGTCGCAGTTCGCCTTTTTCCCGCAGGGAGGCTGCCACAGCGACACCGACGAACAGCTGGATATCATCTACAGCGGCATGGCGGTGATGGCGAAGGAGATCGACCGGGAGATCGGGAGGGGCGAAGAGACCCCCTTCGTGAACCTTGCCTTCGAGGCGAGAGGGTGGTCCACGTTCGTCCCGGCGGGGCTCGGCTTCGAAAGCGAGTTCACCCTCCACGCCGGCCTGCATGCGCTTTCGGTTGCCACGGTGGGCGATGGAAGGTTCTCGTACGACACGCCTTACGACACGTTCGAGGCGGTGCGGGCGGGCGGGAAGACGGGGCGGCTTTCGACCCAGGTGGAGTTTCTGCGGGAGCTCGTCGGTAAGCTGGCGGACAGGAATGATCTGCTGGCGGAGAACCGGGCGCAGAAGCTCCCGGGCGGCATCACGATGAGCTCCATCAAGGGAACGGCGATGACCCGAAGCGTGTCATCCGGCACGGTGACGGGCCGTCCGGTGACCGGGGCGCTTCTCGGCGTGCGGATGACGGCCGGCACGGCGGGAACCAGGGCAAGCCTGTGCGGCGTGCGCGGGCAGTGGTTCATGTACTCCGACGCACTCGGGGAGTTTCGCGTGATAGGGCTGCGCAACGCAGGCACCTATGTGGTGGACGCGTACCAGCTCGACGAGGCGACCGGCGAGGTGACGAGCGCGGCGGACAGAGGCACAGACGGCAGCAAGTATCCGGGCAGCATCAGGACCTCCCGGTTCGATCACGAGTGCAAGAGAGTGATATTCGAGTGCGGGTGCTCGGAGTTCTACTTCACGGTGGACGCGCGCGAGCTGAAGAGGCTGGGTCGGATGACCGTCCTGGACGGGCTCCGAGAAGGAGTGCCCCGGGAATATGGTATCGAATCCGGGTCCGGCGAGAGCATCGAGGAACCGTTCGGCGTGGTGTACCTGCCTCCGGAGAGCGCGTTCAAGATCATCATGAAGGAGGGCGAACTTGGGGTGCGGTACCTGCTCCTTAACTCCGTTCACAAAGAGGACGGGAGCATCCCCAGCAAGAAAGAGGCCCAGGGATTCGGCTACGAGGTCGCCGACCGGAGGATCGTGATGACGCCCTATCGCGCGGCCAGGGACATGTGTGCTCTCAACCGGCAGAGAATCGCGGATCAGCGGGAGAAGGGGATTACGAACGAGAGAGTCGACGGCGTCCAGGTGGAGGCGGAAAAGATCCTGGAGGAAGCGGAGAAGGAGCTCGAGGAGAAGCGTTACGACCGATTCATGGACAGGACCCTCCATTCCCTTGCTCTCAGCACGCTCGTCTACAACGACGTAGTGGCTACCGCCAACGACACGCTGAAGGGGGTGGTGTTCTACATGCTGGCGCTGCTTCCCTTCGCGTTCTTCTTCGAGCGGCTGGTCTTCAACGCGGTGAAGATCCACCACCGGCTGGCCCTGTTCTTCGCGGTATTCGTCGCGATGTTCTTCCTCCTGTTCTTCGTGCATCCGGCGTTCGATCTCACGGAGACGCCGGGCATCGTGCCGGTGGCGGTTGTGATTCTGAGCCTCGCGATAATCGTGATCAGCATCGTCTATACCAGGTTCGCCGCCCAGATGAAGAACCTGGAGCTGGCCGAGCGGGGGATACGCGCCCCGGACGTGAGCAGGGGAGGCGCCGCGTTCGCCGGCTTCATGCTCGGTATCTCCAACATGCGCCGCCGGAAGGTCCGTACCTGGCTCACCTGCATCACCGTGGTACTGATCACGTTCACCATGCTCTCGTTCGTGAGCCTGGTCCCGAAATTCGTGGCCCGGGAGGTGGTGATGGACCATCCCGCTCCCTACGAGGGGCTGTTCGTGCGCGGCGTCGGATGGGGCGACATAGACCCCGTCGAGCTGGACGTTCTCAGAAACGCGTTCCCCGACGATGCGGTCGCGCCCCGCGCGTGGATGACCTCCGCCGAACGCGGAGAGTTCTCCAGCATCGATCTGGTGTCGGATGACGGCGCGAAGGCGGGGCGGGTGAGAGTGCTCTTCGGACTGACCGAGGCGGAAGACAGGGTGTTCGCGCTCTCCAGGAAGATCGTGACCGCGGGCAGGTGGCTCCGGAAGGATGACCGCTACGTCTGCCTGCTGCCGAAGGAGGTCGCCGGAAATCTCGGCGTCGGGCCCGGTCAGTTCGTTCGTCTCTACGGACGGCAGTTCGAGGTGGTCGGGACCTTCGATGGGGACGCGCTGGGGGAGATCAGGGACCTGAACAACGGCTTTATCACGCCGGTCAGCTTCAGCATGACGGCGGAGGAAAGACAGAAACATGCTGACCAGGCGAAGGTGGCGACGGAAATGATCCAGCAGGATTTCGTCGAAGGCGATTACACCCACATGAGGGGCCAGGATCTCGCCGTGATTCCCTACGTCACCGCGATGAGCCTGGGCGGCACGCTGAAGTCCATCGCCGTCAGCATGTCCGGTAAGGGTGCGGAAGACATCGAGGAAGAGATCGGCGCGCTGGTCCAGCGGCTCTCACTCACCGTGTACGCGGGGATCGGCGGCAAGACGTCGCTGATGAGCTCGAAGGCGGGCCTGTCCGTCGGCGGGGCGGGCAGCCTGGCGATTCCGCTGGCGATTGCGGGTCTCATCATTCTCAACACGATGCTCGGCGCGGTGTACGAGAGGCGGAGCGAGATCGGGACCTACAGCTCGGTCGGGCTGGCGCCGCTGCACGTCGCGTCACTCTTCATCGCGGAGGCGCTCGTGTACGCGGTGGTCGGAGCGATGGTGGGATATCTTTTGGGGCAGACGGTCGTTGCCGGGCTCGAGCGGACGAATACGATCCTGGCCATGTTCGGATGGGACAACCCGATTGCGGGCCTGAGTCAGAATTACTCCTCACTTTCGGTGGTGGGAGTGCTTCTCGCGGTCATGTCGGTCGTGCTGATGTCGGTCGCATACCCCGCAATGCTCGCGTCCAAGCTCTCCACGCCCGACGTGGACCGCAGGTGGGACATCCCGTCGGCCGAGGGGGACGAGGTGCTCGTCCGCTTTCCCTTCACCTACAACAAGGTCCACGCGCTGGCGGTGATGGCCTTCATCAACGAGTTCTTCCGGGGACATCTGGACTCCACGATCGGGGAGTTCCACATCTCCGGCATCGAGATGGATGAGATAGAAAAGGACGGAAGATCCGGGTACATGATCGGCGGGCGCGTATGGCTGGCCCCGTTCGATCTCGGCGTGAGCCAGGACGTGGAGGTCTACTGCTTTCCGGACAACGAGGAAGACGTGTACGAGATCAGCCTGTGGATCAGACGGCACTCCGGCTACGACGCCTCGTGGGAGCGGCTGAATGTCGGCTTCCTGGACCGGGTGAGGAAACAGTTCCTCATATGGCATACCGTCTCCGATGATGACAAGAAGACCTACACGGACAAGGGCAAGGTAGCACTCGATGGGTATGCAAGAGGATAAAGAACTACAGGAATTCCGGGACCTGATGAAGCCGCCCGAGGTGTTCCACGAGGGCTTCGGCGGCATGACCGTGGTCGGCGCGATCTTCATGGGGTTCCTGATGATGCCCGCGTCCATGTACCTGGCGCTGATGATGGGGCAGGGTCTCGGTCCCGCCGCCCGCTGGGTGACGATCATCCTGTTCGTCGAGATCGCGAAGAGATCGTTCCGGGATCTCAGACAGCAGGAGATATACGTACTCTTCTACATGACCGCCGCCATCATGGCGACCCCGTTTCAGGGCCTCTTGTGGAACCAGTACCTGGTGCAGGGGCCGGTCGCGAAACAGCTCAACATCGCCGCGGAGATCCCCCGCTGGGTCGCGCCGCCGCCCGGATCGAGCGCCTACGCGACAAGGTCGCTGCTCCACTGGGACTTCATGCCGGCCATCATCCTGGTGGTGGTCAGGCAGGCGCTGTCGAGGATCGACCACTTCGGTCTCGGCTACGTCCTGTACCGGATCACCTCGGACGTTGAGAAGCTTCCGTTCCCGATGGCGACCATCGGCGCGCAGGGCTCCGTCGCGCTGGCCGAGTCAGGCAAGGAAACGTGGCGGTGGAGGTGCTTCTCGATCGGCTCCATGATGGGGCTCATATTCGGGTCGGTGTACGTCGGCATACCCGCGCTTACCGGGGCCATACTGGCGAAGCCGATCCAGATCATACCCATACCCTGGGCGGACTGGACGACGAAGACCGCGAAGTGGCTGCCCGCCGTCGCGACCGGTATGTCGTTCGATCTCGGCGGACTGCTGATGGGCATGCTGCTGCCGTTCTGGGCAGTGGTCGGCTCGTTCGTGGGCCTCGTCGTCACGTTCGTCGCCAACCCGTTCCTGTTCCGATACGGCGTCCTCCGGCAGTGGGATCCGACCATGGACACCATCGCCACGAAGATCGCAAACTACATGGACTTCTACGTCAGCTTCACCATCGGTCTCTCCGTCACGGTGGGGGTGATAGGCATCGTGAAGGCGATCCGATCCATGAAGAAGCCGCCGGGGGAGAGGAGCGAGTTCTCCAAGATCTTCGACATCAACAAGGTGCGCGGCGACATCAGCGTGTGGGTCGGCCTCGGCATCTATCTCTTCTCCACCACGTGCTACATACTCCTCTGCCTGTACCTGCTGGAGGGCACGTTCCCGATCGTGTTCTTCATCGTGTACGGCTTCCTGTGGACCCCGTTCATATCCTACGTCTGCGCGCGGATGGAGGGTATCGCGGGGCAGTTCGTCAACATCCCGATGATACGCGAGGCGACGTTCATACTGAGCGGGTACCGGGGAATCGACATATGGTTCGCCCCGATACCGCTGCACAACTACGGCCTGGCGACGGTGCAGTTCCGTCAGATCGAGCTGACCGGGACAAAGCTCTCCGGCATCATAAAGACCAGCTTCGTGGTGTTCCCCATCGTGATGACGTCATCGATCATATTCTCGCAGTACCTGTGGCGGCTCGCGGAGATACCCTCTGCGGCGTATCCGTTCGCTCAGAAGATGTGGGAGCTCCAGGCGTTCAGGCAGCTCTTCTTCGCGACATCCACGAGGGACGGCTACTCGCCGTTCCTGGAGGCGTTCAGCTTCACGTATCTCTCGATCGGCCTGGGCCTCGGGCTGCTCACCTACTGCGTGCTGTCGATCTTCGGCCTGCCGGTGCTCCTGATATACGGGGTGGTGAGAGGGCTGGGAGAGACGATGCCGCATGCGCTGATCCCTCAGTTCGCGGGGGCGCTCATCGGCAGGTACTACTTCCAGAAGCATTTCGGAAAGATGTGGCGGCAGTACATCCCGGTGATAATCGCGGGATACTCGTGCGGAATGGGACTTGTGGGTATGGGGGCGATCGCGGTGGCGCTTCTGTCGAGATCCCTGTCCAACCTGCTCTATTGATATCATGAAGCCTGATTTCATACGAAAGCACAAGAAGAAGGACTTCGACGAGGGCCTCCTGCTGGAGCAGGAGCAGGTGACGATCAGCGTCCGCTCGATCGTTCTCGGTCTGATACTGGTGGCCCTGGTCACCTACTTCAGCGCTCGGATCGAGATCCTGCCGCCGCGGGCGAGCATGGGCAAGTCCCACTTCCCCTGGCCCCCGGTACTGGTGATGCTCGCGCTCATATTCTGCGTGAACGTGCCGATGTACTTCCTGCGCAAGTCGCTGCGGCTCAGGTCCGCCGAGCTGCTGACGATATTCTGCATGACGTTCAGTACGGTGGCGATTCCCTCGTACGGGCTCATGATGCACCTGTGCACCCGGTTCGGCGGGATCTCGTACATCGACTCGCGTTACCGGGAGAGCAAGCTGGTCGAGACCTGCGGGGAGTACGTCTCGCCCCTTCTCGAGCCGGGGTCCAGGCAGGCGGCCACCTGGTTCTACGAGGGCATACCCTACAAGGTGGACAAGCTGCCGTGGCTCGCGCGGATGATGGTCTGGTACATACCGTGGAGCGAATGGGTGGGACCCCTGTGCATGTGGCTGCTCATCGTGGGGCTCGTGTACCTGCTCTACATCTGCCTGGCCACGATACTCTCCAAGCAGTGGATAGAGCACGAGAAGCTCCCCTTCGCGGCCGCTCAGGTACCTCTGGCGATGGTCGAAAGCGACAAGAGGGATAGGATAATCGGATCCTTCCTCAGGAACAAGGTGGTGTGGATCGGGTTTGCCATTCCGTTCCTGATGCATACGTACAACTGTCTGACTACCCTGCTCCCCGACGCGGGGCTGCCCAAGATAGAGATCATCGACCGGGCGTGGGAGGGCTCCTACCTGACGGAGGCCCCCTGGAGCGCGCTGAAGCCGCTGCATCCCTCGTACTTCCCGATGGGGGTCGCGCTGATCTTTCTCATCTCGAGGGAGGTGTCGTTCTCTCTCCTGTTCTTCTTCATCCTGCTGAAGGTGCAGGTCGTTATCGCGTACTACCTCGGCATGGCCAGCTCCCAGTCCGATTTCATGGGAGGAGTGAACTACTTCACCGGCCAGTCGGCCGGGGCGCTCGCGATGCTCGCCATCATGGGTCTCTGGATAGGTCGGGCCCATCTCAAGGAGGTCTTTACCCGCGCGTTCCCGCAGAAGCAGACGAAGTTCGTATTCGCCGGAGCCATGCTCGGCATCGCCGCGCTGCGGCTGATAGAATGGAGCGGCGTACTCGGGCTCTGGTTTACCCCGCAGATGTCCCTCTTCCTGACGGTGGCCGGGCTGCTCGCCGTCGTGGGCTTCATGCGGAAGGGAAGCGCGGACGACTCGCGGGAGATCCTGCCGTACCGGATGGTGGCGATAGGGCTGCCCCTTTCCGTCTACGGGATAGCCCGATGGTGCGAGATCGTCGGGATGTTCTTCTGGCTGGCGGTATTCATTGTCGGGATACTGATAGTGTTCGCGATCGCCATGACACGCCTGGTGGCGGAAGGCGGATTGTTCCATCTGAAGACGGCGGTCGACCCCATCAACATGTCGTACACCGCCTTCGGCCCGGGAGGGCTGGGGCCGGCCAACATGACCGTGATGAGCACTCTGAAGTGGGGGCTGATGTTCGAGTTCCCGGCTTTCCTGTTGCCGGCGGTCATGAACTGCATCAAGATCGGATGGGACAAGCGCTGCAGCGGACGCCGGTTCGGCACCGCGATCATGCTGGCCATCGTCCTGGCTGTTCTGCTCTCCTTCTACGTCTATGTGTCGACGTCCTATGAACGGGGAGCGATACAGGTGTACCGTCACGTCTACTTCAGCTGGACACACGGCCGCTGGAACGAGCTTTGCCGGAACATCGAGGAGGCCGGGAAGGAACCCGGCCTCCATCCGGACTGGAAGGCGGTGTCCTACGTGGGCATGGGCGCGGCGGCGATGTTCGTCCTGTGCATGATGAGACAGCGGTTCCTCTGGTTCGTCCATCCGCTCGGCTACGTCGCGTGGATGAGCCCCTTCATGATGAACCGGCTGTGGCTGCCGATTCTGGTCGGGTGGCTCCTCAAGACATTGATCGTCAAGTTCGGCGGGCATACCGCGTACGAGAAGGCCAGGCCGTTCTTCATCGGCGTCATCGCCGGCGAGGCCGTCGCCGTCACCCTGTGGTGCATGGCGCAGTACCTCGGCGTGGACGTCAAGGTCAACGTCTTCAAATAAGCACAGCACCTGCTGTGGAGCTCCCTCAGGGGTGTCATTGAGCGGATTCCAGGTTCGGCCGACGGTCCGCGTTCCTTGGTCGGCCGAACCTTGCCTCGGAGGCGCCCCATTCAATCGATGGGCGCCGAGAATGAGCGAAGAGACACCCCTGAGGGAGCGGTCGTGCTATAATGGCGGTGCCATGGACATATCGATCGTCATTCCGGTGCTGAACGAAGAGGGGAACGTCGGGCCGCTCTGCGAGGCGGCGGGCGCGGTGATGGAGAAGCTCGGCGGCACCTACGAAATCATCCTGGTGGATGACGGGTCGACGGACGGGACCTGGAAGGAGATCGAGCGCGCCTCGGAGAAGAACGGCAACATACGGGCGATCGGCTTCCCGACCACGTTCGGACAGACCTCGGCGCTGGCCGCCGGCTTCCACGATGCCGCGGGCGAGGTGGTGGTCGCCATGGACGGCGACCTGCAGAACGACCCGGAGGACGTCCCGGTGCTGTTGGAGAAGCTGGAAGAGGGGTTCGACGTCGTTTCCGGCTGGAGAAAGGACCGGAAGGATCCGTACTTCACCAGGACGCTGCCCTCCTCCGTCGCCAACCGGATCATCTCATGGGTTACCGGGGTCGAGCTTCACGATTACGGCTGCACGCTGAAGGCGTACCGGCGGGACTGCGTGAAAGAGATCAATCTGTACGGGGAGATGCACCGCTTCATACCGGCGTACGCCGCGTGGCAGGGCAGGAGGATTGCGGAGGTCGCGGTCCGGCACCATCCCCGGCGGTCCGGCCGGTCGAAGTACGGCGTGCTTCGTACGTTCAAGGTGGTGCTCGACGTGCTGTCGGTGAAGCTGAGGACACACTACTCCTCGAAGCCGCTCTACTTCTTCGGCACCGCGGGTATCGGAAGCGGCCTGCTGGGTCTCGCCGCCGGCATCGCGGCAATCCTGCTCAAGGTGTTCGGCCTCAAGACGTTCGTCTCGACGCCGCTTCCCCTCCTGAGCGTTTTTCTCATCCTGATGGGTGTCCAGCTGATCTTCATGGGATTGCTCGCCGAGATGCTTCAGGGGACGTATCAGGAGATGAGTAAGAAGGCGCCGTACGAGATCACCAGGCGCATCGGCTAGCCCATCTCGACCTCCGGTGGCAGCGGGGCATACCTTCGCTTATTCTCGGCGCCCACAGGAGATTGAGCGCCTCCCCCTCGACGGGGCTCGGGGCCCTGAGCTTGCCGAAGGGCGAGGCAATCTTCGACCGGCGCGGTGAAAGGTTCGCCTCACGGCGAACCGCCGGTCGAACATTGAACCCGCTCAGGAATGCCCCGCTGCCACCCGTTCTTCAGGTTAGAACGTATAGTTGACGCCGAGGGAGTAGGCCTGCTCGTCCCCGGCGCGGGCCTCGATGTCCACCGAGAAACCCCGTCCGAGAACGAAGGAGACGCCCGCGAAGACGCCGATGCCGGTCTCGGCCTGCGCCCCGTCGACCGCGTACGAGTTGGCGCCCGCCGTCGCCTCCGCGTCCACCGTCATGTCGGATAATCTCAGCCCCGCGTACGCCGTTGCCCTCTCGAACTTCCTGGCGATGACGAAAGCCACGTGCCATTCCGCGGTGTCGATGGACACCTTCCCGTCGAG
>CAYMFW010000101.1:0-11597 GCA_964389785.1 uncultured Planctomycetota bacterium
GACCGTCTTGGCGACGACTTCCTTGCCGGTGCCCGTCTCGCCGACGATCAGGACCAGCGAGCTGCGCTTCGCCAGCCGCGATATCTTCTCCTTCAGCCCCCTCATCACCTGGCTCTCGCCCACTATCCGCGTCCGGCCCCGCAGCGCGTTGCCCGCGTACGCCGACCCGCTCCCGTCCTTCCGGTGGACGATCGCCCGCTCCACGATCTGCTCGATCTCGTTCGCCTTGAACGGCTTCTCCACGTAATCGAACGCGCCGTTCTTCATCGCCTCCACCGCGCTTCCCACCGCGCCGTAGGCGGTCATCACTATCACCGGCACGTCCCCCCTCACCTCTCTCACCTGCCTCATCAGGTCGATCCCCGTCATCTCCGGCATCTTCAGGTCCGTTATCACCGCCTCGAAATCGTCCCGCTCCAGCGCGCCCAGCGCCTCCGCGCCCGACCCGCAGCAGGCCGCGTCGTGCCCCGCCCGCCGCAGCGTCTCGTGGAGCGACTCCCGCATTATCTGCTTGTCGTCAACCACGAGAACTCGTCCCATTCCTACTCCTTCGGCAGGATCACGCGGATGACGGCCCCGCCGCCCTCCGCCGACCGCACCTCGACCGCCCCTCCGTGGCTCTCGACCGCGCTGTGCACTATCGACAGCCCCAGTCCCGTTCCGCTCTCCTTGAGCGTGAAGAACGGGTCGAATACCTTCTCCTCCGCGTGCGGGGGGATGCCGGGGCCCGTGTCTCTGAACACGATCGCCACTGCGGGGGTCCCCTGGATCTCCGCCTCCCCGGCCTCGATCGACAGGATTCCCTCTTCGCCCATGGCCTGATACGCGTTCAGTGCGATATTCATGAACGCGCGCATCATCACGTTCGGATCCATCATCACCGACACGCCCCGGCACCCGATATACACGTCTATCTCCCGCCGCTCCGCCTCGTGCTGCAGCATCGCCAGCGCCCCCGCCACCATGTCGCCGATGTCGCACCGCGATTTCTTCACACCCCTCGGCTTCGCGAATTCCAGCATGTTTTCCACCAGCCGGTTGAGTGTCACGATGCCGCTCTGCACCTGCTCCACCAGCCGCACCTTCTCCTCGTCGCCCTCCACGTCCTGCCTCAGCAGGTCCACGTAGAGGCCGATCCCCCCGAGCGGATTCCGTATCTCGTGCGCCATCCCCGCAGCCAGCTCACCCAGCGCCGCCAGCCGCTTCCTTCTCTCCAGCTGCATCTCCTTCCTTGCCAGCTCGCACCTCAGGTCATCCACCGTCGCCCGCAGTGCGGCGTACGAGTTCCTCAGTTCCTCTGTCTCCAGCGCGGACGCGTCGAGCCGTCTCGTCAGCGTCTCAACCGCTGAACCGGTCGTCGCCATACGTCCCTCCGTTTTCGGTTTCGCTTCCCGTCTCGAGCACCTGCTTTATCTCTAGCAGCGTCTTTGTCGGCTTCAGCTCCTCGATCCTCTGCAGCACCCGGAACACGTCCTCGTGGTACAGCCGGTGGTTCGATTCCGTCCTCTCCGCCTCGGTGATCAGTCCCATGCACGTGTAGTTGTGGATGGTCTGCCGGGAGAGGCCCGAGTACCTCATCACCTCCCCGATCTTGAAGAACTTCTTCACCTCTTGAATCATGACCACCCTCAAAACGTAAAACCTACTTTACACTTTATAAAGTATATTTTATATTTCGACAAAAACCTTGTCAAGACTTTCCTTCATGTCTAGAAATCTTTTTTCTGCCCGATCCGGTATGCTGTTAAGTCTAGGCTTGCTATGCGATTAGCTTGTTTTTACCGTTTTCCCCGCCCCACTGCGGCATGGGTAACCGCACTCGTGTGTCGCCCGGAGTTGGGCTGGCCCCGAACGGGTTCACGGGTCGCCCGACGGGCCGAAGGCCCTACATCGGTCGGTCGAGCCGTGTCCTCGGAGAGGCTCTACTCGATCGATGAGCCTCGAGAATGAGTGAGGGGACAGTCCGGCTCCGGTATCATCTGCACGCCTCCACGTACCGCATCCGCAGATCGTACAGCATCGCATCCAGGTACTTCTGCTCGTCCTCGCTCAGGTTTCCCTTCGTCTTGTCCTTCAGAATCTGCAGCATGTCGATGGTGTACTTCGCCTGCGGCAGGTTCTTCTCAATCTCCTTCGTCATCGGGTTCTCCACCTCGCCCATAGACAGCAGCACCTGGGTCGCCATGCCGGAGATGAACGATCTGAAATCGGCCTCCGGAAGGCGCTCCGCCCCTCCCCCACCGTCTATCTCCTCCTTTTCGTCCGCGGCCCGCTTCTTCCACTCTTCGTCTACTTTCTTGTCGGCCATGTCATCCTCCGTCTTATGGATATGTCAAACTCCTTCTTAAGATACCACGAAAGAGCTGGCGGCACCAGATCTCAGCCATTCGAGGACGCCAGCGAATGCACCGCCTCTTTGAAGCGCCCTCCGCGCTCGCGATAGTTCCGAAACATGTCGAAGCTCGCGTAGCCGGGAGACAGCAGCACGCTCCCTCGCGACAGCGCGCCCGCGGCCGTCCGCACCGCCTCCTCCATGCTCTCGGCTGTCGTCACGTGCGTCTCCCGGTAGCCGCCCGCGCGCTCCCCGAACATCCGGCTCAGCGCCGCCGTCGAATCCCCTATCAGCACCACTCGTTCCACGTTCTCCACGCACGCCGGTATCAGCGAGGACACGTCCAGCCCCTTGTCGTATCCTCCCAGGATCAGCCCGATCGGCCGCTCCGCGGCCCCCAGGGCCGCGATCACGGACGGCGGCGTCGTGGCCGCGGAATCGTCGTAGAACGTCACCTCCCCTATCCGCGCGACGTATTCGAAGCGGTGCGCCACCCCTCCGAACGACGACAGCCCCCGGTCTATCGTCTCCCGGCCGGTCCCCAGCCGGCTGCACACCGCGGCGGCGGCGGCCGCGTTCTCTACGTTGTGCCGCCCGCCTATCTTCAAATCCGACACGGACGCGATCGGCTCCCCGCGAAACAACACCTCGCCGTCACGCACGCACACGTCCAGGTCCTCCCCGTCCGTTCCGTACCTGTACACCTCTCCGGCGGAATCGCGCGCCCATCCCAGCACGTCCGGATAGCCCGCGTTCAGGAACGCGATGTCGCCCGCCCGCTGGTGCCTCAGTATGTGCCGCTTCGCCTCCGCGTACTCCTCCATCGACGAGTACCGGTCCATGTGGTCCGGAGAGATACCGGTCACCACGGCCACGTGCGGGCTCAGGCCGGCGGGCCCCAGGTACTCCAGCTGGAAGCTGGAGATCTCCAGCACCACCAGGTCATCCGAACCTATCTCCCCGATGAAGTCCAGCGGGTTCCTTCCTATGTTCCCGCCCACCCAGCTCCTCGTCCCGCTCCCGGAAAGGATGCACCCCATCAGCGAGGTTATCGTCGTTTTTCCCAGCGTGCCGGTCACGCCCGCGATCCTTGCCGGGCACCAGCGGAAGAACAATGTCAGGGCGGACTCGATACGCACGCCGCTGTCGGCGGCGACCTTCAGGTAGTGCGCGTCCGGCGGCACCGCGGGGCTGGCGATCACCAGGTCGGCGCCGGTAAAATCCTCCACCCGATGCCCGCCCAGCCGCAGGCTCACCGGACAGCCGGCGAGGGCGGTGATCGATTCGGCAAGCTCTTTCTCGCCCCGCAGGTCGGTCACGGTCACCCGGGCGCCGGCCCGGCAGAAGAACCGGGCCGAGCCGAGCCCTCCCCCGGACAGGCCCAGGCCCATCACGGTTACCCGGCGGTCGCTGAAATCCTCGATGAGTCCCGGAACGGGATCAGGGGGCATTGACGCGTTCCGGCGTGATCACGACCGCCGCGTCCGCGCTCGTTCCCGGGGCCGTCTGTGAGACGCGTTCGTGGAGAATCAGCAGCTTTCCGCGCCGCCCGCCGTCCTTCAGCGTCACCTTGTCGAAACGGGACGTGTCGAGCGCAACCCCCAGCGTGCCGATGCTCCAGGAAACACTCTTCACGCTGTTGTCCACGAACGGGCCGTCCACCACCTTTGTCTTCCCGCCCGACACCATCTTCAGCCGCCTCTCGTCCATCACGTCCGGTGGCAGGAATATGAACAGCTCGATCGCGGACAGCAGCGACCCCTCCTCGGGCCATACACGGTACTCCAGCCGGGCCGATCCGCCCTCGGCCAGCACCTTCTGCTCGTACTTTATCCACGCGCTGGTGGCGAAATCGTACAGCTTGCCGCGCACCGCCAGGCCGCCTTCCTCTCCGCCGGTGGGATATCCCTTGGCCACCGCGCCGAGTGACTGCCGCACCTCGCCGGTCCCGGTGGTCACGGACACCTCGCACCGCCGGATCAGCAGCAGCTCGTCCGTCGAGAGCGACACCACCCCCTTCCGGTCCGTCACCAGCCGGCAGTCGCCGAGCGGGCCTTCGAACCTGACGGTACCCACCTTGTCCATCGGGAATTCGTACAGGGACACTTCGTCCATCCAGAGCGATCCCTTCTCTCCGCCGTAGGTGGACAGGAACACCCGTACCCGGTCCGCTCCCTTGGGCGGAATACCGGTGACGCTCAGCTTGGTCCACGCGCCGGCCTCCAGGCAGACCTGCCCGAAGTCCTCGCCCAGGATCTGCCGATTGCCCTTGTTCACCCATTCCATCCCGGCCGCGCTCAGCCCGCGCCGGTCGCGCGTGCGCACCCAGAAGCTGCCGACGTACGCCCGTCCGCTGTCCACCGGTATGTCCTGCGCGTGGACGCACAGCGCCCACGCGTTCGCCGGGGCGCCGGCCATGCATTCCACCTGCAGGGACGATTTGGTGCCGAAGTTGCCGGTATCGCGGGTCAGCTTCACCACGGAGTGGGTATCCGTTCTCACCTGCCAGTACGGCACGGAGCCGTCGTCCTGCATCGGATCCTCGAACGAGGCGTTTCCGATAATCAGGTTCAGCCTCGCCTCTTCCTGCGGGGTCGGCCCCTGCGGCGCTCTCAGCACCACCGCCTCTATCATCACCCACAGTACGCCCAGGCCGACCAGTATCGAGGCGGCGACGATCAGCTTGTCACCTCCCGGCCTCACCACCGGCTTCATCACCGGCCGCGGCTTCCGCGGGCGGCCGACTATCTCGGGGGCCGCCACGGCCTCCGCCTCGTCCCCGGTCTCTCCCGTATCCTCCGCGGCCCCCGCCGCCGCACCGGCCCCCGCCGCGGCCTGGAACACCGCCGAGTACGGTCCCATCTCTATCCGGTCGCCGTCATTCAGGTCGGCGGAGGTGATGAACTTCCCGTTCACCTTGGTGCCGTTGGTGCTGCCCAGGTCCTGAATCCGGAACTTCCCGTCCTCGAAGCTTATCTGCGCGTGGAAATTCGAGATGCCCGGATGGGGTATGCTTATCTCGTTGGAGGACAGCCGCCCTATGCCGACGGTCTTGCTCGGAAGAGGGAACACGCTCTCCTTTTCGTCGGGGCCCTTCACGGTCAGGCGGGAGACTCCCGGCACCCCCTTCACGTAGAAGATCATCACCGCGTTCCCCACACCGATGGCGTCCCCGTCCGTCACCTCCGACGAGCCGTCGATGCGCTTCCCGTTCACGCCGGTCCCGTTCCGGCTGTTCAGGTCGATCACCTTGTACTTGCTCCCGTCGGCCTGGATCATGCAGTGGCGCCCGGACGCGGCCGGATCCGTCAGCACGATGTTGTTTTCGGGCGCGCGTCCGACGGTCACAGAGCCCTCCGCCATGGATACGACGGACTCCTGAGAACCCTCTTTGACGAAAAGCTCCGGCATCCTAGAACTCCAGCGCCGCCGCGGCTATGGAGTATCCCCCTCCCACCGCGGTAAGCAGCAGCTTGTCTCCCCTCGATATGGAAACGCCCCCGGCCTCCGGAAAGCCCCGGACGGCCGCGTCTATGGCCAACGGGATCGAGGCCCCTGAAGTATTGCCGTGAAACGCTATCGTGTCAAGAACCTTCTCTCTGGGCACGTTCATACGCTCCGCCAGGCCTATCGTGATGCGCCGATTCGCCTGGTGGGGCACCATGCAGTCGATGTCGGAAAGCTCCCACGGGCTCTCCTTCAGGCTCTTCAGCGCGGCCTCCTCCATCAGCGTTATCGCCCTCCTCAGCACCCGCGGGCCTCCCGGCATCTTCAGATACGTCTTCTCCACGTACTCCGTCTCGGGTCCCGTGGGAAGGAACACGCCGGTATTGTCCAGGGCGATGTGGTCGGAGAACTCGGACGCGGTGTACGGAGGGCTCACCATCCCGCCGGACTCGTCCGCGCCGGCCACCACCGCTCCCGCGCCGTCCCCGAAGATTATCGCCGTGGTGGGATCCGAAAACGACGTCGTCTTCGACAGGGCCTCCGCCGCCACCACCAGCACCCGTTCGCACATGCCCGCCTTGATATGCGCGTACGCGGTCGACAGGCCCGACACGAACCCGCCACAGGCGGTATTCAGCACGTAGCCGCCGGTGCCCCTCTGACCTATCCTATCCGCCACCGTACAGGCCATGTTCGGTATCAGACGGTCGGCGGTGAAGCTGCAGGCAAGCACCAGATCCACGTCGTCCACTCCGGCCGACTCCATGGCCGCCAGGGCCGCCTTCTGTGCCATCTCCTCGGCGGACTCACCGTCGGCAAAACGCCTTTCCCGAATACCGGTCACGTCCTCGGCCCATTCGGAAAACGAGCGTCCGGCACGCTCCTCGTCGTAGTTGCTTACCATCCCCTCCAGTTCGGCGTTGGTCACTTTCCTTGGGGGAAGATAGGAACCTGTACCAAGAATTCTAAGATGTATTCCGGGCAACCGGGGAATCCTCCTCAGCCGCGATGCAGCAATGCGTCCCCAGATGATAGCGCGTGGCGGCAGGATGTCAAGCGGTAAAGGCAGGAGGAAATTCAGTCACAGCTTATTGAAAAGGCCGGCGGAGGAGAATAGAATATACCCGCTTGCTTCATTGACCGGGGACGGAGTTCAGTGGTTCAGTTGGCAGCGAGACTTGCACGGGACAAAAAATGATAACGGTGCTCCGGGTCGACAACGCATGATTCGCGCGGTGACTTTCGACTTCTGGGGAACGCTCTACGCCGACGAGCGCCAGACGCTCGAGGAGAGCAGAACCTCGGTTCGAGTGAAGCGTCTCCAGAGCTACCTCAAGAGAACGCCGCACGCCGACTGCGCCGGCTCGATTGAGGAGACGTTCCACAACACATGGCAGATGTTCAGGGACCTCCGCGACCAGGGCGAGGTCGTCCAACCGAGAGAGCTGGTGCTCGCGATGGGCGACGAGATAGGAGTCGAGTTCACGCCCGAGGAAGTGGACGAGATGACCACCCTGCTCGAGGAGGCCGCGATCGACCTGCCTCCCCATCCGATGAAACACGCGCTCGACACCGTCAGCAAGCTCAGCCACTCGTACAAGCTCGCGATCATCGCGGACACCGGCCTCACGCCCGGGCACGTGCTCAGGCGCGTCATGGCAAACGACACGATCCTGTCCTTCTTCGAAAGCTTCGCGTTCTCGAACGAGACCCTCTATACCAAGCCGCATCCGGAGCTGTTTCTCCAGGTGCTCGACGAGCTGGAGGTGGACCCTGACGAGGCGGTGCACGTCGGCGACCTGGCCGAGATGGACGTGAAGGGCGCCCGGTCGGTCGGGATGAAGACGATACTGTTCTCGCAGAACGACAATCCGTTCCGCACCGAGACGGAGGCGGACGCCTGCATAGACGATCTCAAGAAGATCCCCGCGGTCCTCGGCATGTTCTCGGAAAAGAAGAATGTTCACCGGTCTCATTGAGACCGTCGCCCGGGCCTCGGGAATGGACGGCACCTCGCTCCGGATCGACCTCAGCGCGCTCGACGAGCCGGTCAGTCCCGGCGACAGCGTCGCGGTCAGCGGCGTCTGTCTCACCGCCGCGGACGTTTCCTCCGGCGTTTGCGCGTTCGACGTCAGCGGGGAGACCTCGTCGCGCACCACGCTCCGGGATATCCGCGGGAACACGCACGTCAACATAGAACGCGCGATGAGGATGTCGGACCGCGTCGGCGGACACTTCGTCACCGGACACATCGACGGCATCGGCGTCATCGAGAAGGTGTCGCCGGACCTGCTGGAGGTGTCGCTCCCGTCCGAGCTGGCGCAGCTCGTGGTCGAGAAGGGCTCCATCGCGGTCGACGGCATCAGCCTCACCGTCGCGTCGCTCACCTCCTCCGGTTTCACCGCCGCCCTCGTTCCGTTCACCTGGGAGCACACCTGCCTGAAGCACCGGAAGCGCGGCGACAGGGCGAACGTCGAGACCGACATGCTCGGCAAATACGTCAAAAAGCTGCTGAACCGGCAGGCGGGCGGCATTTCCATGGCGGACCTGGAGAAGCACGGGTTCACCTCCTCGGGAAGGTGGTCCGAGTGAAGACCCGGACCCCCCGGCGCCTCCCGCCGTGGCTTCGCCAGCGCGTGCCGGCGTCGGACACCTTTCACGACACCGTCGCGTGCATCGAAAGGCTCGGCCTCAACACGGTATGCCGCAGCGCCCGGTGCCCCAACATCGGCGTCTGCTTCAGCAAGGGCACCGCGACGTTCATGATCCTCGGCCCGGTCTGCACCCGTACGTGCGCCTTCTGCGCCGTCACCAAGGGCCTTCCGGCCCCCCTGGAGGACGACGAGCCGGCCAGAATCGCCCAGGCGGTCGCGTCCATGGGGCTCACCCACGCGGTGCTCACCTCGGTCACCAGGGACGACCTGCCCGACGGCGGCGCCGCCCATTTCGCGGCCTGCGTCCGTTCCCTTCGCTCGTCCGTCCCGCACGTCACCGTCGAACTGCTGGTGCCGGATTTCGGCGGCTCCCGGGACGCCCTGCGTGCGGTCACGGAGACCGCGCCGGACGTCCTCAACCACAATATCGAAACCGTCCCGCGGCTCTACCCCCGGGTCCGCCCCCAGGCCGGCTACGACCGCAGCCTGGCGCTCCTCGCCGCGGCCGCGAGGAGCGGACTCCTCACCAAGTCCGGCCTGATGCTCGGGCTGGGGGAAACCAGGGAGGAGACGCTGCAGGTGATGGCCGATCTCAGAAACAACCACTGCGCGATACTCACCATGGGACAGTATCTCCCGCCCACAGAGGAGCATTTCCCCCTCCAGCGGGTGCTGGCGCCGGATGAATTCGACGCCTACCGCGACGACGCGCTCCGGATGGGGTTCCGCGCCGCCGCGTGCGCACCGCTCGTCCGAAGCTCCTACATGGCCGCCCGCCTCTTCACGGAAGCCCGGGAGGCCCGGGGACGTTCTCAAAATTTGAAAATTCTTTCCGATCTTCACATTCCCGAGCACCACGACAACCACCACCCCCGCGAGTTGCGCACCGATTTCCCCGCGGAGAAGCAGTGATGGGAAAATTGAAGCTTGTCCTCTACGGCGACCCCGTCCTCAAAAACCGCGCCGAACCGGTCGCGCGGGTGAACACGGAGGTGGAGACCATCGCGAAAGAGATGGTGGAAGTGATGCACGATCACGCCGGTCTCGGGCTGGCGGCCCCCCAGGTCGGCATTTCGAAGCGGCTCATCATCGTCCGCACCCTCGAGGACGACGAGCCGTTCATTCTGCTCAACCCGGAGATCGTCATGCGCGCCGGCGTGGCGGAGAGGGATGAGGGATGCCTCAGCCTGCCCGGCATCGGCGCACAGCTCAAGCGCGCCGAGACCGTCGGAGTGCAGGCCACCGGCCTGAACGGAAAACGTATCGCGCTGGAAGCCACCGGCCTGGCGGCCAGGGCCTTCCAGCACGAGATAGATCACATAGACGGGATACTGATAATCGACCGGATGGGCCGCAGGGAAATCAGGAAAGTCGCCGACCATCTCGAAAAGATCCGCCGCGGCGAAATCGCCCCCGACAAGTAGCCGGGGACACGATTCCTTCGCGTCCCCGTCACTTCCTCACAGATCGTATCTCACTTCCGTCCCGATCCGCAGCTTCGTAATCCCCGACGCCTTGCATATATCCCACACCTGCACCACCCGGCCCAGCGTCGCGTCCTCGTCCCCCCGAATCAACACCGGCAGGCTCGACCCCCGCGACGCCCAGTCCTCCACGACCGCCTTCAGCTCCTCGATCGTCACCTGGCGCTTGCCCAGATATATGTTATCGCCCCCATCGATCGTAATCTCCAGCTTCTGCACCTCCACCGGCGCCCCCACGTGCACGCGCGGAAGGTTCACCCGGATGCTCGGCTGCATCAGAAACGACGACGTCAGCATGAAAAACACCAGCAGAAGAAACACGACGTCTATCAGGGGCGTCACGTCCAGCGAGCCCCTCTCGAGCGTCAGTTTCCTCTTGAACCTCATCCCACCCTTTCCCGTCTCTGATCGAGCAGGTTCACTAGGTCCGTCGCGGTCCGCTCCATGTCCGTCACCACGCCGTCAACGCGGCTCACCAGGTAGTTGTACGCGACGAACACCGGGATAGCGACCAGAAGACCGAACGCGGTGGTAATCAGCGCCTCCCAGATACCCTCCGCAAGCTGACCCGGGTCAACCGGCCTTCCCGCGCTCGTAAGCTCCTGGATCTTGTGAAACGCCTTTATCATCCCCAGCACCGTGCCGAGAAGCCCCAGCAGAGGAGAGATATGCGCGATCGTCGCCAGCACCGGAAGCCGCTTCTCCAGCGCCGGTATCTCGTGCACCGCCGCATCCTCAATCGCCTCCTTTATTTCCGCCTTCGACCGGTCGTGCTTCAGCAGGCCCATCTTGCACACCCGCGCCACCGGCCCCGTCGTGTTCTCGCACAGCTCCACGCTTCCGAGGATGTTGTCATCCCCGATCAGCGTCTTCAGCTGGTTCGTGAACCGCTCCTCGTCCGTCCGCACGCTGTACAGCCGGAGCATCCTCTCTATCACCACGGCGAGCGCGACCACCGAGCACGCCAGGATGAAGTACATCATCGGTCCGCCCTTCGATACTATCTCGGGCATGGGAAGCGTCATGGCTAATGGCATAGTCCCTCCTCGTAGGCTCACTTCAATTCTGTACAGCATACTGCGAAAAAAGGGGACATTCAACTTCTAAAAAAGAGGTCCTTTCAAGGACCGAACGCTGCGTATCAGGCGCGCCTATGTTCATCCCATCGTTCGGCATTTCTTCGGTTCGTGGTCCAGGCAACATATGTCACTATTTCGAAATAGTGGAAGAGGCCATCATGATCCCGATAAGTGCACCGAGAATAGCCCCCGACCAGGGGCTGGCAGTCATCGCTCAGGTACTTCCAGAACATTTGCCGAAATACCCAATGGCACCTCCAATCGCCGCGCCTGCAAGAGCTCCAATGACATACCTCACTATCATCATATCTACCTCTTTCCAGTAAATCCCTTTTGCCGAACGGCGCGCATAACCTTCCGGGGTGTACTCCCAACAACTACGTCCGATAAATATCGTTATGTGGAATGAATAGCGGACCGGGACACCCCCTGCGGTGAGCATCTGCACCGCGCTGTTGTGCCGTTCCTTTACCTTTTTCGCTTCCTCCTGGCGGTAGGTGCGGAACTCGCCGTTGAGTATCACGGTCACCTTCACACCCCGCTCGTGCGCCTCGATCAAATCACGAAGAAGGGTGAAGGTCGGGCTCCTGGGGGTGGTCTG
>CAYMFW010000101.1:11607-11917 GCA_964389785.1 uncultured Planctomycetota bacterium
CTGGGGGTACACACGGATAACGTACATCGCAACGACGATGCTCTTCTTCGCGGCCTGCAGCTCCCTGTGGACGGCGGAGAAATACTCCTCGGAGTACAGGTCGGCCGGCTCGGAAAAAGCGGCGGGGGCGACCTCCGCCGCCGGCGCGCCGGCGCACGCGAGGCATACGGCAATAGCAATAAGGGGGACAGTTACCGTTATTGTACGGGCGGCTCTCCAATGAGAAAAGGGGACATTCATCTTTTCCTCTTCCTCCTTTTCACAGCACCCCGCGCGCTCCTATCCCACCAGCTTCAGTATCTCCTCCGCC
>CAYMFW010000101.1:11927-17680 GCA_964389785.1 uncultured Planctomycetota bacterium
GCCGCGCGGTCGCTGGCCCCGGGCTGTCCGAGCTTCGCTTTCACCTCGGCGAGTCGTTTCTTCATCGCGTCCGCGGCATCCTCGTTGAGCAGCGAAACGATGCATTCGGACACTTTCTCGGGGTTGGCGTCGGCCTGCATGAATTCGGGCACCACCTCCTCGCCAGCGATCAGGTTGACAAGGGAGGCGTACGGCACGTTTATCATCCGCTTGGCGGCCAGGTAGGACGGCAGAGACACCTTGTAGAGCACCGCCATCGGCACGCCGAATATGCAGCATTCCAGCGTGGCGGTGCCGGATGCGACCATCACCGCGTCGGCGCGGCGCAGTACGTTCCTCCCGGTGCCGCGGATCACCTCGGCCTGGACGCCGGATTTCGCCACCAGGTCGTTGACGAGCTGTTCGTCCACGGTGAGCGCACTGCTCACCAGCAGTTCCACGGGGTCACCCCCGTCACTCACCTTCTCGCGCACCATCCGTCCCGCCTGGAGCATTATCGGCAGGAGCCGGCCGACCTCCACCCGGCGGCTGCCGGCGAGGATACCTATGCGGCGGCCCGGACTCTGCATCGTCGGCCCTTCCACCGAATCCAGCGTATCGAGCAGGGGATGGCCCACAAACGCGGCCTCAATGCCGTTTTCGGCGAAGAAATCCACTTCGAAGTCGAATACGACCAGCACACGGTCCACGTTGCGGGCTATCTGCTTCACCCGGGAGCGGTGCCAGGCCCAGACCTGGGGGGCGATGTAGTAGACGACGGGTATGCCCATCTCGTGCACGTGACGGGCGAGACGGAGGTTGAAGCCGGGGTAGTCCACCAGCACCACCGCGTCCGGCTTCTCGCTGGCTATTTCGGCGCGCACGTCCCTCATCGCCCGGGTAAGCTGCCCCACCTTGCCGATGATCTCGAAGAACCCGACGACGGCGAGGGAGGTGAGATCGAAGCGCACGTCCACGCCGCAGCGGCGCATGTGCTCGCCGCCGTACCCCATTATCTGTGCGTCAGGGACCTTCCGAAACACGGCCGCGGCAAGATTGCCCGCGTGCAGGTCTCCGGACGCCTCCCCGGCAACTAGAAACAGCTTCACTACACTTTCTTGAGCACGAGCGCGGCGTTGTGGCCGCCGAAGCCGAAGGAGTTGTTCAGCGCGACGCTCACGTCCAGCTCCCGCGCCCCGTTGGGTATGAAATCCAGGTCGCACTCCGGGTCGGGGTGATCCAGATTTATCGTGGGCGGCACCACGCCCCGGTCGAGCGCGAGCAGGCAGACGATGCTCTCCAGGCCCCCGGAGGCGCCCAGCAGATGGCCGGTCATGGACTTGGTGGAGCTTATGGCCACGTTCGCCGCCGCCGGGCCCAGCGCCGCCTTTATGGCGTTGGTCTCCATAGCGTCGTTCAGCTCGGTGGAGGTGCCGTGGGCATTGATGTAGCCGATGTCCCCGGGGTTTACCCCGGCGTCTTCCATGGCATCCTTCATCGCGCGGGTCGCGCCGCTGCCGTCCTCGAGCGGCGCGGTGATGTGGTGGCCGTCGCAGGTGTTGCCGTAGCCGGCGGAGACGGCGTATATCCTTGCCCCCCGCTTCTTCGCCCGCTCCTCCTCCTCCAGAATGAGTATTCCGGCCCCCTCGGACATGATGAAGCCGTCCCGGTCCGCGTCGAACGGACAGCTCGCCTTCTCGGGAGGCACGTCCCGGGTGGAAAGCGCCTTCAGGGAGCAGAATCCGCCCATGCCGAGCGGGGTGATGGTCGATTCGGTGCCGCCGGTCACCATCACGTCGGCCAGCCCCAGCTCGATGGCCTTGGATGCCTCCCCGATTGCGTGGGAGCCGGACGAGCACGCCGTCGCGATCGCCCAGTTGGGACCCTGGAAGCCGTACTTGATGGCTATCTGGCCTGCCGCCGCGTTGGTCATTATCTTGGGGATGAGGAAAGGAGAGACCTTCCCAACCCCGGCCTCGAGCATGCGTATGTGCTGTGCCTCTATGGTGCCCAGCCCGCCTATGCCGGAGCCGACGTAGACGCCGACCCGCTTGCGGTCCATGCCGTCCAACTCCAGCCCGGAGTCTTCCAGGGCCTGGGCGGCGGCGTACAGGCCGAACTGGGAGAACCGATCGAGCCGCCTGGCATCCCGCTTCCCGAACACGGCGTCCCCGTCGAAATCCTTCACCTGCCCGGCGATCTGACAGGTGAGGCCCGTCGGGTCGAACGCCTCGATCCGGGAAATACCGCTCCGGCCGCTCATAAGGCCGTCCCAGAGCGTTTCAACGGAATTGCCGATCGGCGTGAGCACGCCGATACCGGTTACGACGGCTCTGCGAGCTTTCGTCATGCGTGAGCTTCGATGTACTTTATCGCGTCACCGACTGTCTGTATTTTCTCGGCTTCCTCGTCGGAAATGCTGATGCCGAACTCGTCTTCGAGCTCCATCACCAGCTCTACGGTGTCGAGCGAATCGGCACCTAGGTCATTAATGAAATGAGTCTCGTCTGTTATCTTCTCTTTCTCCTGTCCAAGCTGCTCGCATATAATGCTGATCACCTTGTCCCTGACCGATCCTTCCGCCACGTTTACACCTCCCTTTCAACGTCTACTCAGAACCCGTCTCAACCACCGGAATGCAACATGTTTCCAGAAACGCATCCCGATGTCAAGGACGGAAAAATGGGGACAGACTCGATTTACGCACCGAGCGAAGCGAGGTCGCAGAATCGTGTCAGCCCCCATTCTTCCGGCTACATGCACATCCCGCCGTCTACCCGTATTACTTCTCCGGTGATATACCCCGAATCCGGCCCCGCCAGGAACAGCACCGTGCCGGCCACGTCGCTCACCGTGCCCATCCTCTTCTGGGGCACCAGTTCCAGCATCGCCGCCCGGCTTTCCTCCGGCAGCGCCTCGGTCATGGCGGTATCAATGTACCCGGGGGCGATCGCGTTGACGTTGACGCCCCTGGAGGCGAATTCCTTCGCGGACGACTTCGTCAGCCCTATCAGGCCGGCCTTGGAGGCGGAATAGTTGGCCTGTCCGGCGTTGCCCATCAGCCCTATCACGGACGACACGTTCACTATGCGCCCGCCCCTTGCCTTCACCATGTGCCTGCCGAACACCTTGGTGCAGACGAAGGCCCCCTTCAGATTGACGTTCAACACCAGGTCCCAGTCCGCCTCGGACATCCTCAGCATCAGCCCGTCGCGCGTGACGCCCGCGTTGTTCACCAGCACGTCCACCTTGCCGAACTCGGAGACGATCTCCTTCGCGACCCCCTCCATCCGTTCCGTGTCGGTCACGTCGGCCGCGTAGGCGGCGGCCTTCACTTCCAAGCTGTCCGCGACGGCCCTGGCCGCCTCCTCGTTCACGTCCAGCAGGGCGCAGAACGCGCCCTCGGCCGCGAAGGCCCTCACCAGCTGCTCGCCTATTCCCTGCCCCGCACCCGTCACGACCACCACGCTGTCCTTGAATCTCATTCTCCACTCCCCAGAGCGTCCGCCTCGCCGGCCGTGCCGACGGGGGAGCACTTCACCGACCTGTCAATTCTCCTCATCAGCCCGGAAAGCACCTTGCCCGGGCCGACCTCCATGAATTCATTCACCCCGGCGCCCACCATCTCCTCCACGCTCTTCTGCCACAGTACCCGGGAGGTCACCTGGGAGACCAGGATCTCACGTATGCCTTCGGCGGATTCGGGGAGCGGACGGGCGGTCACGTTGCTGTACACCGGCATCTTCGGGACGGCGATATCCACGTTCTTCAGCGCCTCGGCGAGCTTCTCGCCGGCGTCGGCCATCAGGGGCGAGTGGAACGCACCGGCCACGTCGAGCCGCACCGCCCTCTTGGCCCCCTTCTCGCTCGCCAGCGCCTCGGCCCGCTCCAGCGCGTCGAGCTCGCCGGATATCACCACCTGGGCAGGGCTGTTCAGGTTCGCCACCTGCACCGTGCCGCCGGCCTCCGCGCAGATCGCCTCCACCACGTCCAGGTCGAGCCCTATTATCGAGGTCATGCTGCCGGTGTTCGCCTCGGCGCTCGCCTGCATCAGTGCGCCCCGCCGGCTCACCAGGTCAACCGCCTGCGCGAATTCCAGCGCCCCGGCGTACGCCAGCGCGGTGTACTCGCCCAGGCTCAGCCCGGCGGCGCACTGCGCGCCGGGAACGCCCTTCGCGCGCAGCACCTCGACGACGGCGAGGCTGGTGACGAGAATGGCCGGCTGGCAGACGGAGGTGAGGGAGAGCTTCTCGGCCGGACCGTCGAAGCAGACCTCGGCGACGTCCCAGCCGAGCGCCGCGGACGCCCGCTCGTAGATGCTCCTCGCCTCGGGGGATGCGGCGTGGAGGTCGGCGCCCATACCGACGAACTGCGCGCCCTGGCCGGGAAAGAGATACCCCGTCACGACGGGCTTGTTCCGCTCTTGGTGATGCGTTCGGACATCCGTCCCATCAGGTTCTTGTCCACAAAGCTCGCCGCCATGGTGATGGCGCTCTGATAGGCCTTGTTCGTGGCCCTTCCGTGGCCGATCAGACACACGCCGTTCGTTCCCAGAAGCGGCGCGGCCCCGTATTCGTCGTACGTCAGGGTCGCCTTGATTTGATCGTAGCGGGAGCTGGCCAGCAGCGTCTGCAGCTTGTCCTCCTCCATGCTGTGCTCGATCACCTTGAAGATGCTCTCCGCGAGGCCCTCGATCACCTTCAGCAGCACGTTGCCCACGAAGCCGTCGGTTACCGCCACGTCGCATTTGCCGAGGAATATCTCGCCCCCCTCGACGTTCCCGACGAAGTTCAGGTCCGAGTCGCTCAGCATCTGGTGCGTCGTCTTCACCAGCTCGTTGCCCTTCTCGTCCTCCTCGCCCACGTTCAGAAGGCCCACCTTCGGCTTCTCGACGCCGAAGGCGACGTTCGAGTACACCTCTCCCATGTAGCCGTACTGCACCAGGTGGTCCGGCTTGCACTTGATGTTCGCGCCCACGTCCAGCACCACGCATCTGCCGACCGTGGTGGGCACCGGAATGGTGATGCCGGGCCGCCTGACGCCCTTCAGCATGCCCATCTTCAGGGAGGCGGCCACCACCGTCGCACCGGTGTTGCCGGCTGAGAATACCGCGTCCGCCTCGCCGTCGGCCACCAGGGCCGCGGCGCGGGCGATGGAGGAGTCCTTCTTCTTCCGGACCGCATCGACGGGCGCCTCCTTCATCTCGACGACCTCAGAGGCGTGCACGACGGATATATTCTCGGGAACGGAGCCCTGCTCCTTCAGCAGCCCCTCCAGGGTCGACTGGTCCCCCACGAGCTTGATCTGTATCTCGGGATTGGCCCGCGCGGCGGCGAGCGCGCCGATCAGCGCTTCGGCAGGCGCCAGGTCCCCGCCCATCGCGTCAACGGCGACGACAGCCATGATCTCAGGTCTTCTCCTGCTTACTGAAATCCCGTCCCCGGTACGTCCCGCAGTTCGCGCACGCGCGGTGCGGAAGCTTGGGCTCCCGGCACTGTGGGCAGACGGACAAGTTGGGCACCTTCATCTTCTGATGGGTGCGTCTCTTCCTTCCCCGCGCCTTCGAAATTCGCCTTTTTGGTACAGCCACAGCACTTACTCCTGGTTATCGGGCCACACATCCAACAGAATTTGGGAATATACCAGAACCACGGGCCACATTCTAGCCTTTTTATGCGTGCTCCAGGCGGTGTGAGGGAGCGGCGAGCGCGGACGCTGATGAGCGGGTTCTAGTACTACAACGCTACAACGTGTAAAGCGCATGTGTGAATAGA
>CAYMFW010000102.1:0-17163 GCA_964389785.1 uncultured Planctomycetota bacterium
CTCGCGCGGAACTCCGCGCAGCATTAGGAGCTTAAGACGATGTCAGTGCCATTCGACTCTGACCCCTTGAAAATCATCTCGCTCCTACAACGATTCAAGTATATCCGATATCGAGAACACGCACACCGCGATGCAGGAATCCGCGCATCCGTAGTACACCAGCACCTTGTCCTCGTCCTCCCGGTCGCGCACCATCCCGGTGGGGAACACCACGTTGTTCACGTAGCCGGCCAGCTCGTAGTCCGCCTCGGCACGGAAGAACGGCTGTTTCGACACCGCCACCAGCCGGCCCGGGTCGTCGAGCGCGGTGAGGAGCGCGCCGGCGGTGTACTTCCCTATGGGGTCGTCCGGAGAGGTCGTCGCGACGCCGTGGAATATGCTCAGCCACCCCCTTTCCGTCCTGATGGGGGGCGTGCCGGCGCCGATGCGCGCGTTGTACCAGCCCGGCTCCCGCGCGCATCCCAGGACGAACGCGTGGTTCCCCCAGTGGACCAGGTCCGGCGACGACGCCCCGACGATGGCCAGGTCGCTTATGCCGATTCGGCCGACCGGACGGTGCAGGGCGAAGTACGCGCCGTTGATCTTCTCCGGAAAGAGTACCACGTCCTTGTTCTCACAGGGGAACATGATGCCGCGGCGGTCGAAGGTCCGGAAATCCGTCGTGCACATCAGCGACGTGCAGACGCCCATGCTGCCGGATACGGTAACGTACGTTATGTAGTAAACGTCGTCGATCTTCGTGATGCGCGGGTCCTCGACGCCGAATTCCTCGAGCGGCGTACTCGGGAGGAGCTGGAGGTGCCGGGTGATTCCTTCCAAGGAACGTCCGTCCGGAGCGAGACGCACCAGCTCCAGATGAGAGACGAACGCGAGGCGGCGGGAGCCGTCCATCAGGAGCGGCTTGCGGTGGTCTTTCGCGCCGGAATCCGGGTGAATCTGCAGGCGATCTATCTCGTAGACGGGCCTGCCGTCCTTCACGACGGCGCGGGGCGACAACAGGTAGCCGTCCTCCCGGTCGGTGCACCCCTCGGCAACCCGCACCAGGAGCACGATGTCGTCGCCGATGCGGGCGGCGCCGGGATTGAATACCCCGATCACCTTCAGACCGGCGCCGGTCGGCGAGAAGTCGCCTGGCCCGAGCAGAAGCGTGCTTTCGAGTCTCTTTACCATAAGGGCATTATACAGTATTCGGACGGCGTAAAGCCGCCCCTGCGTCTTGACAGATTCGGAGAATCGGCGTAGGAATATATGTTCACAACCGGCGCCACAAGGAGGTAACCATGCGCATTCTCTTTCTGGATCTCGACACGCTCCGCCCCGACCATCTCGGCTGTTACGGCTATCACCGGGACACGTCGCCCAATATCGACCGCATCGCCAATGAAGGGGTGCGCTTCGACAACTACTACTGTTCGGACGCCCCGTGCCTGCCGTCGCGTGCGGCGCTCTTCAGCGGCATGTTCGGCATACACAACGGCGCCGTCGGCCACGGCGGCACCGCCGCGGACATGCGGCTTACCGGCGCGACCCGCGGGTTCAAGGACCCGATGGACAAGCAGAGTCTCACCGGGTCGCTCCGTCAGGCGGGATTCTACACGGTGACGGTCAGCCCGTTCGGCGAGCGGCATTCCGCGTTCTGGTTCTACGCCGGCTTCAGGGAGATGTACAACACCGGGCGGAGCGGCGCGGAATCCGCGGAGGAGATCACGCCGACGGCGCTGGACTGGATCGAGAGAAAAGGGCACGAGGACAACTGGTTCCTGCACGTCAACTACTGGGACCCGCACTCCCCGTACCGGGCCCCGGAGAAGTTCGGGAATCCGTTCGAAGGTCAGCCGATTCCTGACTGGCTCACCGAGGACGCGCTCCAGAAGCACCGTGCCGCTATCGGCCCGCATACCGCCAACGAAGTCAACATGTACAAGGGCGGAGCGATGGAGCAATTTCCCCGGTACCCCTGCGAGATAAAGGACATGGCGGACGTGCGCCGGGCGATCGACGGCTACGACTGCGGAACCCGCTACGTGGACGGCCACATCGGCCGGATCTTTGCCGCGCTGGAGAAGAAGGGAGTGATGGACGATCTCGCCGTCATCATCTCGTCGGACCACGGCGAGAACATGGGCGAGCTGGGAATCTACTCGGAACACGCGACGGCGGACTACATCACGTGCCGCATCCCGATGATCATCCGGTGGCCGGGCGGGAAGAAAGGCCACGCGGACGGCGGACTTCACTACAACTTCGATCTGTGCCCGACCCTGGCCGAGCTTCTCGGGACGGAGCCGGCGGCGAGATGGGACGGACAGAGCTACGCCTCCACGATAACCGACGGCTCCGCGTGCGGACGCGACTTCCTGGTGCTCAGCCAGAACGCGCATGTCTGCCAGCGGAGCGTCCGGAAGGGGCCGTGGATATGGATGCGCACGCACCACGACGGGTATCATCTGTTCCCGGACGAGATGCTTTACAATATAGAAGACGACCCGCACGAGCAGAACGACGTGGCATCCGAAAACGCGGACCTGTGCGGCGAGATGGCCGGCATCCTCGAGAAGTGGCACGCCGATATGATGGCGTCCATGCCGTACGACGCGGACCCCATGGACACGGTGCTCGCCGAGGGCGGTCCGGAGCATGCCAGAGGGCGACTGGCCGCATACTGCGAACGGCTGGAGGCCACCGGCCGCGGCTGGGCGATCCCGGAGCTCAGGAAACGCCACCCCGCCGAATTCAAATAGAGTGACAGGACCCTGCTAACTCAACTCCGTCCCTGAAAAAGTGCTTGACAGGGATGTGCGAGTATGTTAGATAGTGTTCGTTTCTAACATAGGCGAACAATCATCATGTCTATCTCGTTAAGACAGAAAGAGATACAGAAGCGCCTCCGGAAGGACGGGTCGGCCTCCGTAGCCCAACTGGCGCGGGATCTCGGCGTGTCCGAGATGACGATCCGCCGGGACCTGGTCGCGCTGGAGAAGAAGGGGCTGGCCGTCCGCACCTTCGGCGGTGCCGTCGCCCCGGACGATCGCCCCATGGAATTCTCCTTCGGCGACCGGATGAAGGTGCGCAACGCCCAGAAGGAGGCCATCGGACGGAAGGCGGCGGAGACGGTGAAGGAGGGCGAAACGGTCCTGATAGACACCGGCACCACCGCGCTCTGCGTCGCCCGCCGGCTGACGCACTTCGAGAATCTCACCGTGGTCACCGGGTCCCTCCCCGTCGCGTGGGAGCTGCGGGGCGCGCCCGGCATCGAGACCATCCTGCTGGGCGGACGGGTGCGCCGGACGTCGCAGGACATCTACGGACCGCTGGCCGAGATGAACCTGGAGCACATACGGGTGTACCGGGCGTTCCTCGGCGCGGACGGGGTCGACGCGGACGGCGGGCTGACCACCGAGAGCCTGGAGGTGGCGCGGATATCCGGGCTCATTGCGAGAAACAGCACGGTGGTCACCGTGGTGGCCGACAGCTCCAAGGTCGGCAGGGTGAACCTGGTGAAGTACGGCCCGGTTTCGATCGCGGACACGCTGATAACCGATTCCGCAATAAAGACGAAGGACAGGAAGGCGATCGAGAAGGCGGGATGCACCGTGGTCGTCACACGAAACGGTTCGGGAAAGAAACGGAGGTAGCACATGACGGGACGGGACATCAGGCTGAAGCGGCTCTTCAGCGGCGGCAAAAATGCGGTGGTGGTCGCCATGGACCACGGCGAGTTCGACGGGCCCATCGAGGGCATGGAGGACATTCCCGCGACCGCGGCGAAGATCGATTCCTGCGTGGACGCGGTGCTGATGTCGCCTGGCTCACTCCCCCTCTGTTCGTTCCTGTTCGAGAAGCGGGGCGGGCCGCTGGCCGTGGTGCGACTGAACTGGAGCACCACGTACTGCTTCCACTGGAAGTACGACCAGGCCGCGACGTGCCGGGTGATGTCGCCGGCGGACGCGGCGGCGGCCGGCGCGGACATCGCGCTGGTGTCGCTGACGCTGCAGACCGGGGACGAGGACCGGGACGCGGCGAACGTCGAGGTGTTCGCGGAACTCTGCGCGGAGGCGCACCTTCTCGGCATACCGGTCATCGGTGAGTACTTTCCCGCCGGCGAGCCGGGCGACGAGGCGATGGCTGACGGCGTGCTGCGCGGGAGCCGCATCATCGCGGAACTGGGAGCGGACGCGGTAAAGACGTTCCACACGACGAACTTCAAGGCGGTCTCGGGCGGGTGCCCGGCTCCCATTCTGGCGCTCGGCGGCAGCAAGCTGCCCACCCAGCTCGCCGCGCTCGAGCTGGCGCGCCGCGAGATCGACGAGGGTGCCCGCGGCGTCGTGTTCGGCAGGAACGCGATACAGGTGGCGGACCCGGCCCGGTTCCAGCAGGCGCTCTGCGACGTGGTGCGCGAAGGCATGGGCGCCAGGGCCGCGGCTGAGAAATACTCCCTGGAGGGATGAGATGGATCCGGAAACGCTGGGCGAGAACGCACGGCTCGCGCTCGACACGATCCACCAGAAGCCGGTGAAGGAGATCCCGAGCGCGTTTCTGCTGGTGATGGAGCACTCGATGATCGAGCGGCTCGCGGGAGCACAGCCCGGCGATTACGTGAAGGAGCCGGAGAAGACATATCTCGGCATGCTCCGAAACGTCGGCACCTGCCTGTGCGACCAGTACATCCCGCGCAATCCCCTCTCCATGGGTCAACACGGCTACGAGAACAAGCGGAAGGAGGCCACGACCGGGGCCGAAGAGATACTCGTCGACGGCATCCTGATAGACTCCCCGGAAGCGGTCGTGGAGCACACGGAGAAGTTCATCTTCCCGGCGCTCGTGAAGGCGGTCGAGGAATTCGACGAGGACGACAAGGTCGCCCGGATACTGGAGAAGGAGCGGAGCACCCAGGAGGAGCTGGGTCCGAACATGCTGAAGTCCGGGTACGCCTTCGTCAGTTTCCCGTGTCTTCGCTACGGCCGCTACGGCTACCTGAACTACTTCATGGCCTATGCCCTGTACCCGGAGGCAATGGAAAAGGATTTCTCTCTCCAGGCGGACCTCGCGGTACTCCAGAACAGGGCCGCGGCCCGCGCGTACCGGGAGGGCAACCTGCCGCCGCTGTACCGGCTGGACCACGACATGGCCGACTCCAAGCACACCCTGGTGGACATCAAATCCTTGGACCGGATCTGGTTCCCCCACTTCGAACGCTCCATCGCGCCCGTGCGCGACGCCGGCGTCAAGCTGATATGGCACTGCGACGGCAACCTGATGGACATGGTGCCGCGGCTCCTCGAGTGCGGGCTGAAGGGCTTCCAGGGCTTTCAGTACGAGGACGGGATGGACTACGAAAGGATATGCGCGATGAAGAGCCGGGACGGCGAGGACCTCATCATATGGGGCGGCGTCTCGGTCACCCGGACGCTCCCGATGGGAACGCCGGACGACGTGAAGAACGAAATGAAGTGGCTGGTCGAGAAGGGACCGAAGACCGGGCTGTTCCTGGCCGGCTCCAGCTCGATCGCGCCCGGGGTGTCGTGGGAGAACCTGGAGACGATGGTCGAGGGGCTCGACTACTACCGGACGCACGGACGAGACGGAATCGAATAGAAGGAGAGACGTCATGACTGCCGCAGTCGAGAACTGGGCGAAGATCGATCTCGATAAGTACCCGGAGATCGTCAGCGCGGAGCTGCCCGGGCCGAAATCCAGGGAGCTGCACGCGCGCGCGTCGAAAATAATGAAGGGATACTCCGGGCAGGTGAAGCTGTTCCCGGTGTGCTTCGAGAAGGGGTACGGCGTGACGCTCACCGACGTGGACGGCAATACGTACATCGACTTCTCGAGCGGAATCTACGTCACAGGCCTCGGTCACTGCCACCCGAAGATCTCGGAGGCGGTGGCGCGCTACGCGAAGACGCTGATGAACTGCCACGACTTCACCACGCAGATAAAGATGGAGCTGCTGGAGAAGCTGGTGGACGTACTGCCGGGTGACCTCTCCGCGGTCCAGCTGTACGATTCCGGCACGGTCGCGGTGGAGGCGGGGCTCAGGGTGTGCCGCGCCGCGACGGGCAACGACGAGTTCGTCTCCTGCTTTATGGACTTCCACGGCAAGACGTACGGCGCGGTATCGCTGGCGAAGATGGACCCGTCGAAGGGCTACCGGGCACCGGGGTTCTTCCTGGTGCCGCGGCCCTACTGCTACCAGTGCGAATTCAAGATGACGCACCCGGAGTGCGGGTGCTTTTGCGTGGACTTCCTGGAGAAGTCCATCGATCAGATATCGACCGGGCGGGTGGCCGCCGTGGTGCTGGAGCCCATCCAGGGATGGGCAGGGTCGGTCATCCCGCCCGACGATTATTTTCCGAAACTGAAGAAGGTCTGCGAGAAACGGGGGATTCTCCTCTTCGCGGACGAGGTGCTCACCGGCATGGCCCGCACCGGCACGTGGCTGTGCATGGAACACTGGGACGTACTGCCGGACGTGGTGACGCTCGGCAAGGGATTCGGCAACGGCTTCCCGGTCACGGCCATGGTGGCGAGGAAACCGTACGAGGACGCCATAGAAAAGATCTCCGCGTCCACCAGCTACGGCGGCAATCCGATGGCCTGCGCGGCGGCGCTGGCGTCGCTTCAGGTGATCGAGGAGGAGAACGTGCTCGAGAACGCGACGATGCTCGGCGAGTTCTTCAACGACCGGATGGCCCGCATGTACGACGAGCACCCCATCATCGGCGACGTGCGCGGCAAGGGCTGCCTGCTCGGCGTGGAGCTGGTGAAGGACCGCGACACCCGGGAGCCGTTCGACGAGGCCGGAAAGATGGTCTACCAGAAGGCCTTCGCCAAGGGGCTGGCGTGGATACCGGCGGGGCACATCCTGCGTATGAGCCCGCCAATGATCATGGACGCGGAAACCGCCGCGAAGGGCATGGACCTGATCGACGAGGCCATCGGCGAAACGGAGAAAGAGCTCGGCTACTAGGTCTTGACGCTCTCCAGGAACTCGGCGGCGAGCCTGCGTATCTCGGCGACCTGCTCGGCCGACGCCGCGGGCTGGTGGTGCGGACGGAACTCCTTGATGTCCTTGTACTGCTCGACGAGCGCGGTCGCCTTCTTCGCCTTCGACCCGATCGCCTTCAGCGTCTTCAGCGTCTGAATCAGCGTGTCGGTGCTCGGGCGCCCGTTCTTCATATAGTAGACGAGGAAGTCGACCGAGCCGGCCGACTTCTCACCGAAGCTCTCCAGCGCCTCGAGGCTGCGCATCACCAGGCCCGGGGAGTTCATGTTCTTCTCCATCTTGTCCACCAGGTTCGGCACCACGTTCTCGTGGACCGGGCCGATCCGCCCTATCGCCCAGGCGATCTCGGGAAGCTGGTGACCCTCCTGGTGAAGCATGGAGATCAGCCGGTCGATGTGCATCTTGGCCGGCGGCCCCATCCGCCCGCACGCCCAGGAAGCCTGCTGGCGCACCATCTGGTGCTCCCGGGAGTACTTCCGGTAGTCGATCAGCGCGCGGTGCAGCTTGGGTATCACCGTCTTCGCGGCCGGGCCTATCATGCCTATTGCCCGCACCGCCTCGCGCCGCACGTCCGAGTACTTGTCGTACTCCTCGTTGTATTTCTCGGACAGCGCCTGCGCCACCTTCTCCACTTCCTTGCCGGGTTTCGCGTCCTTCAGAATCAGCCCCAGCGCCTTCGCGGCGGCGGCACGGTTGCGCTCGAACTGCGTCCCCTCCAGAAGCGGCAGCAGCCCGGGCACGGCCGCGCGCGCCTCCGGTCCGTAGTTGCCCAGCACCTGCGCGACCCAGCAGCGCAGGTTCTCCCTCTCGTTTCCCAGCAGGGGTATCAGCTGGGGTATCACCTTCGCCCACAGCTCCTTCGGCGCCTCGGACAGCGTCCGGGCCGCTCTCACCTGAAGTCCGCGGTTGCTGTGGTTGAGCTGTGCGATCCATTTCGACAGCGGCTTCCCCTTCAGTTTCGGTTCCTCTCCCTCCTCGCCTGCGGCAATAGCTGTGGTGGTCCATGCGAAGCAGATCGCCGCGACGATACAGAGCATCGTCCGCCACGCTTCTCTCATGGCTTCCTCCCTCCTCATTTGCCCTTGATTTTCGCGAGTGCGGCCTCCGCCGCCTTCTTCACTTCGGCATCGCTCGAGGCCAGGCAGTTCTTCTCTATGGTCTCGACCGCTTTCTTCGCTTTCGGTCCGACCGCGCCCAGCACGCGAAGGGCGCCCTTCGCATAGTCCATGCGCCTCGCCCAATTCTTGTGGGATATCAAGTGCATCATGTAGTCGACGGCCGGGGCGGACTTCTCACCCCACTTCTCCAGCACGTCGAACCCGGCCATCATGTTCTCGGTGATGGTGCCGCCTCCCATGTGATGGGTGCGCGATCCCTCCCGCACGATCACGGTGCCGCTCGCCACCTTCTCCATGCGGTCCACTATGTTCGGCACTACGTTCTCGTGGATCGGACCGACCTCGCCGATGGCGCGGATAACGTGGGGAAGCGGGCTGCCGTGCATGATGCTTATCATCTTGTCTATGTGTTCCTTGGACAGCTCGCCGAACACCCCGACCGTCCAGATGGAGTCCTTGCCGACGTTGCGCGTGACGGAATTACCCGCGGCGGCGTAGCCCATCGGTTTCACGAGGCGCGGCACGCACGCCTTGGCGGCCATGCCGATCATCCCCAGCGCTTTCACCGCCTCGTGGCGCACGTCCAGGTACTGGTCGTCGAACAGCCGGATCATCTCCTTTACCACCTCGTCCACCTGCGGGGACGGCTCCGCGCCCTTCAGGATCTGCCCCAGCGCCTTGGCGGCGGCGGCGCGGTTGCGCTCGTACTGGGTGCCCTTCAGCATCGGCATCAGGTCCGGTATCGCGGCCTTGGCCTTGGGGCCGTACTCCCCCAAGGCGAGCGCCGCCCACGGACGGGTATTCTCACGCTCCGCCTTCAGAAGCGGTATCAGCTTCGGAATCAGCATCTCGTGCAGCTCTTCGGGGGCTTCCGCAAGCGCCTTTCCGGCGCGGACCTGCAGGCCCCGGTTGGGATGGTCCACCTGCTTCAGCCAGTGGGATATCGTCTTGCCCTTCAGCTTCGGCTCGGGCTTCCCCTCTTCTTCGCCGGCGCACGCGGGGGCGGCACACAGTGCGGCCGCGGCGATCAGAAAAAACAGAAGTCTGAAACGCGTCATCGTTGTTCTCCTTTCAAAACCCAGAGGGCGAGGTAACGCCGCCCCTGCAGCGCGTTATTTCTTTTCGGGAGGCGGCGTCTCGCACGGCACCGACTTCATGAAGCGGAACCAGCGCCCGCCGTGCACGGAGGGCCACGGGGTGAACACGCCGGCCATCGCGCCCTGGTTCTTGGCCAGGTCCCGACCGCCCACGACCTCGTTCATGATAACCTGGTGAATCATGCCGGGCGCCTGAATGACGCCCCGGCCGTCCATCTCGAATATCGTCACCCGGTTGCCGTCCACCTTCATGTTCCCGATCATGTTCCGCGGCTCCTCGAACGATTCGATCGGCGCGACCACGACGATCTCCGCGTGGAAATCTTTGAACATGTCCAGGAAGACCGGGAGCACCCGCTGGTACTCCTGCCTGACCGAAGGCGAGCTGAACGGCTGTCCGACCAGTCCGTGGGTCGTCCTGCTTTCCACCCGGATCGTTTCGCGGTGCAGCGTGCTGCGGCCGCCCCAGGTGGTGATGTAGCTTGGAGAGAACGAGAGTCTGAGTGCGCCGTTGTAGGTGGCCGTCCTGCCGTTCCCGTCTTTTATCTTGCTCTTGTAGCCGAACGTGGGAACCATCCAGAAATTCACCTTGTTCAGGTCTTTGAACGTGTAGACGGTCTCGATCTCCTTCCGCCCGTCCTTCGTCATATTCTCCTTCTTGCTCTCCACCTCCACCTCGCCCATCGCCTTCTTCCGTATCTGGAAGGACTCGTCGGTGAGGAGCACGGAAATGCCGCTTCCCCCCTTGCGCTTCTTCATGCCCTCGATCATGCGCAGGCCCCGGGGCAGGACGGAGATCTTCTCCACGATCTTGCCGGAACCGTCGTGGTTCACGTGGACCACCTGACGGACGTCGACGCACCCGCAGACAAAAAGAAGGGAAACCAGACCGCTGAGAACAAGAGCGTTTCTCATCGTACACCTCCCGTGAAATCGTCGGGGTTATTCTTTGGCGCCGCCGGGCGCGGGAACCGTCTTCATGAAGCGGAACCACCGGCCGCCGTGCACCGACGGCCACGGGGTGAACACTCCGGGCATGCTGCCCTGATGCTTGGCCAGGTTTCCTCCGCCGACGACCTCGTTCATGAGGACCTGATGCACCATCCCGGGCGACTGAATCACGTTCCTGCCGTCCATCTTGAAGATCGTCACCCGGTTCCTGTCCACCCGCACGTTGCCGATCATGTCGTTCGGCTCCTCGAAGGACTCGATCGGCGCGATCACCGTGATCTCGACGCGAAGATCCTTGATCATGTCAAGAAAGATGGGCAGGACCCGCTGGTACTTCTGCCGAATGGTCGGCGAGCTGAACGGCTGCCCGACCAGCTGGTGGGTGGTGCGGCTGTTGATGCGTATCGTCTCCCGATGGAGCCGCCCGAACCGGACGTAGCTCGGAATGAATTCCAGCTTCAGCGCGCCGTTATAGGTGGCCGTCCTGCCGTTCCCGTCTTTTATCTTGCTCTTGTAGCCGAAGGTGGGGACCATCCAGAAATTCACCTTGTTCAGGTCCTTGAAGGTGTAGACGGTCTCGATCTCCTTCCGGCCGTCCTTCGTCATATTCTCTTTCTTGCTCTCCACTTCCACCTCGCCCATTCCCGCCTTCCGCGCCTGGAAGGACTCCTCGGTGAGGAGAGCGGGAATGCCGCCCCCGCCCCCGCGCTTCTTCATCCCCTCTATCAAACGAAGCCCTCGCGGCAGCACGGAGATCTTCTCCACGATCTTGCCGGAACCGTCGTGATTGACATGGATGTCCTGGCGGATGTCGACGCACCCGCACACGAGGAGAAGAGAAATAGCGCAGCCGAAAATGAGTGCTCGTTTCATCGTGCGTCCCGAACTATGTGATCTACCGGATGACGCGTGCGGCTCCCCAGTTCGCCACATCGGCCTGGTCGAGGTCGTCCGTCGGGTCCACCGCCAGCGTGAACTCCTTCACTCCGGTGACATCCACCTCGATCGGCAGACCGCCTCCGGCAATCTTTCCCTTCACCACCTTGCTCTTGAAGAGCTCCTTCTTGTCCCCGATGACGGAGAAGATGACCGAGCCCTCCTTCTCGAGGCGTCCGTCTATGCCCACGTCCGCCTTGAAGGTCGTGAACTGGCCGCCCAGGTCGAAGGTAATCTTGGAGAACGAGTGCACGCCCACACCCCGGTGATAGATGAAGCCGCCGATATCCATGCTCTCGCCCTGCGAGTTCGCGTCCCTCTGAAACGGCTGGGGCGGAGCGATCACCACCTTCTCGTCCACCTTGGTAGGCCTCAGGTAGGTGAGGAACACGGTGCGGCCCCCCAGCACGTCCACCTGGGTGATCTCGTTGGCCGGCACGTCGATGATGCGCTCCTCGTCCCAGCTCGGCTTCACCCTCCACTGGAACGGGTCCACCTTGACGAGCTTGCCGACCAGGTAGCTCCGGTCGCGGCAGCGGATGCCGACGCGGAGGGTCGCGATCGGGTCGACGCCCTCCGGCTTGTCCTTCGCCGCCTTCGCAAGCCGGACACCCGCCAGCTTGAAGGTGGATATGTTCACCTGCTGGAGCTGTTCGTCGTGCTCGAATGAGAGCTCCCGGGGGCTGAAGTTCTCCACCACGCCGGAGTACGGCACGCCGCGCCGGTCCAGCACGTGGTCCAGCCAGTTGCTTTCGTCCGTATTCACGATGCCGTCCGGGCGCATCAGGTCGTCCGCCAGCCGGGACGCGCGGCCCTCGACGGCCATCGCGGTGAAGCCGTGCAGGTACTTGATCGGAAAGACGTGACGGCCCAGGCTCTGACTGCGTATCTTCAGCACGTTGCCCTTCTCGAGCTGTTCCACCGCGGCGCATACGTACCCGCCCGCGTTGTAGATGAACTTCTGGTCCCCGGTGCGAATGAAGTGGTCCGGGCGACCGCTGTAGTAGATGGACGCGACGTCGCGTAGCTCCACCGTGACCTTCTCTCCGCTGGTGAGATACACGTCCAGCTTGCCGTCGCCGCGCCACCCCTCGATCAGCACCGCGAGCCGCTTCCCGTCGTACATCTTCATCTCCACCGCCTCGACGGCGCCCGCCAGGAGCGCGATGACGAGGATGGAGAGCATCGCGAGCAAGATGACGGAGTGTTGCCGAACGGATTCGTGGTTCGACCGATGGGCCGCAGGCCCTTCCTCGGTCGATCGAAGCGCGCCCTCGGAGGCGCCCCATCCAATTGATGGGCGCCGAGAATGAGTGAGGGAACACTCCGGCAGCTTGCGGTGTATGCTTGTCATGCGCTCCACTACTCCTCTTTCTTATCCGTGTCCTTCTTCGCCTTTGCCTGGAAATTCTGCGCGATCGCCTGGAAGTACGCGCTCTGCAGACGGGCGTACCTGGGATCGAACTTGTCCATACCGCGCAGGCTCTCAATCAGCATCTTGCGCACCTTCGGATCGCCCACCTTCACGTCTATCCAGGCGGCGTCCTCCGAGATGATGTCCGCCAGCACCCCGGGCTGTTCGTCACGGTATTCGATGAATCCTCCGGGACCGGAAACGACCTCGCCGGCCTTGAACCCGGCCAGGTGATCGACGGCCGCCTTCGGCGGCACCCGGGCCTCGAACATGTCCTTCAGCGACACCAGCACCGCGGAGATGTTCCGTCGGATCGCCTCCTGCTTCAGCGCGAGCTGCTGGTAGTTCTTCTTGTTCAGATCGTCAAGCGCGTCCTTGAACTGCTTGCTGCTGAGCGGGCCGAGCACCTTATCCTGGAGCTGAGGCTTCACGTGCTCGTTCTCCCTGCCCTCCTCGGCCGGATCGACGATGCCGCTGGAGACGTCCTCCTGGATCTTGGCGGTCAGCGCGGCCAGCTGCTGGTTGCGGGCGACCGCGTTGTTGAGCAGGGACTCTGTCGCCTTCTTCGCCTCCTCGGTCGGCTTCTTGACCATCTGGGACTTGGCCAGCAGGTCCGCCTCCCTCTGCGCTGCGGCCTGCTGAACCAGGATCCACTCGATGGTCTTGCCGGCGTCCACCATTGCCTCGAAGTTCTTCTCGTTCAGCAGGAACTTCCGCTCGAATGGATCCAGGAAGTTCGTCGCCTTCCGGTCCAGCGACAGCTTGTGCAGGCGATTGGTCTCCTGCGCGTACACCCGCAGCTCACGCGCGCCCGTGTATATGTGCGTCTGCGTGCCGGTCACGAACTGGTCGAAGTTGCCGTTCTTCTCTATCAGATCCATGGCGGTGTGTGCGTAGCCCAGATAGTCACCCACCTGCTTCACGATGTTCCCGCGGATACGCTCCATTGCCGGATCCGGCACGGCCGGCTCCTCGCCCTCTTTCTTCTCCCCCGGCTCGCCGTACTTCTCGGCCTGTTTCACCCCCTTCTCGAGCAGTCCGACGATGCTTCCCTGCCGGTGAGCGGTCAGCCCGGTCCTCAGCGTCAGGTATCGCGGAAGCTTGTCCAGCTTCTCGGCGACGTGCATCGTCCGGTTGCGGATGTCCTCCTGCTGTATGAACACCGTGTTCAGGGTATCGTCCAGCGTGTCCTTCTTGGCCTCTTTGAGTATCTCGAGCCGCTCCAGCGTGTCGTACGCGTCGGCCTCGATGGCCTCCGCTCCCTCGTCGATCTTCTCGACCACGTCTTCCTTGCCGCGCGGGTCGTCGATCGCGGCGGCCAGCATGCTCGCCGGGTCCTCCGGCACTTCTTCGCCCGCCTTTATCAGGCCGCGGTTGACGGTGGCCAGCGTCCGGAGAATCAGCTTCTGGTCTCCGCGCACCACGTCACCGCGCGCGTCCAGTATCGCCATCGATGCCCGCTTCAGCTTGTGCTGCACCCGATTCTCGCGCAGGTCGTGAAACGCCTTCGCCAGCGCCTCCCACACCTTCTTACGACCGTCCCTGTCCGCCTGGAGAATCAGCTCGGCCAGCTCCTTCTCGACCGCCTCGTCCATCTCGTGCACCGTCCCCTGCTGGTTGGAGACCTCCTTCATCTCGCGGACCTCTTCCTCCTCCAGCTCGCGGGCTTCCCTGCCCAGTGTCCTCTTGACGAAGCTGTCCGTGGCCTGGTTCACCTCGGCCTGCAGCTCCTCCATCCTGCGCGTCTTCAGCAATACGCTCTGCAGGGCCACCCAGTCGGCCAGCCGGTTGTACAGCAGCCGCATCTGCCAGGCCGCCTTGTTCTGCGGTCCCTGTATGGTCCTCAGCGCGTTCGCCATCTTCTGCCTGGCGGAAGCGGGCTTGGCTTCCTCGGCGTTCTTCGGCCTGCCCTCCGCGATCTTCTTGCCAATCTCGGGCAGCAGATCCTTCAGCCCGTTGATCTTGGTCGCAACGTCGTCGAGCCGCTTGCTCATGAACACGTCCTGCATACGGTTCCGCGCCATGTGCTCCAGTATCTCCGGGAAGCGAATGCCAAGCGCCATCGCGGACCGCTCGGCCGTCTCCTGCTGGTCCAGCACGTTGTTCATGTCGTCGTCGGTGTTCGGGGCCGCGATGAACTTTTTCCCGTCGTGGTACGCGCCCGCCTCGGCGAACCAGCCGGTCCGGGCGTCGTTCATCAGGTTCTTTGCCTTCAGCACCACCTCGTCCATGAAGTCGGTGGGATGCAGAATCGAGAGCCGGACCTTGATGGATTCGGTGATGCCGGGACGGTTCGGGTTACAGTCCACCGCCCTGATCCAGAACTCCAACTCGACGCCCTTCTCGATCTTCCAGTTCTTCAGCGAGCCGCGGTCCTTCTCCTTCAGGAAGTCCAGGTCGAAGTCGCCGTCGCCCACCGGGTGCAGCGTGGTGGTGGTGGTCCAGAACGGACCGGTGATCCGATCGCTCAGGGGCATCCCTTCGGCGCCCTCCGGCGCCAGCAGCGCCTCCAGCTTGGTCAGGTTGTAGTCGTCCTTCGCCTTGAACGTACAGCGCACCTTGCCGCGCGCCGTCATGATCATGTCGCGCGCCGGCTCCACCAGCGTCACCTCCGGCGGGTTGTCCGGCTCGACGCGGATCTCGTACCGCTCCACCTTGCCGTTCTTCAATCCCTCCCGGTCCGTCAGCTCCACCGTGTACACGCCGCTGTCGCTGAGGCGAAGCGAGTGTGTGAACTTGTAGCCACTGAACTCGGTGATCTCGACCACCTCGGGGTTGTTCGATCCCAGCTCGAACGTGATGTTCGCCTTCTCCAGCTTGGTGGACGACGTGAATTCCAGGTCCACGTCCGTGCCCTCCAACCCGGTCAGCTGGCCACTGTTGGTGGTCTTGTTCGGAAGCATCGTATACTTCGGAAACTTGTAGTGGGCCGCGATGCCGGTGAGCATCGGCCGTTCCGCGACGGTGATCCGATACATCCGCTTCTCGTAGTCGTCACCGCCGATACAGTAGAAATCAACCGGTTCGATCATCTCCCCGAAGGTGAAGACCGCCTCCTGCTGTTCCGGGTTCACGGCCATGCGCTCGGTGATCTCTATGCTGCTGCTCGAGCTCTGATAGACGATATTGACGATGGGCGGCACCTCGCCGTCGATCTTGGCCGTCACCAGGAACGGCTCGCCCTTGGGCACCCGCCACCCCGCTTCCGGTTCCGCGACCAGAATCCTGGTCTTCTGCGGCCAGTAGATGGGTGACCACGGGAGCAGCATCCGCCGTATGCCGATCCACAGGTACGACGACTTGCTCTGGGAATCGTACGGGACGAACCAGGTAAACGCGTAGATGCCCAGTACGATGAGGGCGAACTTACGCCAGCGCCTGACCGGCGTCACGTGGAACGCCCTGCCGACCTTCACCTTGTCCACCTCGGACTCCAGATCGGACACCACGCCCCGCACCATCTCCTTGCCTTCCTCGGTGTCCCACTCGCGCATCCCCTCCGGGTTGGACAGGTCGCGCAGGGTGGTGAGGGTGTCCTGTCCCTCCACCGCGGTGCGGTCCATATAGCCCAGCACCTCGTCGTCGGTCCAGCTGCGCCGGAGCGGTCGGTGGAAATCGAAGTAGTAGCACGCGCCGGCCACGCCGAGCACCGTCAGCAGCGACAGCAGACGGCTGTCCGGGCTGAACCGGAAGTACCAGTCCGCGACCATCAGCACGCCGGCCGCGAACAGCACGAAGAAGGTGAGATGCATCGCGCCGTACTGCAGCAGCATCACGCGCAGTCTCGCCCTGAAACCGTTACAGATCCTTCTCAAGCGTTTTTCAGACATAGGTCACCTCAGATACTGCGGCATATACCCCAACGGGGCCTGAAGGATCAGCGCGGATATCGCGGTGGGGTACACGACGTTGTTGTGGCGATCCTTGAAGGACCCGTTCTCGTTCTGGGTTGCCTTCAGCACGGTCGCGAATTTCCTGTACCAGGGAATCCAGTATTCATCCTGAGCCACGTACATCACCTGGCTCACGTAATAGCACCCGAAATGGAAGTACCTGAAGTGCGGGGAGTCCTTCATGTCCTCGATGTGCGCGCGGCGATACGTGTACGCGATGTGCTCCTTGCAGGGCACCACGTACTTGTGCTCGTACAGCCCCCGGCTGAACAGCGCCAGCAGGCCCGCCGCGGTGGTGGACGCGCTTCCCCGCTCGCCCCCCTCGCGGTAGCAGAACGTCCCCTCGTCCTCCGGTCTGCGCGGCTTGCCGCACCGGATGACGAAATCCTCCCCCCTCTTGATCCGGGCCTCGTCCACGCCGAAGCCGGATATGCGCGCCATCCGGAGCGTCGCCAGCACGCTGGAGGTGACCGATACGTCGCTTCGGCCCAGCGGGCTCAGGCTGTACCGCCACCCGCCGTCCGGCTTCTGCGCCCTCAGGATCGCCTGGATGCCGCGGGATATCTTCTGCTTCATATCAGGGTACCACGGAGCGTTGCCGTACGCCTGCATCAGCACGTAGGTCGACCAGGTGTGGTCGTACATCGGTCCATAGCTGTAGGTGTCCTTCGCGACGAGAAGCCCGTCCTCCTTGCCGCAGCTCAGTATGAACGCGATACCCTTGTCCAGCTTCTTGCCGGAGTACCCG
>CAYMFW010000103.1:0-13787 GCA_964389785.1 uncultured Planctomycetota bacterium
GACGGGCGAGGGCTATCTGGACGTGGAACAGATCGGCCGTATCGCCGGCCAGGTGGCGGAGGTCCTTCCGTTGAAAGAGCTGTTCCTGGTGAGCTCGGGGGCCATTGGTGCCGGGATGGGACTCCTCGAGATGAGGGAACGCCCGACCACGCTGCCCGAGCTCCAGGCGGCGGCCGCGGCGGGCCAGAGCTGCCTGATGCAGGCCTACGCGAACGCCTTCCGTGAAAGGGAGTTCAATGTGGCGCAGGTGCTTCTCACCCGTGAGGACTTCGACGACAGAAGGCGGTATCTCAATGCGAGGAATACCCTTACTACCCTCGCTGCGATGGGTGTTGTCCCCGTCATCAACGAGAACGACACGGTATCCGTGGAGGAGATCGGATTCTCCGACAATGATGTCCTTGCCGCGCTGGTGACGAACCTGCTCCGGGCGGACCTGCTGGTCATCCTCACCAATGTGGACGGACTGTACGACGGCGATCCGGCATCGGACTCGAGCACGCTGAGAAGCGTCATTGAAAGGGTGGACGCAGAGCTGATTGAGGGAGTCTCCGCGCAATCTTCCGCGCTCGGCAGCGGCGGCATGGCCTCCAAGCTGAAGGCCGCCTCGATTGCCGCTGCGGCGGGCGAGACGGTGGTGATCGCCAACGGCCGCACCGACCGAATCCTCACCGACGTGCTCGCGGGAGAGGCGGTCGGCACCCTTGTCCTTCCTGCGGCAGAAAAGATGACGAGCCGAAAGAGGTGGATCGGTTTGACGGCAGAGCCGAAGGGCGCCATCGTCGTGGACGACGGCGCGGAGGACGCGCTGAGGGCCGGAAAGAGCCTGCTGCCGTCCGGCATCTCGGACGTGCAGGGCGGGTTCGAGGCGGGTGACGTGGTGTCCGTCCGGTCCGGTTCCGGAAACGAGTTTGCGCGAGGCCTGACCAACTACGAATGCGAAGACGTGAGAAAGATAAAGGGGCTGAACACCTCCCAGATTGAAGGCGCGCTGGGCGAGATGCGCTACGAAGAGGTGATCAGGCGCGAGAATCTCGTCATCCTGGAGCGGTGAATGAACGCTCAATCTGTTCACACACGTGACGACGGGAGCAGGCGGCGCCTTCACTCATTCTCGGCTCATACAAGGAACCGGGGTGGCTCCCGCCTCGTTCCCTCGCGATGAAAGCTGCAATTCTCTCGATCGGAAACGAGATCGTATCCGGGCAGACGATGGACACAAACTGCGTGTACCTGTCACTCGGACTGAAACAGGCGGGATTTGCGGTGACGGAACACTCCGCGGTCCCTGATGAGACGGCGCCCATCATATCCGCGCTGTCCGGCGCCGCGAAGAGGGTCGATCTGGTCCTGGTCACCGGGGGCCTGGGTCCGACCGCGGACGACGTCACCCGCGAGGCACTGTCGGAGTTCCTCGGGAGACAGCTCGTCGTGAACCGGGAATGGACCGAGGCGTTGCAGCGCAGATACGCGCCTCCCGGGCAGCAGCTGCCCGAACGGTTTCTTTCTCAGGCGACGGTACCGGACGGTACCTCCATGCTGCAGAACGAGATCGGCACCGCGTGCGGCTTTGTCGCGCAACAGCCCTGCCGGATCGCGGTGCTTCCCGGTGTGCCGTCCGAGATGAAAAGGATGTTCGACGCTCACCTGCTGCCCCTGCTGGCGGAGGAAGGCGGCGGGGTGGTGAGGAGCAGGTCCGTGAACGTCTTCGGGCTGTGGGAGTCGGAGATAGATGACCTGCTCAGCGGTATGATCGACCCCGCCGGCAATCCTTCCGTGGGCGTCACCGCGCAGGGAGCGGTCGTCAAGGTGCGCGCGGAGCTGCAGGCCGCCAACTCCGGGGAAGCGGACGCCGTGCTGGGCGATTTCGAGCGGGAGGTGAGGACACGGCTCGGAGACAACGTGTTCGGGACGGACTCCGACACGCTTGAATCGGCCGTGGGGCAAGCGCTCATCGGGAAAGGGCTCACCCTCTCTCTCGCGGAATCGTGTACCGGCGGACTGATCGGACATAGATTGACGAACGTGGCCGGGATCTCGGAATCGCTCCTCATGGGCGTGATCGCCTACCGTGACGAGGTGAAGACCGGCCTGCTCGGCGTGCCCGAGGGCGTGATCGCAGCGCGCGGGGCGGTAAGTGAAGAGGTGGCTCTGGCCATGGCGTCAGGCGTGAGACGGGTGGGGAGGTCCGATTTCGGTCTTTCCGCTACCGGAATCGCCGGGCCGACGGGCGGCTCTCCCGGGAAGCCGGTCGGCACCGTGTTTATCGGCCTGGACGGGCCGGACGGGACGACGGTGCGGCGTCACAGGTTCAGCGGCGACCGCCAGGACATCAAGGAGAAGACGGCGAACTCCGCCCTCGACCTGCTCAGACGCGCCCTCGTCGGTTCTGGAAGCGGTTGGTGATCGGGGCGGGGACGTGACGTGCGATGGCGGCGCGATGGATGAGCGTCGCCGGCGGCAGCTGCTCCCTCTTGAACCGGCTGGCCCGCATCATGCCGGCGACCTTCATAACCGTTGTGGGATCAAGCCCCGCTTTCGCCAGCGCCTGCGGGGTCGATCCCCTGTCGAGCATGCCCTCCAGGACCTCGTCCAGCTCGGGATACGGGGGAAGCGTGTCCTGATCGAGCTGGCCGGGGCTGAGTTCGGCCGACGGCGCCCGCCTGATGACGGTCGCGGGAATGAGTTTTCCGCGACGGTTGACCAGCACGGCGAGGTTGTAGACCTTTGTCTTGGGCACGTCTCCGATCGCGGCGTAACCGCCCACCGTGTCTCCGTAGAGGGTGCAGTAGCCGGTCTGCACCTCGCTCCGGTTCCCGGTGGCGACGACCAGACTCGAGTTCACGTTCGCAAGCGTCATCAGTATCATTCCGCGTATCCTCGCCTGCAGGTTCTCCCGCGCGATCCGGTGCTGAGGCGCATCCGGAATGAGGCGTTCAAGGAGTGCAACGCTCTTCGCTATGTCGATCTCGAGGAACCGGCACCCCAAATTTCCCGCGACTGCGGCGGCGTCCTCCCTGGTCTCCTTTGAAGTGACGGAGGACGGCATGCTGACTGCGGTGACGTTGTCCGGACCGAGTGCGCCCGCGGCCACCGCCAGCACGAGCGAGGAGTCGATGCCGCCGCTCGCACCGACGAGAACCGTCTCGAACCCGTTCTTTCTCACGAAATCCCGCAGGCCGATGAGAAGGCTCTTGTATATCTCTTCGTCCTTCGACATCACTTCGAGCGTCTTTGGATCCGGGGGGGGACCGCCGCTTTCCCGGACAGGCACTTCATAGAGGCCGCCGGTCTCTCCCCGCTCCGCCTCCACCTCGGCGGCGCAGTAGTCCTCGTCGAACGCCCTGCAGCCCGCCACTATCTCCCCGCCGGCGTTGCGGACGGTGCTCGCTCCGTAGAAGACGACGCCGTCCTGGCCTCCCACCAGGTTTGCCGTGCAGGACGGTCCGTCGCAGGAGAGGCCGGGTCTGGACAGCTCGAGCGCGTAAGGAGAGGCCGATAGACAGACGGTCAGCCCGTTTCCGGTACAGACCGTCCCGTCGTCGAAGATCACCTGAACGGGGACCCCTCCCAGAGAAAACGCGTGTGCCCCGCGTCCGGGTGAGAACCGGGCTGACTCCGCCGGCACGGCCAAGGAGGCGAGTTCATGGCGTGTCATTCTGAATTTCTCGGCCACCTGTCCGTCGTGGAGGAGCGCGGCCGATGCACAGGCCTTTCCCCGGGAAAGCTCCGGAATGCCGAGGAGCACGGCGCAGCCGGAAATGTCCGCGGCGAGTTCGTTCAGCGTGCTGCCGACGGCCCGCAGGAAGTCGTTCGCCTGCCACAGGGACCCCAGCGGGAATCCGGACAGGGCGAACTGGGGAAGGACGACGAGATCGCAGCCGTCGGCAGACGCCCGCGCGGCGGCCGCGCGGGCGAGGTTCGCGTTCCCCTTCAGGTCCGCGACGGTGGGATTGACCTGAGCGATACCAACTCTGATCTTCATAGGAGTTCCTTCAATGCGCTGGTCCCGGTCCGGCGGTGTCAGCGGGAGCGCGTCGTAGAGATCTTTTTCCCTCTCTGGTATATGCGCCCGCCCTTCATGTTTCTCGCGAGGGAGCGGTAACCGCCCTCGAGGTGTATCGTGCCGCCGGACATCTTCGAACCCACATCGTCCGTCGCATTCCCCTTAATGGTAATCTCGCCGTCTTCCATGCAGTCGCCGACCTTCTTGCCGGCGTTTCCCTCAACAGTGATCTTTCCAGATCGCATGAAATACCCGACACTGTCCCGCGCGTTGCCCTTGATGATAATCTCCCCGCCCCTCATCGAATGGCCGACACTTCCTCCGGCGTTTCCGTGGAGGGTGATGGTGCCTGATTCCATGCCCCTCCCGAGAAACAGGCTGACGTTGCCTCTGATGGTGAGGTGTCTGTCGCGCAGGTGCATCCCCACGTAGTGTAACTTGCGCTTCAGCTTGTTCAGGTCGAGGGCGATGGTGTCTTTCTCGGGGAGATTGCCTATCAGGCCGGAGATGAACGCTCCGCTGTCTGCGAAGCCTTCCTTGTCCTGGTACTCGGAGAGGCCGGTGGTGAAGTTGAGGATATCAGCTTTGGACGCGGCAAGGGAAGCGCCGACCTCATAGCTCCTGACGCCGGTCTTGTCTTGGAACATCGTTTTCTCGTACGCGTCGATCACGGCGTCAAGGTCGGCCTTCCGGGCGACCGGGCGCGGGGTGGGGGGCGGTGGGACTCTCGGGGTCGGCGCCGGAGCGGGCGGCGTTGGCGCCGGAGCGGGCGGGGTCGGCGCGGGCGGTTTCCCCTTCAGATCGATGAACTCCAGCGCGTCGGACGCCTCGTCGTATCCCTTTCGAGCGGCGATGGTGTAGTACTTCTTGGCCATCGTGATGTTGTGCGTCGCGCGATAGAAGTCCCCGAGCGCGTCGCAGATGACGGGATTGTCCGGGTCGGTCTTGAGGTAAGCCTCGAGAGCGCTGATCGCGCCCTTTAGGTTGTCTTTGGAGAGACTCTGTGCCGCCGCGGCCAGGTGTTTCACGGCCTCATTCGCCGGCTGGAGGTCCGCCTTCTGCTTCACGAGGACGTCGATCTTCGACTGCAGATCTTCGATATCCCTTTGCTGCTTCTTCACTTTCCCGGTGTCTTCGACGGAGGTCAGCTGCTTTCTGAGGGTTTCCATATCCGTGTGGAGCCTGGCTTTCTCTTTCTCCTCAAAGATGAACATCAGGACGAAGAGCAGCGCGACGACTATAACGGCGACGACGATAACGGTGTTCCGGTTCTCGGCGAGAAACGAGAGCGCCGTTACCGAGTGCTTGGTGAGCTTGGCGTACTCTTCGCCGGCGACATTCGTCTTTCCCTGCTTCTCACAGACGCGCGCAAAGGCCTCCCGGTAGGCGGGGTCCAGCTCCGCCAGCTGGCTGTAGATCCCCTCGGCGAGGGCGAGCTTTCCCTGCTTTTCGTACACCCTCGCCAGGCAGAAGCTGCTGTCCTGGTTCTGCGGCGCGAGCCGGGCCGCGTCCCGGTATGCCGCCTCGGCGAGCACCAGGTTCTTCCGGTCGTACTCGTACAGCTGGCCAAGGCTCCAGTGGTAGGCGTCGTTTCTCGCGTCGAGCCGGATCGCCGCCTTGTATTCCTCCTCCGCCTTGTCCAGGTTGTTTCTCCGCCTGAAGATATCGGCGAGCTTGAAGTGCTTCTCGGGGTTTCGCGGGTCCTGGCTAACCGCTTCGACGGATACTTTCTCCGCCATATCTGAAGGCATGGAGGATAGTTGCTCCAGGGACGCGGAGGTCTCTTCCCCGGGGTTGTCCTTCGACTCGCTGAACGCTTCAGCAGGATCCGGCATTGTACAGTTCCTGCGCTAGTTGAACCTGGGTAGTCACGGCACAAGTCAACGCAAGCGCGCCGTGTGCCGGATTCTAGCATCGGAACCGAAACTGTCAAGTTTTTTCTCCGAGGGTGGACATCCGCTCGTGTTGACACGCTATGGACGTAAACGTATAATCGGGCCGTCATTGGGCTCTGTCCGAGCACGACGGGGCGTTTCGGGGATGCTGAGACCCGGGGGAGGCCGACGGAGATGCCGCAGGAAGGTGCCTCATCGGATAACGCGAGCGCATTCGATCTGCCGGGCGCGGGACACCGCAGAAGGGACGTGGATGTGGTGAAAGGCGCCTTCACGTCGCTGCAGTCGTCGAAGGAAACCGTTCTCGAAAGGATCAGGGGCCTCCGCGTGGAGCTGGAGGACAGCCTGAGGGCCCGTCTCAAGATAGAGGCCGAGCTCAAGGATTCCACCCGCGAGCTGGAGGAATCGAGAGAAAAGGTGCGGCGGCTCGAAGCTGAGCTCAACGCGCTGAAGGGGGACCTGGGCACCGCCCGGACCATGCTCGACGAGATCGACAGGACTCTCCATTAGCCTATGTCAAATGAATCCATAGACGGATCTGAGAACGCCGGCGAATCCGTTGTCGAGAAGATCAGGAGCCTGACGGCCAAGTTCGAGAGGGTGACTTCGGATCGGAACGGCCTGCGTGCGGACCTCGAAGAGTCCAAGGAGCGGGAGTCCAAGCTTCGGAAGGAAAACGTCTTCTTGCAGGACCGGCTGAACGACCAGGAAGACCGGAGCCGGGACAAGTCGGAGGACGTGAGCCAGCTCGAAAAGGAGCTTCTGGAGGCAAACAGCCGTCTGAAGCGTACCGAGTGGGCGAGGCAGGAGTTGGCCCGGTACGAAGAGCATATGAAGGACGAGGTCGCGAAGCTGAGGAACCAGCTCGTGGACGTCGCCGAGCGCAGAGACGTGCTGGAAAACGAGCTCTCCGTGTCCCAGAAACTCGTCGATACCCTTCGCGTCGAACGCGATTCGTTGGGAACCCAGCTGCAGGAGGCGCATGCGAGCCTTGCCGAGCTTCAGAGGAAACACGAGTCTGCAAGCTCCGATCTGACGCAGTCGCGAAAGGAATACGAAGCCCTTCAGAAGGAGTTCGGCTCCTTCCCGCCCAACGTCCGCGAGAAACTCCAGGAGGAATTCAATGCCGCCAGGGAGAGGCTCTCTCGGCTCGAGGGGGACTGCAAGCGGTTCTCCGGAAGGCTGGCGGAGAGGGAAGACGAGCTTTTGGAGAAGGACCTGGAGATTCAGGCACTTCGACGGCAGGCGGCCAAGGCGATCCCGTAGGCCATGACGGCTCCACCCCTCGACAGTGTTCCGGACACGGCCAGCCACGTACTGGAAAAGGTGCGCAGTCTCACCCGGGAGATCAGCCGGCTGACGACGGAGCGCGACCGGCTCTCGACGCAGCTGCACGGCTCACGCCTGCTGGAGGAGGAACTGCGCGACGAGAGGGAACGTCTCCGGCTCAAGCTGAGGGACCACCAGTTCAGGGAGCAGGAGCTGTCTCGAAGGGAAGAGAGCTTCGAGCGGCAGCTGGCGGTGTTCAAACAGCGGGTGGTCAAGCTTTCCGAAGAGAAGGAGTCCCTCGAAAACAAACTCAACACCTTCAAGGGTACCACTGACAGTCTGCACGCCGGCCGGGAAACGCTGACGGCGAGATTGGTCGATGTGGAGACCGAGCTGTCCGCGCTGAGAATCGACCAGGAGTCGGCCAAGAGAAAGCTGGTGGAATCGGAGTCGGAGCTGGGAACGTTGCGACGGGAGAACACCGTTTTGACGGACCGGCTGGCCGAGCTGGAATCCGCGAGCAGCAAGCTGACGGATGACAAGGGAGATCTGGAGAGCGCCTTCCGCGAGGCGCACGATAAATTGAATGCCGCGACCACCGAGAGAGACGCGGTGGCAAAGGAGCTGGAGGAGACGCGGGGGGTGAGAGACCAGCTGCAGGAGGAGCTCGATCGCCTGGTGTTCCGCAGCAGGCGAGAGTACATCCGGTTCGGCATGATCGCCCTCGCGGTTGTCGCGATCGCCTGCTTCATGTTCTGGGCCTCGTCGGCGCTTTTCAATACCGGCGTCAAGAAGGACCTCACGATTGCGGAGCAGAGGCTGTCGGAGCTTCAGACCGAGATCAGGAGCTATCTCGAGAAGCTGAGGGAAAAGAACAAGGAGGTAGTGGACAGGGAAGAGGAAGTCATCCTTCTCGAGAAGGCGCTCGATACGAAGAAGCTGGAGATGGAGGAGCTTCAGGCGAGCTACACGGCAATGAGGAAGGAGAAGGACGCGAAGATCGAGCGGCTTGGCAAGGAGCTGTCGTGGGCCGGGGAGCAGGCGACTGGCGATGTCGAAAGGGTGAAGGCGGAAAGGGACAACGCGGTGGCGACCCTGAACGACAAGGTCCAGATCCTGAAACAGGAAATCGTCGAGCTGCGGAAGACGAAGGTGGACGTGATCCCCCCCCTGATAGACGCACTGACCCATCCCGACGTGAACGTCCGGGTGAGCGCGTCACGGGCGCTGACCAAGCTCACCGGAAAACTGTACGGGCCGGATCAGAAGAAGTGGCGTGAGTGGTGGATGCGGAATCGGATCGACTACGGTCAGTAAAGATCAGCCGTCGGCCGGCTGAATCGGTCCGCCGAGCGCTTCTTCGAACTCTCCCATGGCGGTGCGGCCCGATTCGATGACGTTCCCGACCGTGCTCTTGAACTCCCGGATCGTCTTTCGGGAGATGTCGAGATCGAACTGTAGAGTCTCCCGGAGCTCCCGCTCGGCGGCGAGCTGGCTGCGCAGGTCGTCCAGCGTTCCAGTGGAACTGCCTTGTTCCTTCTTGAGGGCCGCGTTCTCCCTGGCGAGTTCCGCCGCCTGCGTCTGCAGTTCCGCGGTCCGCTCCTTCTCGCGCGCGGTCGCGATTTCCTCGGCCCGGCGCGACTTCTCCGCCATCGCCTTGGCCTGCCTGAAGTGCTTCTCCAGATCGGCGATCATCCGGTCCTTGGCGGCACCGACGGAGCGGGCCTCGGAGAGACGTCGCTGGAGGTCCGCCTTCTGCTTTACCACCAGCTGGAGGTCCGTCGCTTTCTCGGCGAGCGAGTTGCATCTGGCGGTCAGCTCCTGTAGCTGCTGCTCCATGCGCCTGTTCATTTCGGTGGTGTGAGCCAGTTCGGACGCGCAGCGAACACGGTCCGTGCGGAGCCGCTTGAGTGCCCTTTCCAGTCTCTCCTCGCGGGCGGCGCGGGTCGTTGCCAGCTGCCGGGCCTTGGCGAGCTCCTGTTGGAGCTCGGCCACGCGCTTCTGGGTCCGGTCGCGCGCCTCGCGGACCGCACGCATGTTCTCTCGAACCTCGGTGATGGCTTCCCGGGTCGCCTCCAGAGTCCGGCGATAGACCTGCTGCTTGCTTTGGCGAGCAGGGGTCTCGGGACTAGCCACCAGAGCTGCTCCTCATCAAGCGGGTGCGTTCGCGGACACGAATCGCCGCGCTGTGAAGATTGCGCAGCGCCTTCTTGGCGGTCTCGAGTTCGGAGGACACGGCCTTGAGCTTCTCGGCGAGCGACCTGACCTGCTCCTCAAGACGCTTGTTGGCCTCCACCTGGGCGTCGAGCTCGGCGCGCGTGTGCGACAGGTCGGTGTTGGCACCGGAAAGATCCTCTCGCAGTTCGGTCATCTGCGTGCCGGAATCCTGTACCTGGGCGCGAAGGTCGCGCAGCAGCTCACGCGTCGTGTCCAGATCGAGCTTCAGCGCATTGACCAGGTTGTTGGATGCGGTGAGGCTTCTGGTGAGGTCCTGCACCTTCTTCTCGAGAATATCCCGTTCGTCGGTGAGCGCTTCGGATTCCTGGCGGAGCCGGTCCACATCGACCACCTTGTCCCTCAGGTTCAGTACCTGGGCCTCGAGGTCGGTCTTCTCCGACTGCAGCCTCTTGAAGTGCGTTTCGAGGGTACCGGCCTTACTGGTCAGCGTGTCACGTTCGTCGTTCAGGGCGTCCAGCTGAGCATTCTTCTCGGCCAGTATGGAGGTGGCCTTGTTTCGTTCCTCTTCCACGAAGGACACTTCCTGGCGGAGCTGATCCGCCAGGCCGGCCTGCGACTCGAGAACCTTCAGGCGGCTTTCGGTCTCGGCCCGGGCACTCGCCTCGTGGGATGCCTTCTCCTGGGCCGCTATCAGGTCGGCCTCCAGGGCCTCTTTGAGCGTGAGGGTGGCGTCTATCTCACCCTCCAGGTCCTTCACGACGGCGAGGTAGTCGTCCTCTTCGGCGAGCTGTTCACCGTAGCCCTCCTCCAGCCCTCTCTCGGCAAGGGCGAGTTCGAGTTCCTTCAGTCGGACCTGAAGCTCCTGGTTCTGCCGTTCGAGGTCGTGGGCCTTCTTCGCCAGGGATTCTCCGCCCCCCGCGTCTTCCCTGTCGGTTCCGGCCTTCCTTCCCGCCTTCTTTCCTTTAGTATCCTCAGCCATCCAGCAACCTCCTTGGGACAGCAACCACTGTTTCGGTTCCACGCTTCTCAGTTCTGTCCGGTTTCTTCCCTCCACCATTGCCGCCAGCGGGCGATGAGCCGCTGACGGGCCTCTTTTCCTCTCGGAAACGCTTCGGCAATCCTCTTGCCGGTTACGGTTTCTATCGCGGTCAGCGCGGCCTTCCGCACCGACTCGTCCGAATCGTCGAGAAGATCAATGAGCGACGAGACGAGCTCGCGGCTGCGCAGGTTTCCGGCGGCCTCCACCGCGGCGCGCCTGACGGAGGAGCTGCCGTCGGTAAACAGGCCGACGAGCTTGGCGGCTAGGTTTTTCTGACCGAGCCAGCCGACGCAAGTCGCGGCTCTGTGTCGAACATCCTTGTCCTTGTCAGAAAGCATGAGCACGAGCTGGTCGGCCTTCTCTTCGCCGGCCAGCGAATAGAGTCCCCTGACCGCGGCGAGGCGGACGGACGCGGAGACGTCGCTCAACGCCCTTTCGACGGCGGGTACGCCTTCCTTCATGGCGAGTTCCGTCAGCGTGTTGATGCAGTGTGCTCGAACTGAGGGAGATGAGTCACGCGCCAGCTGAGCGAGGATCGCCCTCACGGACAGCTCGTTGTGAATGACGGCGAGTGACTTGACCGCCTCGGCGCGCTTCGCGTCATCCGGACTGGCGAAGTCCCTGAGCGCCTTGGCGAATATGGTCTTGGACGCGGTGGTGGGGAAAGACGCCTTGCTCACCTCCTGCAGGGTCACTTGCCGGGGGAGGGTGTCCTCCGCGAAATCGGACGCGAGGATGTCGTCGTCCGGCTCGGGAGGAGGGTAGCTCATCGCCGAAGGGGCTTGGTGGGCCAGGAGTTCCGTCTCTCTCACCAGAGACTCGGCTTCGAGCTCGTCGTCTCCGGGAGTGGAGAAGTCGGATACGCCGTCCGAGTACGCATCATCGGTCAGGCCGGAGATGCTCGAGAGCCCGATGTCTCGGTCCTGCTTCATGGCCTCGATCTCCCACGCGGTGCTGGAAAGCACCGTCTTCGCCCTGCTGCGCGCCTCCTCGAGCTCCGTTCGTGATGCGGCCAGGTCGCTCAGGAGCGCCTCCTTCTCACTCTCCAGCGCCTTGATTTCGGAAGAGACCTGAGTGAGGACGTCTTTCATTTTCATGCGCACCTCGTCGAGCTCCCGCCTGGCTGCAGCAAGATCGCCGAGGGCAGCGTCCCTCTGCGCGTGGATCGATTCGAGGTTCGTTCCGTCTCCAGGAATGCTATCTTCCATGCTCATCTCGTCTCCGTGCGGTTCTCACTGTCTTCCGGTCGGCGCATGCGCACCGCTGGGTCCAACGTCCCCCGGTCACTCGTGCCGGACAGCCCAACACATGTTAATAATACCCTATAATATCAATGCTGTCAAGCCCTTTCGAAGAACATCAGGTGCAAAAGGCAGGCTGACGACATTCGTCGCTCGCCGCGTCTCACCGATTTCCGAGAAGTCTACTGAAAGAGAAATCGGCCGTCAAGCGCAAAAAAACGAAAAGAATCGCTGAATTTGACATGAGCGGGGCCCCGGAGGTAGCATGCGGGTATGAAAGAGAAGAAGCGGGACTCTCTCGTCTCGAACACGATTCGATTCGTCAAGACCGACGTCTGGCGGATCCGTCTCACCCGTCTGCCCCCTGTGAAGTCTTTTCTCCTCAAGCAGTTAAGGATAGTCCTGCTCGCTTTCCGGGGGCTCGACGAGGACCGGTGCGGGCTCAGGGCCTCCGCACTGACGTTCTATACCCTCTTCGCGATCGTTCCGGCAGTGGCGATGGCGTTCGGGATCGCCAAGGGTTTCGGGTTCGAGGAGAAGCTGAACGAGTTGATAGTGCAGAAATTCGCGGGACAGGAGGAGGTAGCCACCTACGTTATCAGGTTCGCCCACTCGTTCCTCGAGAGCGCCAGGGGAGGGGTGGTCGCCGGCATGGGCATACTGGTGCTGGTGTGGACGATAATACGGGTGCTCGCGACAATCGAGCGATCGTTCAACGACATCTGGGGAATCAAAACCGCCCGGTCTCTCGCGAGAAGGTTCACCGGGTACGTCTCCATCGCGTTCGTCTGTCCGATACTCCTGATCGCGTCGAGCAGCATCAAGGTCTTTGCCGTGAGCCAGGTGCAGACGATATCCGAGGGAGGGTCCGCGCTGGGGCCGGCGGCATTCTCGGTGCTCAAGGTGCTTCCCTACCCGTTCACATGGATCGGGTTCGTGCTGGTCTACCTGTTCATGCCGAACACCAGGGTGCGGTTCAAGTCCGCCGTGCTTGCCGGCATCGTGGCCGGGACTGCCTTCCAGATGGTACACTGGGCCTACCTGCACTTCCAGATCTACGCGGTGCGGTACAGCGCCATCTACGGTAGCTTCGCAGCCCTTCCGCTGTTCCTGCTGTGGCTCCAGGTGAGCTGGCTGATAGTCCTGCTCGGAGCGGAGATCTCGTTCGCGCACCAGAACGTGCACACGTACGAATTCGAGCCGGATTGTCTCCGAGTGAGCGAGCGGCTGAGAAAGCTGCTTGCCCTGTGGATCACCCACATGCTGGTGGAGAACTTCCGGGCGGGTGAGAAACCGTGGACGGCTGACCGGATCGCCCATGAGGTGGAAGCGCCGGTCCGGCTGGTCCATCAGGTGCTCTACGATCTGGTCGAGGCCGGGGTGCTTTCCGAGACGGTGGGGGAGGGGAGAGACGACGCGGGGTATCAACCGGCGCGCAGTGTGGAGACGCTGACCGTGAAGAGCGTGCTCGACAGCATCGAGGCGAAAGGAAGCGACAGCATCCCGTTGGCCGAGTCGAAGGCGAGAGACAAGCTGTCCTTGTCCCTGGAGGAATTCGGCGCGCTTATGGAGAAGTCCTCCGCGAACGTCCTGCTGGGAAGCCTCAGCGCGCCGGGGAAATCCGACGGCTCAGTGGACAAGGTAGCCGATTAGGAATCCTATGACTGCGGCGAGAACGCCCACGATCGCGATGGCGTAGTTCTTCTTCTGCTCGCGTCCCCTGAAGTACCGGGCGATGAGATTGAGCACGAATCCCTTGTCGGCCTCGTCGAGCTCTATTCCTATCTCGGCCTCGCGTCCCGGAAGCCGCTTCCGCCGGACCACCCGTCCCGTCGCGAAGTTCTGACGGTTGCCGTACTTTACCCGCAGGTACAGAACGTCGCCCTCGTCGAGTCCCTCCTGAGAGACGACGCCGAGCCCCTGGAAGGAGAAATCGGTTATCGCTCCTCCTACGTTGTACGGAACGCCGGGATCATCCTTGTCGGCGGCAGGTTTCCACGAAACCGACAGCTGTGACAAATCGAATCTCTGCCTTTTCCTTCTGTCTTCCATATCCTCACTCCTTGTCCGCGTATTGAAACAGCTATTCTACCGCACGGCAGGGTATCGTCAAGGGTCCCAGGGGCATGACTGCCACGGGCAGCCTTGCGACGACCATG
>CAYMFW010000103.1:13797-16854 GCA_964389785.1 uncultured Planctomycetota bacterium
CCATGCGTACCCTGACATCCTCCAGCGTCTGTTCCAGGCTTCCGGTCGTCTCGGTGCGAGTGCGCTTCCTGTCCTCCGGGGAAAGGGATGAGTACAGGGAGACCCCGGATTTCTCCAGGCACTGCAGGAGAATCTGCGCCTGCCACACGTCCCGGCGCACCGTAGTCGCTCTCAGGATCTTTTCGAGCAAATCTTCATCTGAGCCGTCATCGGCCAGGATGGCCGCGAATTCCCCCTCCTCCGGCAGGCCGTTCCGACACTCGCTCGCGACCAGGATCAGGCCGCCGGTCTCGACGATCGTTGACGCGGCCGCTATTCCCTTGACCGTCTGGTAGAAGTTCTGATCCAGCGGATAGCCGCTGTTGGTAGTGACGACGATAGGAAAGTCGTTGCTTACCCGGACCATGGCTTCCGTCTTTGCCGCGGCGAACGCGTTCCGGAGGTCCGCGATCCCGGGGGCATCGCGGGGTTCGAGCAGGGTCACGTCGAATCGCTCCGGATCGAGCGACAGCGGCAGTCCGGATTCGCCATACGCCAGCCGTATCGGATCGTTCATATATCATGATTCTACGCGCAGGCGTCCGACACGCGCAACTGTTGCTCGCGTATCACGCCGAATCGCTCCAGCAGATTCTGCGCGAGAACGTACCCGACGTTGGGCAGGTCCTCCAGGATCCGCACCCGCTTCTGGGCGAGACCCAGGCATCTGCGCGCGCCGGTCATGGCCTTTCGTTTGGGCTTCGTCTTGGCGACGACGGTCCTTCCTATCCACATCATAAGCTGGGCGGTCTCGACCGGGCTCCGGGTGAGAAGCACCGGCACTTCCGCCTTGAGTGCGATCTCCTGTATCGCCCCCCAGGCGGCGCGCGCCGTGGAGGGGGTGCCCGGGATTCCTTCACAGACGAGCAGCCTGTGCTTGAAGCCCCGGGCGAGGACGAGAGACTCGCGGAGCAGTGTTCCTTCTCGAGCCCCGGCGGCGAGCCGGTCTCCGCTCCTGCGCTGTACACCGAGCGGGCCGATTGCGAAGTCGGCCCGGATCGGCTTGCGATGAACGCGTGCCCCGAAGCCTTCGAGATATCGAATGACCTCCGAGGCGGACGGAGAGATGTCGGCCAGTACCGTGAGGCGGACCCACAGCGGAGCGGTCCTGCGCGTCGGAAGATCCGGCGCGTCCCACGGGAATGATTTCTGCCCCTTCCTCACCCAGCTCAAGGGGGGTGCGGAGACGCGAGGTATGCCATACATACGCATGGTCGTATTCCTGCTTAACCTGTACGGGAGGTGGGGACCCCGTGTGGTTAGGCGGACTTCCTCGCGCGCTCCGCGTTGGAGGGCTTCTGCTCCTGAAGGGCGGTGAGCAGAGCCTTTTCTATGTTTGCGGCTACGTCCTTGTTTTCCTTGAGGAACTTCCTGGCCTCTTCCTTGCCCTGGCCGATATGGTCCTTGCCGAAGGAGTACCAGGCCCCCTTCTTGACGACGACGCCCTTCTCGAGGGCCGCGTCGATGAGCTCTCCCTCGCGGGAGATGCCCTGGGAGTAAATCAGGTCGAACTCCGCCTGTTTGAAGGGCGGGGCGACCTTGTTCTTGACGACCTTGACGCGCGTGCGGTTGCCGACGATCTCCATGCCGGACTTCAGCTGGCCGATCCGGCGAATGTCCAGGCGGACGGAGGCGTAGAACTTCAGCGCCCTGCCGCCGGGGGTGGTCTGGGGGCTGCCGAACATCACGCCTATCTTTTCCCGTATCTGGTTCGTGAAGATTATGGACGTGTTGGACTGGCTGGTGATGCCGGTGAGCTTTCTCATCGCCTTGGACATCAGCCGTGCCTGGAGACCGACCTGCTGGTCTCCCATCTCGCCCTCCAGCTCCGCGCGGGGGATCAGTGCGGCGACGGAATCCAGCACGATGACGTCGATGCCGGCGCTCCGGACAAGGGTTTCTACTATATCAAGTGCCTGTTCGCCCGTGTCCGGCTGGGACACGAGAAGATTATGAAGGTCCACCCCGAGCTTCTTCGCGTAGGTGGGGTCGAGGGCGTGTTCGGTGTCCACGAACGCGGCGATGCCGCCCGACTTCTGGGCGTTCGCTATGATATGTAAGGTAAGCGTCGTCTTTCCGGAAGACTCGGGCCCGAATATCTCGATGATGCGTCCTCGCGGGACCCCTCCCACGCCGAGAGCCAGATCCAGACCGATCGATCCGGTGGGGATCGCGGGCACGTTGACCTTCGTCTGCGAGCCGAGGCGCATAATGGCGCCAGCTCCGTGGGCCTTCTCGATCTCCTTGATGGCTATCTCGACAACTGCCTGCTTGTCCTTCTTCAACTCTTTCTTCATATCTACATTTGCCATGGTCGCTCTCCCTTTCCGAGCATCCGGCCGACCGGCAGGGTGGGGGTCCTGCCGGCCCGCCTGCGTTATGTCTTTTACCTCATTTTTCTCACGACACCGATTACGAGTCCCCCAATTCGAAAGTCCGGTGTTGACTCGTCAACTTCGATAGGCTCCATGGCCTCGTTCTCCGGCTGGAGCCGGAACCCGGACCTGGTGCGGAATACCCTTTTCACCGTGGCCTCGCCGTCTATGTAGGCGACGGCCACGGCGCCGTTGTCCACGCGGTCTGCCTTTCGTATAACCGCGTAGTCACCGTCGAATATCCCACAGCCTATCATGCTGTCTCCCTGGACGCGGACGGCGAATACGTCATCCGTGCCGAAGAGATCGGCGACGTCGAGCTCACCCTCGGTGTTCTCGACGGCAAGTATCGGGCTTCCGGCGGCAACGCTCCCGACTATCGGGACCCCCGACAGCTTTCTCAGGAGTCGCAGTCCACGGGACTTTCCGGCGGCCTTTTCTATGTACCCCTTCCTCTCCAGGGCCTCTAAATGGTCCGAAACTCCACGCGGCGATGAGATTCGAAAGCGTGTTCCGATCTCCCTCACCGTGGGGGGGTAGCCGCTGTCCCGCACGACCTCCTCGATGATCTCGATGACTTCTCGCTGAGTTTACGTCAGTACTTCATTTTCTTGTGCTTTGTCTGGTTGGATTAGTCATTTTG
>CAYMFW010000104.1:0-10065 GCA_964389785.1 uncultured Planctomycetota bacterium
CCGTTACGGAACTGGGCGCCTCCGAGGCAAGGCTCGACCGGCTGAGGAAAGGTCCGCCTTCCGGCGGACAGCCGGTCGACCCTAGAACCCGCTCAGGACCTCTTGCGGCCCGATCTTGACTTTTTATTGTTTCGCGATACGATGCGCGTCTGTCAGCCTGATATTTATCAGTGTTCGGTCGACAATCCGGAGGATGCACAATGGCGATGAAAGGCAACGCGGTCTACGCGCAGTCCGGCGGGGTAACAAGCGTAATCAACTGCTCGGCGTACGGTGTCATCAAGGAGGCGATGGAGTGCGACTTCATCGAGAACATCTACGCCGGGCTGTACGGGATAAACGGGATCCTGGAGGACAAGCTGATAGACCTGTCCCAGGAATCGAAGGAGAACATCGAAGGGCTCCGGTATACCCCCTCCGCGGCGTTCGGCACCTGTCGGAAGAAGCTCCCCAGCCTGGATGAAAACCGCAAGGACTTCGAGAGGATCGTCGACGTGTTCAAGGCGCACAACGTGCGGTACTTCTTCTACAACGGCGGCAACGACTCGATGGACACCGCCAATAAGGTCAGCCAGATCGCCCAGGAACTGGGATACGACCTGATCTGCGTCGGCATCCCCAAGACGGTGGACAACGACCTTCCCGTGACGGACAACTGTCCCGGGTTCGGGTCCGTCGCCAAGTACAACGCGGTCTCCGTCAAGGAGGGCTCGTACGACGTCGAGTCCATGCACCGGGACTCGACCAAGGTGTGGGTTATGGAATGCATGGGGCGGCACGCCGGCTGGATAGTGGGGGCGACCGGACTGAATCACACGTCGCCGCTCGACGGGCCGCACCTGATACTGTTTCCGGAGAGGGTGTTCAACCAGGCGGAGTTTCTGGGCAAGGTTGACGAGACGGTGAAGAAGCTTGGATTCTGCGTCGTCGCCGTCTCCGAGGGCGTCAAGACCCCCGACGGCACGTTCCTGGCCGAGGGCGGGACGAAGGACAGCTTCGGCCACGCACAGCTCGGCGGCGCGGGCGACGTGATCGCCAACCTGATACAGTCTGAGCTAAAACTGAAGAAGCACAACGCGCTGCTCGACTACTGTCAGCGTTCCGGCCGGCACGTCGCGTCACTGACCGACGTGAAGCAGGCGATCGCGTGCGGCGAGAAGGCGGTCCGGCTCGCGGGCGAGGGCAAGAACGGCATCATGACGATCATCGTCCGGGAAAGCGACGACCCGTATCAGTGGTCCATTGGATCGACCGAGATGTCCAACATCGCCAACAAGGAGAAGATCGTTCCGGACGAGTACATCACCGCGGACGGGTACCACATCACGGACGACTTCCGGAGGTACTGCGGGCCGCTGATCGAGGGGGAGGACTACCCGCCGTACCAGAACGGACTGCCGGACTACACCCGGCTCAACAAGAACCTGGTGCCGCCGAAAACGTAGGGCGGCAGGGGAAGGGCCTTCGCTCATTCTCGGCGCCCTTTACGAAATTGGGCGCCTCCGAGGCAAGCTTCGATCGGCCAAGGAAAGGTCCGCCTGTCGGCGGACAGCCTGTCGAATCCAGAACCCGCTCAGGAACTTCCCCTGCCGCCTTTCCGCTTGCTCAAAGCGTGGAGGAGGACGCCGGCGGCGACGGCGACGTTGAGTGAATCGACTCTCGTCGGGATGGCGACCCGGGCGTCGGCGCGGTCCATCATCTCACGGGAGGCGCCCGCCGCCTCGTTTCCGAAGACGATCACGAAATCGCGGGGCGGGGTGAAATCGTCGAGGGGCGTTCCGCGTATGTCGCTCACGATGACGCACCGCTCTCCCAGCGCGTCCGGCTCGACTCGATAGAGGGGAATCTCGGACACGCAGCAGGCGCTGCTCCGGACCGTTTTGGGGGAGTACGGGTCCACCGTGCCGCTCCCGAACGCGACGCCGTCGTAGGCGAACGCGGCGGCCGTCCGTATGATCGTTCCCAGGTTACCGGGGTCCTGTATGCTGTCGGCGTAGACGAACCTGCCCCGGTCGGGGAGCGTCTCCTCGATCGCCATGTCCAGAACGACGAGATAAGGAGGCTCGGACTCCGTCGTGGCGAGCTTGCGCAGGATGTCGGCCGAGACCTGCGTGACCGGGAGTGTATCCGATGTGTAAGACTCGTCCGACGTGTACACGTGAGAAACGTTCTTCATCTCGGATATCCGGTCCGCCGTGACGCATTCCACCACGTACTGCTTCGTGAGATATCGGTGCTTCTTCTGCCCCAGCAGCTTCCTCAGCGTCTTGATCTTCTCGTTGTCCGGGGACGTAATCATGCCCGGATTATACCAGCCTGGCATCGTTATTGCAGAATCACCTGTGGACAAGTGCGTGTTTTGGCCTGACGGCAGAGGAGGTGAGTATGTGCTCGAGATGCGGGATTCAGGTTCCCTTGCTACTCTTAGTGATTGCTGTACTTGCAGCGGGTATAATCCGGGAGGGAGGTGCGCCGGTCATGGCGGAACAGAAGAAGAATAGGGGAGACTCGGTCTCAATATACGACGATAGCACCGGGATGGTCTCACAGGTCCCGAGAGTCGAGAAAACCAACGCGGAGTGGAAGAAGCTCCTGACGGCAGAGCAGTACCAAATCACCACCGAAAGGGGGACGGAACGCCCCGGCACGTGCGTGTTCGCGGACGTGAAGGAGAAGGGGGTGTTCGAGTGCGTCCGGTGCGGAACGGACCTGTTCCGGTCCGGCACGAAGTTCGATTCGGGAACGGGGTGGCCGAGTTACTTCGCGCCGGTATACGCAGGGAACGTGTCGGAGCGGGAGGACCTGAGCCTCGGGAGGCGGAGAACGGAGGTGCTCTGCGCGCGGTGCGGAGCGCACCTGGGACACGTGTTTGACGACGGCCCTCCGCCGACCGGCAAACGTTTCTGCATCAACTCGGCGGCGCTGAAGTTCCAGAGGCCGGAGAAGCCCCTCGAGAAGGCGACGTTCGCGGCAGGGTGCTTCTGGGGGGTGGAGGCGGCGTTCCGCGGGGTCGAGGGCGTCGAACTTACCGCGGTGGGCTACACCGGCGGCACGACGAAGAACCCGACGTACGAGCAGGTGTGCGCCAAAGGCACCGGTCACGCCGAGGCGGTCCGGGTGCTCTACGACCCGGAGAGGGTGAGTTACGACAGGCTTCTGGAGGTGTTCTGGGGGAAGCACGACCCGACGCAGGTCGACCGGCAGGGACCCGACGTCGGCGATCAGTACCGTTCCGCGGTCTTCTTTCACTCACCCGAGCAGGAGAAGGCGGCGAAGGCGTCCAAGGAGGCCCTGGAGAAGTCCGGACGATATGATCGCCCGGCGGCAACACAGATCGTCGAGGCGGGCGATTTCTACAGGGCGGAGGAATATCACCAGCAGTACATGGGAAAGAAGGGAGGGGTCTGCTACTGAACCGCTGGGAGTTCGGCAGCGCTCTCCGGATGCGCCTCAGCAAGGCGTGCAAGGGCCTCGGCCGGTGAGATCGGCTCCTGGATACACCACCTGACAGAAGCCCCCGATTGGTGTATGCTGTTTCGAACCATGAGGAACATTCCAGTGGAGGGAGAGTCATGTCGTGGAGATCGCTTTCTACCGTCATATTTCTGTGCGCCTTCGCGGGAGTGGTCGTGGCCGAGGGGATAGAGGTCCCGCTCACCGTCACCAACCGGACGAATCTGGAGAGGTGGGAGCTCGCCTCGGGAGGGGTGCCGATGCCGATCGGCGCGGTGTCCGAAACGGACGACTTCCGGGTATTCGACGCCGGGGGCAAGGCCATCCCCGCGCAGTTCACCGTGCTCAACCGGTGGCCTTCGGACAGCAGCGTGCGATGGATGCTGGTGATGTTTCCTGTGAAGCTTGCCGGAAACGCGACCGGGCAGTTCACGCTGAAGCAGGACCCGGACACGCCGATGCCGAAGCCCGCGGACGAGATCAAGGTAGGCGACGTGAAATACAGCGGTGAGGACGCCATAGGCGTGTACACCGGGCCGCTGAATTTCACCATCTGCAGGAAAAGCTTCAGGATCATCGATCGGTTGTCCACCTGCCTGAGCGGGGCCAAACAGCCCCATTCGACGGGAGAGAAGCCGTTTGGCCCGGGCGTCGTGATCGAGACATCGAAAGGAGATGTCTACGAGATGGGAGCACTGCCCCCCGAGATACTCGTGGTCGAGGACGCCGGGCCGCTTCGCGCGACGATACTCGCAGAGGGCCGGCACGCGGACAAGAAAGGAAACACTCTCTTCGATTACCAGGTGCGCATCTATGCGACCGCCGGAAGCCGCGCCGTTCGGGTGCAGTACGTGATGACCCGAAGCAAGGGAGAATGGCCGGCGGAGCAGACCGACATCAAACACGTGTACCTGAAATACACGCCGATACCCGGAGCCTGGGTGAAGAGGTCGGTCATCAGCCCCACAGGGGAGCAGATAGCCGGGAACGATCCCGAGACGATACTCCGTCTCGAGTCGCTGATAAAGCCCGGCGGGAACGGCGAGCGTTTCTACGACGGGCCTGCCGTCGCCTCGGTCCGTCAGCGTGGGGAGCGGGGACACATGGCCTCGGTGCGGTGGTTCTGGCAGCTTCGGCCGAAGAGCATGGAGCTGGCGCGAAGAGGGGGGCTGACCATCAGCCTGATAGATGCGCGCGCGGAAGGCGCCGAGCCGGTGCATTTCTATCCCGGCATGAGTAAGACGCACGACATGCTGTTCCACTTCATCGGACCCGGCCCCTCGAACGATACGGAGCACACCGCGGCCGGGTTCCAGCATCCGTTTTTCGTCAAGTGCCCGCCCGAATGGTACTGCCGGAAGACGCTGTCGCTGGGGCGGCTGGTGTCGGCCGACTACAAGGGATATCTGCCGGAGCTGAAGGGCATCCGGAAGAAGATAGACGACAGCTACGTCGAGCAGATCGGATTCATCCGCAAGGCGCGCCGCCGCACGGTGGACACGAAGCGGGACATAGACAGCCACACGGTGATCCACTTTGGCGACGGGTTCCATCACTTCTTCAACTCGGATCACAAGGGAATCCAGTGGGACAACTGCTACTACTCGTATACCCACATGCTCGCGATGCAGTACGCCCGCACCGGTGACGACCTGTACCTGGATACGCTGCGCGAAGCGGCGACGTTCGAAGGCGACATATCCGTCGTCTGGCACGAGAAGAATCCGGGCGCCCCCCGGGTGAACCCCGGAGCGTACCACATAGGAGGGTTCGCGCCCTGGAGGCGATTCAACAGCAGCACGTGGAACTTCTACAAGCCGATCGGGATGCTGGAGCTCTTCTATCTCACCGGTGACCGTCGCCACGAGGAGGCCGGGGAGCTCAACGCCCGGTGGATGCTGTCGCACAACGGGTACTGCCTGCTCAGCAACCCCCGTTCCTGCGGGGCGGGGATGCGCGCCGCCGCGCACGGCTACCTGGCCACAGGAGAGAAGGGTTTCCTGGAGGTCGGCCGGCGCACCGCGATGCACGCGGCCGGCATGCAGAGGACGTTCGGGCACTTCGGCGCGGTGAAGAACGCGAGATGGATGGCCCCGAACGCGCTGGAAGGGCTGTGCGTATATCACGAGCTGACCGGAGACGAGGTGCTGACGAAGATACTGCCCGACATGGTGAAAGAGAACCACAAGAGATTCGGCGGGGGGCCCGAGGCGCTCAACTACGCGTACATGGACCTGTACTGCGCCTGGCTCACCGGCGACACCGCGTGGCGGGACGAGGTGCTGAAGGCGCTTGCCGCGCGGGAGAAGGGCTGCAGCGTCAAGAAGGGGGAGCACGCGGTGAAGGATTTCTCCCTGGGGCACAGGGGGGTGCCGCTTGCGATGTGGTACCTGACGGACCTGGCGAAGAAGCCGGAGCCGTGGGCGGGGAAGATCGATCTGGGCGCGGTCCCGGCGACGGGGGCGGACTGTCCCGGGGTCGAGGCGCCGAAGCCGGACGGCAAGCTGGACGCGGGCGAGTGGGACAAGACGGCGGAGCTGTCCCTGGTGTTCGACCCGGACGCGACGCGGGAGCTGGCCGCGCCGACGAAGGTGCGAGTCGCCCACGATCTGAAGAACCTGTACATACTGATTCAGGCCGAGGAGCCGAAGATGAGCGATGTGGTGACCGAGGTCACCGAGGATGGGGGACCGGTCTACCAGGACGACTCGGTCGAGATATACCTTTCGCCGGTGCCCCGTCGGTACGGCCTGAAGCTCGTCATCAACGCGAAGGGAGTCAAGGCTACCCGTTCCCGGGGCTTCGAGAAGGGCAAGTACAAGGCGCCCGAGCCGGGCGAGATCACCTCCGCGGCAGGTACCTGGGACAAGGGCTGGCTGCTCGAAGTGGCGGTCCCGCTGGCGAAGCTGGGGCTGAAGGAGGAGCCGAAGGCGGGGATGGAGCTCGGCTTCAACTGCGTCCGGTTCAGGCACCCGGCGCCGCGTGAGATAAGCACCTGGATAGGGGCCATCAACGAGGTCGCTTCGACGGGGACGCTGACGTTGCGGTGACATTGGACATCGCGGCCGGTACTCGGGTACACTGGCGATCGTATGGATATACAGATCATTTCGACGCCGGTATCGAGAGATGACCTGAAGAGGATGGCCGAGAATCAATTCATCGATATGGTGAAGGCGGTCGTTGACCTCGAGAAGGGAATAATGGCTCTCGGCGGGGAGATGCATGCCGACGAAGAGGCGGTTCTCCTGAACCAGGGATCACGGCAGAAGGACCTGTGGGGAATAAACCTCTATCCGGAGCGGGAGAAAGAGGAGTTCATCGAGTTCGATTCCATGATCAACCTGCGCCCCTCGCAGGGCAACATGTCCAGGGGGGTCGACGACGCGGCGGTCAGAGAGAAGGTGGTCGCCGTCGTTCGGGAGCTGGTGGGGTAGCCGGTGCAGCATTCCGATCTCGCTTCCGGGCGCTGGTTCGAGCTGACGCTGGCCGAACAGCTTGGAAACATCGGGAGCGAGGTGAGCCGTGCCTCGAGGTGGCAGGGAAGGGACGAGAAGACGTTCATGGGCGCGGTGGAACGGGCGCTGGAGCTCTTCGATCTCACCCTCCGGGACACCCGCTGGAAACACCGGCTGAAGGAGATATGCCGTTCCCGGGAGGTGTTCTGCGACGCGGTGTTCGGGTCGGGCACGTACCACACTTCCCTCGATGAGCTGAACACGTACTTCACCCGGTTCGCGCTTGCCGCGAGGCGCGGAGCCGGGAAGTAGGCGCCGCTCCTACCGTACTTGTGCGGTTTCCTCCGCGTGGTAGCCGAGCTTCAGAACGACGATCTTCTCCCCCCAGTCGTCGAAGGCCAGATAGTTGTCTGTGCCCGAGATAAAGCGGGGGAGGGTGAGCGCGATGTCCTCGGAGTCCTTTTTCATGCGGAGGGCGTCGTCGTAGTTGCCGTACCGTCCGAGGTGCATGATAACGTTTCCGTTGGTGTCCAGTATACCTATCGAGTACCGGTACCCTTCCGGAAGATACGACCGTTTGAACCAGTCCAGGTGAGCGCGGGTGGAAGGGCAGGTACAACCGGCTCCGACACCCGGCGAATACCCAGCGTACATCCATTCGACCCCCTGAGTCCACGCCCCGCCCTTCCCCACGTACGGAGAGCCGAACGGGCTGTACGGAACCAACTCCGCCGGTTTGGTGGGCTTGGGATCGAGAGGAACCTTCGCGTTCGAGAGCAGCCATCGCACGTTCTTCGGCCTGGTCTTCACGTATGTGTACGTCACCGGCGTCCGATTGTACCTGCTGATAGGTTCTTCCGTGCCCAGATTGCCCCCGCGCTGGTAGAGAAACGGCTTGCCGTCGACCATTTTACCCGAGCTGTTGGCGAAGTAGAGGTAGCCGTCTTCGTCCATGAAGGACCCGACAACCAGGTCGCGCACCAGCACCGCCATCTCGTCCCGGAGCTCGCCCGATGAATCGAACGTCCATATCGTTCCGCCGGCAAGGGGGATTCCCGGGCGGCGCTTTATGAAGTAGGTCTTCTCGCCGCGCTTCTCCATCTCCTGTATTCTCTTCAGGAAGTCAGGATACTTGCTAGGTCCCCCGCCCTGTCCCAGCATTGCGCGTGTCGAGGCGCCGGCCGCCGCGACCGCCCAACCGGCCTCTTCCATCTTGGGGACGTAGTAGATATTGCACTGCTCGGCAACGTCACCCCGCATGTTGACGCCGAAGCCGTCCTGGAAGAACTTTGCGCCGGGCTGATCCTTCACCGGCAGTACGCCGATCCACTTGTCCTTCTGTATGCCGTAATCGTAGGGGACCTCGCGCAGGTTGAATCGCATCTTGCCCGAGGGGACCCGCCAGCTCTTGCTCATTCCCCGGTAGACCTGTGTGCCGTCCGGGTCCAGCCGTCCGACTCCCGGGGTGTAGAAGCCCGGGTTGAAGTGGACGTGCAGGTATCCCCGCTTGCAGAACGCGATGTCGTCCGCGGCGCTGTTCATCTGGAACTCGCCGAGGACCTTGCCGGTCTTCAGGTCGAAGGCGACCCGGGTGCCCTGGTTCTTTGTCCAGCACCACCAGAGTGTCTCTCGCACCGGGTCGCAGACCACCTTGTCGTAGCACGAGCCGTACCAGCGTCCGATGTAGTCGTCACCCGCGAGCTTTCTCATTTCGGCGTCGAAGTTGACGATCTCCCGGAACGATTTCCCGTCCTCCTCCCAGATGGTGACGCTGGGGCCGGAGGTGTCGCGATAGCTGCCCGCTGTCGTGGCGCCCATCCTGCTCAGACCGCCGGCCACCCAGACGCGCGGCTTGGGCGTCCACGAATCGAGCGCCATCGTCGCCGTCTCGATGCCGTCCTTGTGGAACTCCTCCTTCGGATTGTCGAACGACGTGAACTTGGTAAGGCGGCTCACCGACCTTCCCTTCACCCGTCCCAGGTGCTGGACGTAGATCGCGCCGGTCTTCGCGTGGATGCATACCAGCCGCGGACGGTCCAGCTTCATCGTTTTCAGGTACTTCCCCTCGGGGGAGAATATCTGGATCCGGTTGTTGAAGTTGTCGCATACGTAGACCCGTCCCTTGCCGTCCACGGCGAGACCGGTAGGGTTGTTAAAGCTGTTGTTGTCGCTTCCGGGATTGACCTGGACTGCCCGGCCGCTCACCTTGAATTCGCCGATGAACTTCTTCGCGGTGCCCTCACCATCGACGGCCAGCTTGAGCACGAGCGGCGCCGTCCCCTTGCTGCCGGTGCCCACGCCGGTGACGTAGACCCACTTGTTGTCGGGCGACGCCGCGAAACGCGGGTGCTCGTGCCCGATCGGGCCGGGCATGAAGAGCCGCGGCTTCAGTCCCCTCACTTCGCTCGACCCGTCCGTATGGAGGTAGTAGCATTGGGACGGCTCCTTCCCGGAGCGGTAGCCGGGACCCGCGCCGCAGAAGTACATCCTGCCCTTGACGATAACGGGCTGGAAATCCACCAGCCCGCGGCCGCCGACGCCGGGCAGAAGGTTCCCGGCGTAACCCAGGTCCGCCTGAATGAGCGGGCCGTGGTGGCTGCGCATTCCCTTCTTCCATTCCACGTACGATCGGCCGCCGACCTTCGACTCGGGCAGGTTCGATGGGGGAGGGGTCAGCGCGTGGACGTACCTGCCGTCGTGGTCGAACTTGCGGATCGTCACGTGGCCGAAGGTGCCCTGGCCGCGGATCCAGACGTATCCGCCCGCGTCGTCCACGGCGATGGCCAGCACGAATCCGGGGATGTTCTTGGGGTGATACGTCCCGAGCAGCTTGTCGAACACCGGTTTCAGGCCGAGGCGGACCTGGAGTTTCAGCTTCGACGGCTCCTTCACGTACACGCCCAGGTCGTCCTTGCCGTTCCAGTATATCTTCTGTGACAGGGAATCTTTCTGGAACGGCGCCGGCGCATTGGAGCCCAGGACCCCGGCGGCGACGTGACGTACGATTCCTCCTTCCGCGTCGGTCATGGCGACGGCGACGTCGCAGCTGCCCTTCACCGCGAAGGTGATCTCGTACCTGTCCTTGCCGACCAGATTGATGGCCGGTTTCTGCGTGAACTCGAACACGTTCTCCCGTTCCACGCACGGCGCGGCG
>CAYMFW010000104.1:10075-16807 GCA_964389785.1 uncultured Planctomycetota bacterium
TGCCGTCATGAATACGATTCGTCCGGACATGCGTTACCTCCAGTTCTCCAATTCTTCCAGCAAGCCGCCGGAGTGTTCCCTCGATCGTTCTCGGCGACCATCAATCGAATGGGGTGCCTCCGAGGGCGCGGTTCGGCCTTCCAATGAATCGGACCGTCGGCCGAACCACGAACCCGCTCGGTAAAACCCCGGCGGCCGCCGCAGACCAATGAAGAAAAAGGGTCTGTCCCTATTTTATCCTATTTTATTGCGGCGGTTTCCTCCGCGTGGTAGCCGATCTTCAGGACGGTGAGCCGCTCGCCCCAATCGTCAAAGGCCAGGTAGTTGTCCGTGCCGCCGATGAAGCGGGGCAGCGTCAGCCGGATGTCCTCGGTGCCCTCCTTCATCGCCAGCGCGTCGTCGTGGTTGCCGTACTTCCCGAGGTGCATGATCAGGTTGCCGTTCGTGTCGAGGATGCCGATCGAGTGGCGGTATCCCTCCGGCACGTACGACCGTTTGAACCAGTCCAGGTGCGGCCGGCTCGACGGGCAGGTGCAGCCGCCCCGGGAGGTCGGGGTCGCGCCCGGGTACATCCAGTACGCTCCCTCCACCCACGTGGCGGGGCACTTGAGACCGGTCCCGGCCCAGTCCACCGGACGGGTGGGGAGCGGGTCGAGTTTCACTGCAGCCTTCTGCAGAAGGAACTTCGCGGCCTTCCCCGGCACCTTTACATGAGTGCTCATCCACGGGTTCCTGTTCGAGGGGTCGAGGGGTTTGTCCGTCCCGATGTTCCCGCTCTTGCCCCGAAGGAACCCGGTGCCGTCGATATTCATGTGTCTCAGGATCGTGAAGTAGAGGTTGCCGTCCTCGTCTATGTGGCAGCCGGCCATCACGCCGCCCGCGTTGACCGCGAGCTGCTCGCGGAGCTCGCCGCTGCTCTCGAACGTCCATATCGTCGCGCCGGCCAGCGGCGCGCCGGGCGTTCGGTGTATGAAGAAGGTGTGTTCGCCCCGCTTCTCGCTCTCCTCTATGGAGCGCAGGAACGCGGCGTACGGTCCCTGGCTCTCGGGGCCCTGCCCCTGTCCCCGGGCCAGACGCTCCAGCCGTCCCGCCAGCGCGAACGAACGGGCCTCCTCGTCCATCTTGGGCACGTGGTATATGTTGCACTGCTCCGCCACCACGCCCTGCATGTTCACCCCGAAGCCGTCCTGGAAGTACTTCGCGCCGGGCTGGTCCTTCACCGGTATGGCGCCCGCCCAGTTCTTACGGTGGGGCTGGTCGGTGGGGACGCCGTAGTCGTACGGCACCTCGGCGAGGGCGAATATCTTGTTTGGGGGAATCCCGTGCATGCCGGTGCTCGCGCCGTGCGGGGGGCTGTAGACGCTCGGCTGATCCGGGTCCAGCCGCCCCACGCCGGGCATGTAAAAACCGGGGTTGAAATGGAGGTGCAGGTAACCCTTCTTGTCGAACGCGATGTCGTCGGTGCCCCCGCCCATGCGGTACACGCCGAGAAGCTCCCCCGTCTTCAGGTCGAACACCAGCCGAACGCTGTCGTTCTTGTGCTGGCAGTACCAGAGCTTCTCCCGCACCGGGTCGCACACCACCTTGTCATACACCGCTCCGCTCCACCGTCCGAAGTAGCTGCCCTTCGCCAGCGCCTTCGTCTTCTCGTCGAAGTCGGCGATCTTCCTGAGCTTCTTCCCGTCCTCCTCCCACACGGTGATGCCCGGACCCTTGTCGCTTATCTGTCCGCCGGCCGCCGCCCTTCGTTTCTCCCCGCCGCCGATCCACAGGCGGGTCTTCGACGCCCACGAATCCACCGCCATCGCGCTGCTGTGTATCCCGTCTACGTGATACACCTCTTTGATGCCGACGAACCCATCGAACTTGGTCAGCCGCGGCACGGAGGTACCCCGCACCCGGCCCTGGTGCTGAACGTAGATCGCGCCGGTCTTCTTATGGACGCCCACCAGGTGCGGCCGGTCAACGCTGATCGTCTTCAGGTACTTCCCGTCGGGTGAGAATATCTGCACTCGGTTGTTGAAGCTGTCGCAGACATAGATGCGTCCATCGGCGTCCGTGTCGATGCCGGAGGCGCCGTTTAAGCTTTCCTTGTCGCTGCCGGGTGCGACGCCGGCCTTCGCACCGGCTCTCGTCATCTTCCCGATGAACGGCTGGGCAGGCCCGTCGCCCGCCGTTTCGATCCGCATGACGATCGAGGATCCGCCCCTCCCTCCCTCCGCGCCGGTATGGTACAGGTATTTGCCATCGGGTGACGCGGCGAAGCGGGGCGACTGGGCGCCGCCTGTCCACGGGAAGAACTCGCGCTTCGTGAACCCCTTCACGTCCGTTCCGCCGTCGGTGTATATGTAATACAGCATCGTCGGCTCCCTGCCGGCGTGATACCCCACGCCCGCGCTGCAGAAATAGAGCTTCCCGTCAACGACCGCGGGCTGGATATCGAGCAGACCCTTTCCGTACATGCACGGGATCTGGTTGCCGTCGTAGCCGAGCGACTCTCCCATGATGGGACCGTGATGGTCGCGCTTGCCCTTCTCGTACTCCACGAACCCGCGGCCGACCAGCCGCTCCTCGGGCATGCTGGAGATGGGAGGGAGGAGGCTCCGGAGGTACTTCGCGTCGTGATCGAACTTGCGTATCGTGATGTGATTGTGGCCTATGTGGCCCCGGACGATGACGTACGCGCCCTCCTTGTTCACCGCGATGCCGAGCACGTACCCGGCCAGCGCTTCCGGGTTGGAGGGGCCGAGCAGCTTGTCGAATGTCAGCTTCATCCCGAGCTGGACGCGGAGCTTCAGCTTGTCCGGCTCCTTCACGTAGACGCCCATATCGTCCTTTCCGTTCCAGTAGATCTTCTGCTCGAGCGATTTCTGGAACGGCTCGGGGGCGTTGGAGCCGAGCACGCCGCAGGCGAGGTGCCGGACGATCTTTCCCTCTCCGTCTATCAGCGCAACGGCCGCATCGCAGCCCTTCTTCACCGCGAAGGTGATCTCATATTTGTCCTTGCCCACCAACTGGATGGCCGGTTTCTTTGCGAACTCGAACGACTTCTCCCGCTCCACGCACGGCGGCCGGTACGGTTTGGGGTATTCCTCGGCGAGGGCCGATCCGGCGATGAGACAGATACTGAGACACGCCAACACCGATACACGGGCGAAAGGGGCTTTTTCAGCGAGCATATGAGCCTCCCTGGTTTGAGTATGCCTGCCTGATGCGTTCATCATACCCTATTCACTGGTGTATGGCCACGGTCTCCTCGGCGTGGCAGTTGAGCTTGAGCACCATCAGACGCTCACCGCCCTCGTCGAACACCACGTAGTTGTCCGTTGCCGAGACGTTCCGTACCGCGGACATGCCTATCCCGTCACCGCCGACCGGGATCAGGCTTTTCGGTCCCATACCGGAATCGAAGTTGCCGTACCGGCCCAGGTGCATTATCAGGTTGCCGTTCGTGTCAAGGATACCGATCGAGTGCCGGTACTGCTCGGGGACGTAGGCGCGCTTGTACCAGTCGAGCCCCAGATGCTGACGCGGGCATGAGCAGCTGCCGGCCACGATGGGGGAGGCGCCGGCATAGAGCCACGCCGCTCCCTCCACCCAGCCCTTGTTTCCGCCGCTTCCCACGTCGGCGGGCCTTGACGGCAGGGGGTCCATCTTGACGATGGCGTTGCTCCAGCGCACCCGGACGTTCTGCCCCTTGGAACGGACGAGCGTTCCCGTGAACGGGGTCATCTTCTTCTCGCTTCCGTACCAGCCTCCCTGGTTGTTGAGCCACGGCTTTCCGTTTATGAGCCGCGTCCTGCCGCGGACGCCTATCACGAAGTACAGCTTCCCGTCCTCGTCCATATGGACGCCGTTTATCAGGCCTCCGGCGACCGCCGCGAACTCGGTCATCACCTCTCCGGTGCGCTTGAAGGTCCATATCGTCCCGCCCGCCAGGTCGATGCCCGGCTCCCGCTTGATGGAAGCGACCGACTCGCCGCGCTTTTCCTTGTCCTTGACCTCTTTTATGTAGCGTTCGTACGAGGGGAACCGCCCCCCCGCGCCCGGCGGCAGCTTGCCTCGCAGCCCCTGGAGGAAGTCCCTGCCGTGATCGTCCATCTTGGGGACGTAATATATGTTGCATTGCTCGGCCACGTCGCCGCCCATGTTGACGCCGAACCCGTCCTGGAAGTACTTGGCGCCGCGCTGGTCCTTCACGGGCAGGGCCCCAACGCGGGGCACCGAGTATTTTCCCGGTATCTCCACGCCGTAGTCGTACGGCATCTCGGGGTAGCACCAGATCTTTTCTCTGCCCTTCTCGGACGTCAGCTTCCCCTGGTCGGGGTCCACCCGTATCACGCCCGGCTTGTCGAAGCCGGGATTCAGATGTACGTGCAACCGTCCGTGCTTGTCGTAACACACGTCGTCGTACGAGTACGCGGGGATTTTCACCGGTCCGAGGAACTTCCCGGTCTTGAGATCGTGGAGCCGGCGGTTGCCGACCATCACCGTCTCCTGAGTCGGATCGCACGCCAGCTTCATTCCCAGCGCGGTCCCGCTCCACCGGCCGGAGTAGAGCTCGCCGTCCGCTTTCTTCGCCATCTCCTCGAAATCCATTACCTTCTCGAAGGATTTCCCTCTCTCCTCCCAGACGGAGATGTTGTTTCCGATCTCATCGCTGTCGCCGAGGAGGCCCATGTCGTGGGGGGTAGTGTTCGTGAACCACAGACGCGGCTTCGTCGACCAGCTGTCGAGCGCCATCATCCCGTACGGCCCGATCACCTCCGCGACGACCTCCGGATTCTCCAGGGAGCGAAGTTTTACCGTGCGCCGCTCCGTCTTGCCCTTCAGCCGGATGTCGTGCTGGACGTAGATCGCGCCCGTTTTGGGATGCACCGCCACGTACATCGGCTTGGTCATCTTGATGCTCTTCACCAGCTTGGCATCGGGTGAGAACACCTGTATCCGGCCGTTAACGAGATCGGCCACGTACACCCGTCCCTTCGCGTCGCAGGCGACGCCGGCGGGCCGGCCGAGCTTGGTGTCGTCCGAGCCCGGGGCCTTGGGGTCTCCCGCCCAGGGCGTCGCGACTCCCTCTTCGGCCCAGGAGAAACGGTAGACGCACGGCGAAAGGTCCTTCCCGGAGGAGATGCCGGTGAGGTACAGACTCTTGCCGTCAGGGGACGCACAGAAACGGGGTGTATTGTGCTCGCGACCCTTCTCGTCCTTGATGAGGGGCTTTCCGGAGATGCCCTTCATGTCCGTCGATCCGTCCGTATAGATGTAGTAGGCGGCCGACTTGACGCCGAACTCGCCGGTGTTGCTGAAGTAAAGGCGATTTCCCACGACCACCGGCTGTATCTCGCCGAGGCGCTTTCCGACGGTGCCGATGGGATACCGGAGATGGTCCGCCGTGCTCTGGTAGAGGTCGGTGCCGTGGAGGGCGCGCACCCCCTTCTCGTACTCGATGTAGCCCATCCCCTGCAGCTTCTTCTCCGGCAGGTCGGCCGGGGGCGGCACGAGCGACTGGATGTACTTGCCGTCGAGGCCGAATTTCCGTATGAAAAACTTGCTGCGCCTGCCCATGCTCAGGACGAACACGCCCTCGGGGGAGATCGCGAGCCCCTTGATGCGTCCCGGTATGTTGTGCGGGCTGACCCCGCCGAGCCGCTTGTCGAACTCCGGCTTCAGGCCGAGCATCACCCGGACCTTCAGTTTCGACGCGTCCCGGGGGTAGGTTTCCAGGTCGTCCTTCCCGTTCCAGAGGATCTTCTGTTTCAGCGTATTCTTCTGGAAGGGCTCCGGCGCGTTGGACCCGAGCACCCCCGCGCCCAGATGGCGGATCACCCTGCCCTCTTCGTCGATGATCGCCGCGGCTACGTCGCAGTTGCCCTTCACCGCGAACGAGATCTCGTACTTGTCCTTGGCGACGAGTTTTATCTTGGGCTTCTCGGTGAACGCAAACACATTCTCCCGCTCCGTCGCCGGCGGGACGTACGGCTTGGGGAAGTCGGCGGCGGATGCCGCGCCGGCCAGAAGCGCCGAGGTGAGAACTGCCGCGATTGTCATGCCCCGAATCCTGGCGTTCATGCGTTACCTCCTCTCCCGGCCAATGTGATCGAAAAAAGGGTCTGTTCCTATTTAGCCTGTCCCTATTTTATGGCGACGGTTTCGGTCGCGTGATAGTCCAATTTCAGGACGACGATGCGCTCGCACCAGTCGGTGAAGACCATGCGGGTGTCGGTGCCGGATATGAATCGCGGCTGGATCATCGCGATGTTGTCGCCGCCGACCTTTACCCTGCTCTTGTCGCCGTGGCCGCTGTCGTAGTTGCCGTATGTACCGACGTGCATGATCAGGTTGCCGTTCGTATCCACGACGCCGATGGAATGTCGATACGCCTCCGGGACATACGAGCGCCTGTACCAGTCCAGGTGGAACCGCTGCGTGGGGCAGGAGCATGCGGCGTTCTGCACCATGGGAGTGGCCCCGCCGTAGATCCACTTCTTTCCCTGGACCCACGCGAAGTTGCCCTTTCCGTATACGTTGTGAAAGCCCATCGTGATAAGGTCCGGCGGGTCGGTGCGCGGCGGGTCCATCGGAACGGCGGATTTCGCGTTGAGTATCGCCGCGTCCTTCGGGCCGGTCTTGATGAGCGTGCCGGACATCATATGCTGTATCCCCTTCTCGCCGTAACGGCCGGTCCTGTCGGCCAGAAACGGCTTGCCGTTGAAGGCCCGTGAGCGGTTG
>CAYMFW010000105.1:0-16582 GCA_964389785.1 uncultured Planctomycetota bacterium
CCGGCCAAGACACAGATAAGCTATCGCAACACGGAGAAGGTCTGGTTCGTCGCCCGGCCGGTCGACCTCGAGCCGTTCCTTAAGGAGCTGAGAGCCAGAGCGACGGACCAGAAGGGCTCGCACTACTGGGCGCTGCGGAGCTGGCACCAGTACTTCATGGACCCCGGGCACGACCGGAATTCCGACCGGTGGATCCGGGAGCTGGCCGCGAAACATACCGGCGCGGAGCTCGTCCGCTGGTCCGACGAGGTGAAGGACGACAAGACCCACCGGTACGCGCAGGCGACACTGCAGACGCCGCTCGACAAGCGCGGAGCCTATCTGGTCTACGCGTACCTGAACGAGCCGCCGAAGGCGGACGCCGGCAAGAAGGGACGTGAGATGTTCCGTCTCGGCGACAGCCGGGCGATCGTAGTGCTGACCGATCTGGCGATCGTCGAGAAGAAAGCCTCCGAAGGGAACCTGTATTTCATCGCCGACGCCCGCTCCGGCGCACCGGTCCACAAGGCGAACGTCGGCATCCTCGAGACCTGGCATCAATGGGACCAGAAGACCCGGAAGTCCACCTATCATTCGGAGATGACGGACATCGCCACGGACGACGCCGGGATGGCGCTATTCAAGCGCCCGGACGACCGCAGCTCTCAGATCCATCTCCTCGTCACCACGGATGACGGCAGGATCGCGTGGAGCGGCATGAGCTACTGGCACCGGTACCACCCGTCCCGGATGCGGGAGGGGCTGTTCGCCTACGTGATAACCGACCGGCCGGTGTACCGGCCGCTCCAGACGGTGCGCTACAAGGTGTGGCTCCGCCGGATGAAGGAGGGCGTCCTCGAGAACACGGCGGGCAGGAAGGTAAGCGTCACCGTCTACGACCCGAAGGGCAACAAGGTGCTCAGCGAGAGCTCCCAGGCGGACCAGTTCGGCGGGATCGACGGGAAGCTGACGCTGGGCGAGGAGCCGCCGCTCGGCGTGTACCGGATCTACGTCGAGGGCCGCAATTACGCGGGCGGGCAGAACTTCCGCATCGAGGAGTACAAGAAGCCGGAGTTCGAGGTATCCGTCGAGCCGGGCAGAGACCACATGAAGCTGGGCGACAAGGTGACGGCGAAGGTCAAGGCGGCCTACTACTTCGGCGCGCCGGTCACGGACGCGACGGTGAGCTACAAGGTATTCCGCGAGGAGTACCGGCACGCGTACTATCCGCTGGGTATCTGGGACTGGTTGTACGGCTCCGGCTACGGCCTGTGCTGGTACGACTACGACTGGTTTCCGTGGTGGGAGCGCGTCCGCTGCTGCAGGGTCGCTCCGGTCTGGTGGTGGGGATGGTACGGATATCCCGCGCCCAACCCGGTGCGGGAACTGGTGAAGCAGGGGGAGGGACGAATCGGCGAGGACAGCACCATCGAGGTGGAAATCGACACGTCGGCCGCGCTGCGCGACCACGGCGACCTGGATCATCGCTACGTGATACAGGCGGAGGTCCGGGACGCGAGCCGCCGGGTGATCACCGGCGAGGGCGCGGTAAAGGTCACCCGTCAGGCGTACTACGCGTTCATCAACTCGGACCGCGGGTACTACCGCCCCGGCGAGGAAATGGAGATAACGGTGACGTGCCTCACCCCAGGGAACAGACCCGTCGAGACCGAGGGGATCGTCACCGTGTCGCGGATCGTCTTCGGCGGTCCCGACAACGCGAAGATAGAGGAGACCCAGCTGAAGACGTGGAAGGCGAAGACGGACGAGCGGGGCATACTCACGTTCCGCATGCGCCACGAGCGCTCCGACCAGCTGAAATTCACGTTCGAGGCGCCGGACGAATGGGGAGGAAAGGTGAAGGGCTTCGGCACCGTCTGGGTCTGCGGCCGGGACTTCGACGGGAAGCTGTACCGGTTCAACAATCTGGAGCTCATCACCGACAAGCGGACGTACAAGCCCGGCGAGGTGTGCCACCTGATGATCAACACGAAGCACCCGAACAGCTACGTGATATTCTCGGACGAGGTGGACAGCAACCACCTGCTGTCCTGGAAGCTGCTCCATCTGCCGGACAAGACGAAGGTGATAGACATCCCGATAAAGAAGACGCACGGCCCCAATTTCTTCGTCGAGGCGACCACGGTGGCCGACGCGCGCGTGCATCAGCAGGCCAAGCGGATCTGCGTGCCGCCCGAGGAAGGCATCGTGGACGTCACCGTCAAGACCGACAGGGCCGAATACGGCCCGGGAGACAAGGCGAACGTGGTCGTGACGGCGAAGACGCTGGAGGGAAAGCCCGCGAAGGCCCAGGTGTGCCTGAGCGCGTTCGACAAATCGGTGCTGTACATACAGCCGGAGTACACCCCGGACATCAAAACGTTCTTCCACGGCAACCTGCGGTACCACGGCCTGACGATGACGACGAACCTCGTCGAGCAGTTCAGCGCGGCCGGCTTCGTCATGAGGCCGTTCCAGTACATCCATTCGGTCCCGCCCGCCTGGTGGGGGATATGGAGCCCGGGAGTCCGGGACTGGCGGACGGTAACCGATGATGAGCTCGGCAACCTGAAGGGACAGTACGGCACCGAAGGAGGCGTCGACGGGCTGAGAAGATCGAGGGCCAAAGGCGGCGGGATGAGGGAGGCGGAGGAAGGGCTTGCCGACGCGTCGGGCGCACCCGCTCCCGCGGCCAAGGCGGCCGCGCCGGGGGAGGAGAAGGCGAAGTCGGAAGTGGCCGCGGACAGAGCGGACAAGAACGGCGGCGCCGCCGAGCCGGCGTTCGCCGCGGCGGAAGTCAGGCAGAAGTTCGCGGACACCGCGGTATGGCTGACGACGCTCACCACCGACGAGGACGGCGTCGCGTCGGCCGAGGTGGACATGCCGGAGAACCTGACCACCTGGAAGATCAACTCCTGGGCGATGACGGCGGAGACGAAGGTCGGCCACGCCGCCACGGAAGCGGTGACGACCAAGAACCTGCTGGTGCGGCTGCAGGCGCCGCGTTTCTTCATGGAGTACGACGAGGTGGTGATAAGCGCGAACGTGCACAACTACCTGTCGAAGGAGAAGACGGCGCGGGTCTCTCTCGAGGTGCCGGCGGGGCTTCTGGAGCTGATGCAGAACACTCCGGAAACGGTGGACGTCAAAGTGCCCGCGGACGGCGAAAAAAGAGTGGATTGGCGGGTGAAGGTGGTGAAGGAGGGCCTGGCGGCCATCACGGTGAAGGCGCTCACCGACGAGGAGTCGGACGCAATGAAGATGTCGTTCCCGGTCCTGGTGCACGGCATCACGAAGCAGGTCGCCTCCACCGGCTCCATCAGACCGGACGAGGAGAAAGCGGAGCGCATCGTCGAAATCACGGTGCCGGACAAGCGGCGCCCGGAGCTTTCCCGGCTCGAGGTGCAGTTCGCCCCCAGCCTGGCCGGCGCGATGCTGGACGCCCTCCCCTACTGCCTGGACTATCCGTACGGATGCACCGAGCAGACGATGAGCCGGTTCGTTCCGGCGGTGCTGACGCTCAAGACACTCCAGAACATGGGCATCAAACTGGAGGACGTGAAGAACATACGCGGACGGCTCGACGAGGTCCGCCGCATCGAGAAGGGCGAGAACATCAAGTACTGGAGCTACGCCCACAACCCGGTATTCGACACCGAGGAGATGCAGGGAATCATAAAGAAGGGTCTGTCCCGTATCACCGACATGCAGCACGGCGACGGCGGCTGGGGCTGGTGGAAGCAGGGAGACTCGAGCGGCTACATGACGAGCTACGTGCTCTACTCGCTGACGACCGCGCAGCGCTGCGACGTCGCCGTGGATCAGAACATCGTCCGGCGCGGGATGCAGTACCTGAAGAACTGGGAGGAGAGGGAGATGCGGGAGGAGTACTGGAGCCCGCACGCCTCCCACGCCTACACCGCGTACGTGCTGTCGCTCTCCAAGATGAAGGCGGCGATAAAGCCGGGCAAGAAGGACGAGCGTCCCGGGGACCTGATCGACCGGCTGCACAAGGACCGTGACAAGCTGACGCTCTACGGCAGGGCGCTCCTCTCCATGGCCATGGCCAATCTGGGCGACACCGCCCGCGCGAAGCTGCTGCTCCAGAATATCATGCAGTACAAGGAGGAGAACGCGGAGACCGGGATCGCCTGGTTCCGCACGCCGAGCGGCGGCTGGTGGTATTGGTACAACAACGACGTCGAGACGAACGCGTGGTGCCTCCGGGCGCTCATCACGCTCGAGCCGAAGAGCGACGTCGCCCCGAAGGTCGTGAAGTGGCTGCTGGAGAACCGGCGTAACGGCTACTACTGGCGTTCGACGAGGGACACCGCGATGTGCATCGCGGCGATGAGCGATTTCGTCGCCGCCTCCGGCGAGGGCAAGCCGGACTATACGCTGACGCTCGATTTCGACAACGGCGCGACCGTGAAGACGGTGAAGATATCCGCCGACAACTTCTTCACCTACGACAACCGCTTCGTCATGGACGGCGTCGCGCTCACCGGGGGGAAGCACACGCTGAAGATCACCAAGGAGGGCAAGGGAGCCCTCTACTATTCCACGTACCTGTCGTACTTCACCAGGGAGGAGGACATCAAGGCGGCCGGGCTGCAGCTGAAGGTGGAGCGGGCGTACCGCAAGCTGGTCCAGATCCCGTACGAGGTGGAGGTGGAGGGCGCGGAGGGCCAGAAGCTGAAGGAGAAGCGGCTCCGCTACAAGCGCGTCGAGATCAAGTCCGGCGACCAGGTGGAAAGCGGCGACGTGATACAGGTGGAGCTGAAGATCACGAGCGACAACAACTACACGTACCTGTGCTTCGAGGACATGAAGCCGGCCGGCTGCGAGGCGACCGAGGTCCGGAGCGGCGGCACGCGGCAGGAGGGCTTCTATACCTACATGGAGCTGCGGGACGAGAAGGTGGTGTTCTTCCTGAACTCGATAGAGCAGGGGGACCACCTGCTCCGCTACCGGCTGCGGGCGGAGGTGCCGGGCGTGTTCCACGCCCTGCCGTCGGTGGTCTACGGCATGTACGTGCCGGAGCTGCGCGCCAACTCGGACGAGCTGGTGATGAAGATCCTCGATAAGTAGAAAAGACCGGGGACATGATCCCTTCGTGTCCCCGATCCTCTACGGAACCTTGCCCCCGAACCGCTCGCACGATATCATGGAGGGTCGGCATTCCGCCGCGATCCCAAGAAGAGGACTCTGCAGGTGCCTGAAGCGCGCAAGACACATTCGGTTGACATACTGGCCGTCATTCTGGAATCCCAGAACAAGTACGGCAACAGGATCGATTTCACGATCCCCAAGAGGGGAATCTCGGGGAGAAAGCCGATGGGGGTGCGCAAGGGAAGTCTGGTGCACATCCGGGAGCTGTTCGAAAACGCGGTCACGTACGGGACCGCCCCGCCGGGGACCCCGCTGGCGGAGTGCCGGGTGTCCCTCGATGACGGCAAGCTGATCATCGAGGTCACGAACGAGAGCCCGCCGATCAATCTCGCGCCGCTGAAAAACAAGCTCATCGCCGCCGCCCGCGAGAACCGCGTGGCCCAGGAGGACGACGGCGGCCTGTGGGTGTGCAATTCGGAAGCCGAGGTCGCCGATCGGGTCAAGAACGGCCTGGCACGCAAAGCGGCCGTTCCTGAAGAGCTCGATGCGTCCCTCAGGAAGAATCCGAATCAGCTCATGTTCGTCGGACGGCTCTCCGGCCACGAATCCGCCGACAGGCCCGGCGGGATCGGTCTCTACCTGCTGAGAAAGATGGCCCGAGAAGGCGGCGGAGACCTGAGATTCTCCTGCAAGACCACCCCCGCGGGGCATATCGTGACCTTCATCCTGATCCTGCCGGTATTCGAGGATACGTAGACACCGCGCTCGATTTTTTCTCCCGACCGTGTTGCAGCGCTTGACATATCGACCGGGCACCGCTATATTCTCGCCGGAATAGCGGTTTGAACGGCGCAATCATCATCGAGAAAGGAGCATTCGGCATGGCGATAAAGAGTGCATTGGCGTGGGTGTGCGCGGGGGTGATTTCGATAACGGCGGCGGTACTGGCGGGCTGCGGCGGCGGGGAGGCGAAGAAGGAGGTCGTCTCGATCAAGCTGGCGACGACGACCAGCACGGATAACTCCGGCCTGCTCGACGTCCTCAAGCCCGCGCTGATGAAGGCGCACGGCATCGAGCTGCAGATCATCCCGGTCGGCACCGGCAAGGCGATCAAGCACGGCGAGAACGGCGACGTTGACGTCATCCTGGTCCACGCACGCGCCGCGGAGGACAAGTTCGTCGCGGACGGCTTCGGCGTGAATCGGCGCGACGTGATGCACAACGACTTCGTGATCCTCGGCCCCAAGGAAGACCCCGCCGGCGTCGGCGGCGGAAAAGACGCGTCGGCCGCGCTGACAAAGATCGCGGGAGCGAAGAAGGACTTCGTCTCGCGCGGCGACGATTCCGGCACGCACAAGAAGGAGAAGTCCCTCTGGAAAGCCGCCGGTATCGAGCCGTCCGGGTCGTGGTATCTGGCCGCGGGGCAGGGCATGGGCGCGTGCCTTACCATGGCGAACGAGAAGCGCGCCTACGTGATGTCCGACCGCGGCACCTACCTGGCGTACAGGGACAAGATCGACCTTCCGGTACTGGTGGAGGGCGACCCGAAGCTCTTCAACCCCTACGGGGTGATCGCGGTGAACCCGGAGAAGCACCCCCACGTGAAGTACGACGCGGTCAAAACGTTCATCGAATGGCTCACCGGGAAGGAGGCACAGGCCCTCATCGCCGGCTACAAGCGAAACGGTGAGCAGCTGTTCTATCCCGACGCCAGGTAAGAAAGACCCATGAACGAATCCATACTGATCGACGGCCTCCGACGCGCGCTGACGCTGATAGTCCGCGGCGACGCTCGCGTGCTCGAAGCCGTCGCCGTATCGGTATGGACCGCGGGCACGGCCACGGTGATCGCCTCCGCGCTCGGGCTTCCGCTCGCGTTCCTTGTTGCGCTCAGACGCTTCCGGGGGCGGGAGCTCATCATCACAATGCTGAATACGCTGCTGGCGCTGCCCACGGTTGTTGTGGGACTTTTCGTATATTCACTGATACGACGCGGCGGCGTGTTCGGTCCGTTCGACCTTCTCTTTACACCGTGGGCGATGATCGCAGGACAGGTAGTCCTGGCACTTCCCATCACCGCCGCTCTCGGCCAGACGGCGCTCTCGTCGCTCGATTCGGCGGCGGGCGAGACCGCTCTGGCGCTCGGCGCCTCACCTGCCCGGATCCTCACCACGATCGCCTGGGAGGCCCGCTACGGCCTGCTCGCTGCGGTGGCCGCCGCGGGCGGACGGCTCATCGGCGAGGTGGGCGTCTCAATGATCCTCGGCGGTAACATCGCTCACCACACCCGCAACCTCACCACCGCAATCGCGCTGGAGACCTCCAAGGGGGAGTTTGCGCTGGCGATCGCACTCGGGATGATACTCATGGTGCTCGCCCTCGGGATCAACTTCCTCTTGCGCCGTCTCCAGGGCAGGCGGGAGGCGGCATGAGCGTGCGCGCGACCGGCCTTGTGAAGCGATACGACGACGCGACCGTTCTCTCGCTTGATGAGCTGACGATCGATCCGGGCGGTGTTCACGTCATCGTCGGACCGAACGGATCCGGCAAGACCACGCTTTTGCGGCTCGTGGCCGGTATCGAGCGGCCGGACGCGGGCGAGCTGAAGGTGCTGAACGAGAGCTGGCGGCAGACGCGCGCGAGGATGCTGGCGCTCAGACGCCGGCTCGGATTCGCCGCCCAGAAGCCGTACCTGTTCCGGACCACGGTGCGGAAGAACGTGGAATACCCCGCCCGGGCGCGGGGGATGAGCGGCGCGGAATGCGCGAAGCGTGCCGATGCGGCGATGGAGCGGCTCGGCGTCACGCATCTCGCCGACAGAAATGCGCGAACGCTTTCCTCGGGCGAGACAAAACGGGTGTCCATCGCCCGCGCGACGGCGGTGGAACCGGAGCTGCTTCTCCTCGACGAGCCGCTCGCCAACGTGGACGTGAAGTACGCACGGGTGGTCGAATCACTGATCAGGGAGCTGGCGGAGAACGCGACGACGGTGCTGGTGGCGACGCACGTCCAGGACCTCGCATACCATCTTTCCGCCGCGGTCGTCCGGATGGAGCACGGCAGGCTCACCCCTCCTGCGATCGAGAACCTGCTGGAGGGAGAACTGATCGATTCGGACAAGGAAGGAGAGGCGATACTGGGAATCGACGGCGGCCCGTCACTCGAGATCGCCACGGACAGGCGCGGCCGCGTCCGCGCCGCCATAGAGCCGAAGGACATCGTCGTGTCGGTCGACGAGCTGCATTCGAGCGCCCGCAATCATCTGCGCGGCACCGTGACAGCGCTGGAGGATCGCGGCAGCGCGGTGCACCTGACGGCCAATGTGGGCGTGCCGCTCGTCGTAACCGTCACTCACCAATCCCTTGTTGATTTCAACATTACGGTGGGCTCCGCGGTGTATCTCACGTTCAAGGCGACCGCGGTAAAGGTATTCTGATGAAGAAGAAAACGAGCACGCCCCAACCTCACGGCCGTGAGCCCGGCATGTCGGCCGGCGGATCGAAGGGAGGGGCCCGGGTGTCCGGCCGAATCTGGATCGCGAAGGGGAAAGACACCGTGCTCAGCTGGGGACGGGTGGTCCTTCTGGAGAGGATCAGACAGCACGGCTCCATCTCCGCGGCGGCCCGCTCCATGGGAATGGGCTACCGCCACGCGTGGGAGCTGGTGGACGAGATGAACCACACCAGTCCTACGTCCCTGGTGCGGAAGAAGATCGGCGGCACCGGCGGCGGAGGCGCGGAGCTCACTCCGGCAGGCGAAACCGTCATCGCCCGGTGGTGGCAACTGGTGGAGGAATTCTCGGAATGGCTGTCCGATCAGGAGCCCCGGTTATGGAAGTAGGCCAAAGAAGGGAGTATGCGGTGGGAAAGATGAAGTCAATCACGGCATTGTGCGGAGCGCTCCTGGCGCTCGGGACGTGCGGAATCGCGGGGGCGGTGGACATCGCCGAGGGGATCTCCCTGAACGGCGATCTGACGGTGAGAAGCGAAAGCATGGTCCGCAACAGCGACTGGGGCGCGGGCGACGCGCACCACGGACGGATGAGGCTTCGCGTCGGCCTGGGATTCGATATCGACGAGCACTGGTCGGGGGCCGTGCGCTTCAGCACCGGACGCTCGGGCACATCAACGTTCCAGGACCTGGACGCGATGAACGACGAGTGCGAGCTGTTCATCGACCGGGCGTACATATCGTACAAGACCGACGTGCCGAAGCCCATCCGGATCACCGCCGGGCGCAACCCCAACCCGTACCTCTCGTCGGGCATGGTCTGGGACAGCGACTACAACCCGGACGGCCTCTGCGAGAAGATCGAGTTCCCGTTCACGAAGGGCTCGTTCCTGCTGAATCTGGGACAGCACGTGGTGAGCGAAGACGCCAACAGCGACTACCGGGTGGTGTTCTACGGCATTCAGCCGGGCGTCAAACTCCCCCTCGGCAAGGTGACTCTCACCGTCGCGACGGCACTGTACTCGTTCCACCACGTGCGGGGAGAGGGTGACGTACCCGCCGGTGAGGAGAACTACACGCTGATGGACCTGTATGCAAAGATGACGACGAAGGTCGCGGACAGCGTCCCGTTCGCAGCGTGGATACACGGCCTGCAGAACACGGAGGCCTCGGACGACGATACCGGCTTCGCGATCGGAATCTCGGCCGGCTCGGACAAGGAGCTCGGCAAGGTCAAGGGCAAGCTGGAGTACTATCAAATCCAGCAGAACGCTATCTGGATAGACCTGGGCGATTCCACGTTCTCGTCCGGCCTGCGCAGCGAGGACATGTCCGGGTTCATCGCGAGCGTTTCGGTGGGGCTCGGCCCGCGGGTAAAGACGTCCCTCACCTGGATGTACAAGGACTCCGACGACGACGGCGCCCACGAGGACAGGATCCTGCTCGATTTGATGGTGACGTTCTAGGCAGTTGCGTTCGCGGCACTCACCGGCTAGGATGGTTCCCTGAGAAGGAGGGCCGCCATGACGGATGTACAGCCGGACAAGTGCCGCGAGACGCTGGAGAAGCTGACCGATAACCTGGCGTCCGTGATCCGGGGGAAGAAGGAGTCCCTGGATATCATCACGATCGCCCTGCTGTCGGGCGGATCGGTGCTGATAGAGGACGTCCCGGGCGTGGGCAAGACGACGCTGGCGAAGGCGCTGGCGAAATCCATCGACGCCGCGTTCAGTCGGATACAGTTCACCCCGGACCTGCTGCCGGCGGACATACTGGGGTCCTCCATATACAACCCCTCCGACGGGTCCTTCAAATTCCGGGAGGGTCCGATATTCTGCAACGTGCTCCTGGCGGACGAGATAAACCGCGCCTCTCCCAGAACCCAGTCGGCGCTCCTGGAGGCGATGAACGAGATGCAGGTGACCATCGAGGGCACCGCCCACCCGCTCGCCGCGCCGTTCCTGGTGCTGGCGACGCAGAACCCGGTGGAGTTCCACGGCACGTACCCTCTGCCCGAGGCCCAGCTGGATCGGTTCCTGATTCGGCTGGACATCGGCTACCCGGACGCGGACGTCGAGGCGGAGATACTGTACGCCCAGGCGGAGTCCCACCCGGTGGATTCGGTCCAGGCGGTCATCACCAGGGACGAGGTGCTCGACCTGCAGAAGAGGGTGCGGGCGGTGAGGGTGGAGGAAAGCGTGTCCGGCTACATCGTGGCGATCGTCCGGGCGACGCGTGAAGAGCCCCGGCTCAAGCTGGGCGTCAGCCCCCGGGGATCGCTGATGCTCTTCCGGGCCGCGCAGGCGGTCGCACTGCTGAAGGGAAGAGACTTCGTGCTTCCCGACGACGTGCAGGAGCTCGCCTCGAACGTGCTCGCCCACCGGGTGATTCTCACCTCCAAGGCCAAGTACTCCGGCGCGCAGAAACAGGACGTGATCCGCGACATCCTGACGGCGGTGAAGGTCCCGACCTGATGACGGTTCTGGGCCGGCTCTTTCGCGCGCTCGTCTTCGCATGGCGCCATACCCTCACGCCGGGCGGCAAGGCGATGCTGGGGGCATCCATGGCCGCAGCGGCATCCGGCGCGCTGACCCTCCGCATTCCGGTGTACCACCTCTTCTTCGCACTCGGCTGCGTATTCGCGCTCTCCTTCGTGTGCGGCATCGTCCTGATGCGTCCCCGGATCGAGGTGAAGGGATCACTGCCGCCCAAGGCGAGCGCCGGCCGCCCGGTGTCCGCCCGGTTCACCGTCCGGAACACGTCCCGCTTCCCGGTCTACGACCTCGGCATGGGATACATGAATCTTCCCCATCCCCTCGAGCCGGTAAACCTTGACTATACCCTTCCCCGGCTCGGCGCCGGGGAGACCGGGGAGCTGCAGATAGGCGTCAATCCGCCCCGAAGAGGGATGTACTCCATCCCTCCGCTCAGGGCGTTCACCACGTTCCCGTTCAACATGCTCAGATGCGACCGTCGTGTCTCCGACCGCGGGTCGCTTCTCGTCCTGCCCAGCTTCCACCCGATCGTCTCGATCGACGTCCCGGTCGGACGGCGGTACCAGCCGGGAGGCATCGCGCTCAGTTCCCACATCGGCGAATCCCCCGAGTACATCGGCAACCGGGACTACCGGCCCGGCGACTCGATGCGGCATATCGACTTCCGCTCCTGGGCACGGCTCGCCAAGCCGGCGGTGAGGGAATACCAGGAGGAGTACTACTGCCGCGTCGCGCTGATACTGGACACGTTCGTCGCCCCGGGAAGGAAGAAGGCCCGGGAGGGATTCCGGGACCTGGAGGCGGCGATATCCCTCTCTGCATCCGTGGCGGACGCGCTCTCCCGGGGGGAGTACATCATAGACATATTCGCGGCCGGTCCGGACCTGTACGTATTTCGGGCCGGCCGGAACATCGCCCACTTCGACAACATCCTGGAGATCCTCGCCTGCGTGGACGAGTGCAGAGACAACCCATTCGAGACCATCGCCCCGGCCCTGGTGGACGAGCTGGAAAACATCACGTCGGTCATCTATGTACTGCTCGACTGGGATGCCACGAGAGAGCGGTTCGTACGCGCCGCGGTCGAGGCGGGATGCAAAACGAAGGTGATCATCGTGCGGGACGGAGGGGCATCCGAGGAATTCATCCACGCGGAGGACTGGGCCGGGCAGATACGCGCGCTGGCACCGGTCGAGGTGAACGCCGGAGGGATAGAACAGCTGTGAAACAGCGCAAGATCGCCGCACTCCTCATGCTCGTCCTGTCGGCGGCCGCGTTCGCGTACACGTCCAAGACGATGGCGTTCCCGGTGTTCGCGGTCATCCTGGGCCTGATCGGGCTCGCCGGACGGTTCGGGGTCAGTTTCACCCTCGCGCGAGAGATCATCGTTACGCTCGGGCTCGCCGCGCCGTTCGTCGCGTCGTGGCGGCTCTCCCCCTACAACCCTCCGCTCGGGGTCACCCCCGGATTCAGCTACCCGCTCGGCTACGCTTTCGGCCTGTACTTCCTCACCGGCCAGGTACTGCAGTTCTTCCTTCACCGAAAGGGAGACCTCCACGGGATGTCGCTGGTGTTCGCCGCGATGGCGATGATATCCGCCGGAAACATCAACGCAACCAGCCAGCAAGAGCTGATATACCAGATCCTCTCGCTCGCATTCGCGGTGCTCGCAGTGATCTACGTGCTGTCGTTCCGGGAGCTGCCCTCCCGGCTGCCGCTCCGGGCCGACCTGGCGCGGCGGGGAGCCGCCGTCATCGTGCTCGCCGCGTCGTTGGTGACGAGCGTGGCCGTTACCAACGTGCTGAAACGTAACGAGAGGGGCATAGACAACCTGTTTTCGAAGATCTTCTTCGGCTTCCAGCCCCCCACCTCCACCGGATTTTCGACGCTGGCCCGGCTCGACAGCGTTAATCGGATGAAGCACGGTCCGGACGCCGACAGCATCACTCTCAGGGTGTTCTCGAAGAGCGCGCCTCCGTACCTGAGAGGCATCGCGTATGCCCGTTACGGCGCGGGGGCCTGGCAGAGCCGCGGCGAGAGGACCACGCTGCTGCCCGCCGACACCGTCCCCGCCTGCGCGGAGCGGCCGGGCCCCGGCAGGAACCTTTTCGAGCTGGAGAAGACCGCGCGGCCTGCCCTTCACGCGTTCGACGTGTGGCCGGACCCGTCCATAGAGGAGGGAATGTTCGCTCCTCTCGGCACGGTGGCACTCGATGCACCGGTAACCACGCTGGAAGTGGACGTTCACGGGGTGACCGATTCCGGCGAGCTGCTCGGCGGTATGAACTACATAAGCTATGCGCCCGGCAGGACGGAGCTCGACGAGCTGTCCGCGGAGCTGAAGGAGAACCTGCTGCAGGTACCGGCGGGAATCGACCCCCGAATCACCGCGATCGCCGAGGAGCTGCTCAGGAACTGCTCAACCGCCGACGAGAAGATAAAGGCGGTCCTCCACTTCTTTCACAAGAACTTCGAATACCGAATAGGCATAAAGATCCCGCGCGACGCCGATCCCCTCACCCACTTCCTGGTGGAGAAGCCGTCGGCCCACTGCGAGTACTTCGCGACCGGCGCGGCGATCCTGCTCCGCATCGGCGGCGTGCCGACCCGGTACGTCTCCGGCTTCGTCCCCGCGGGCCGCAGCGCGTACGGCGGCTACTGGGTGGCACGAAACAGGGACGCCCACGCCTGGGTCGAGGCGTACGACAAGGACCGCGGCTGGGTGATCGTGGAGGCGACCCCCGGTTCCGGGGTCCCGAGTGAAACGTCCGAGGGGTGGCTCGTCAGCATGCTCGATTACCTGAAGCTTCTCACACTGGAACTCCAGGTGATGTTCCGCACCGAGGGGGCGCTGAGCATTTTGCTCAGGGTCCTCGGCCGACTCGGCCGCCTCGCGTTGTTCCTCGTCCCCGTTTTCGCGGCGATCGTGGTCCTGATGGTCCGGAGGAAGCTCCGCCGAAGAAGACAGCCCGCCGGCACCGACCCGAACGTCACCGTCCTCCACGCGCTGCTCGCCGTGATCGACGAATCACTCGGAAGAAGCGGGATCGAAAGACGGCCGGGAGAAACGCTTCACCAGTTCGCGTCGCGCCTGAGCGAGGGCGACGTGAAGCTTGCCGCCGGGGAGAGCTGTGCGCAGTGGTACCGTGATTACGCCGGCGTGCGCTACAGCGGCGACGTGACGTCGGCGGACGTGGAGCGGCTGACGGAAACGCTGCCGGGGTAATTGTTCGCTCATTCTCGGCGCCCATGGATGCGGAAATGGGCGCCTCCGAGGACGCGGCTCGACGGACCATCGAAGGGCCTCCGACCTGTCCGTCGACCCACGAATCCGCTCTCAATTACCCCGGCAGCGTCCAACGGATAGGAAACCTGCCCCGCATACCCGAAGATTAATTCTCCGCGGGGGTTGCATCGGAAGGTATCTCTCCGTATAATATAGTACACAAGCCTCAAGAATGCATCCGATCGACATTGCCTTGTTCGCCGCAGACCGAAGTGAGTAGACGCAATCAACTTGCGGCACGTCTGTTTCGCCGGGCGCCCGACCGCATTCGGCGCCCCACGCTGGACCGATTGTGAGACACGTTTCTCGGGAGGTGGACTATGTCTGAACAGCGTCTTGGCAGGGTGTGTAATCGGTTCCGGGGCAGGCTGCGGAGACTTCTGCTGGAGTACGGGGCGTACCGCTCCGCGTTCCTCGTTCTCGCCGCCGCCGCCGTGATGATGATTCTGGACTGGCACTTCCGCTTCAGCCCGCAGGGACGGCTCCTGTCCCTTCTCGGATGCCTGTCGGTCACCGGGCTGTGCTACTACCTGGACTTCCACCGGCCGCTGAGGGGAACGTGGAACGACACCCAGGTGCTCGGCTACATGGACCGCGTCGCCGCCGAGAGCAGGGATGCGCTGACTACCCTGCGCGACCTGTCCCACCCCGAGAACATGCACGAATGCGACACCCCGGAGGGCAGGCGGATCGTTGATTCCGTTGTCGAAGACCTGGAACGGAGCGTCGACCGTATCAACGTGGAGCGAGTCCTGGAGGGCAGGCCGGTATCTCGCTGGCGCCGCCTGGCGATGGTGGTGCTCGCGCTCTACGCGGTATCGTTCTTCGTCCCGCGCGATTCACTCTCCGGCTCGTCGTATCTCTCGATCGGCGCCCGGCGCATCCTCCTCCCGTGGGCCTCCGTCTACTGGCCGCAGGACACGCGGCTTATGGTCGTGGAACCGGAGAGCGGATGGCGCGTCCCGAAGGGCGAGCCGCTCCTGATCACGACCAGGATCGAGGGCGAGGTGCCCCCCATCGTGAACATCGTCTACAAGGGCAAGAAGGTGGACAAGTGGATCACCGAGCGGATGGCCGTGAACCCTTCCGACGCGGCCGCCACGTTCACGTTCGGCGAGATGACGGAGCCGATGACCTTCTACTGCAGGGGCGGCGACGACTACGAGGAACGCACGTATCACGTCACCGTCGCGGAAAGGCCGATGCTGACGCAGATCTCCGCCTTGTACCGGTATCCCAAGCACACCATGATGAGCCCGGAGACCAGGAAGGACGGCCAGCTCGCCGCGATAGAGGGCACCACGGTGAAGCTGGACTTCACCGCCTCCGCCGACCTCGCGAGCGCGGCCATCACGGTCGAGCTCGGAGGCGAAAAGCCGGAAACGATACCGATAGAGAACATCGACGGCAACCGGTTCTCGCACGAGCTGACGATGAAGGAAAACGGCCGGTACACCGTGGAGCTGACGGACACGGAGCACCTTGAGAACGGCAAGGTGGAGCGCTACGAGATCAGCGTCCTGCCGGACAACCCGCCGGAGATCGAGATGGTGAAGCCGGTCGGCGACGTGGAGCTCACCCCCCGCGGCACGGTGGCCGTGGAGTTCCACGCGAAGGACGACTTCAACCTGGAGGAGCTTTCCGTCATGCTGGCGCCGGTGGGCGGCAAGGGACGGCCGCTTTCCGACGTGATCACCGGCCATTTCTGGAACGTGGAGTCCGCCCTGCACACCGTCGGCAACGGGAAGTTCATTCTCGATTTCCAGAAGGAGCTGGAGCGCGGCACCCTCGACGATTTCAAGGTCGAGAAGGGCGCCGAGCTGGAGCTGTGGGTGCTCGCCGTCGATTCCAACCCGGACGGCAGCGGGAGGACGGAGTCCCTGAAGGCCAGGCTCCTGGTGAAGAACCCGACGGATTTCATGGAGGGCGTGCTCCTCAAGGCGAAGGCGATACGGAACGACGCGAAGATCGGATGGCACGCGCAGGCCGGCGCCTACCACGACGGGAAGAAGTTCATCGCGTCACCGGAGAACGACAAGCTCCTCGACAACGTGCTGGACCAGCAGGAGAGGGCCGCGAACACCGCCGCCGCGCTCAAAAAACGGGTGCCGACCCTGCTGGACTGCATGAAGCAGAACCGCATGGAAGATGTCTTCATGAGCAAGCGCCTCAACAGGATAGGGACCAAGGCGAACGAGCTGACGGAACTGCTTCCGGCCATAGCCGCCGGCATCGAGGAGGGCCGACCCGGCTCCGTCGA
>CAYMFW010000106.1:0-2511 GCA_964389785.1 uncultured Planctomycetota bacterium
TTCTGTCGCGGCTATCTGATGCACAAAAACCCGTACCGCAACATGCGTCGCGTGGAGGACCCGGGCATTGCCATGCTGGAGATCACGAATGAGAACGCGTTCAGCTCCAAAGGCCCGCGCGCGGCCGCGGCTCTTCCGGAGCGGTATGCAGGTGAGTTCAGAAAGCAGTGGAATGCGTGGCTCGCGCGCCGGTACAAGAGCACCGATGAGCTGGTGAAGGCATGGAAGCAGTCCAGCGAGCCGCTGGGGGACGACCTCGCGGACATGGGCGACCTGTCGGCGACGATCGAGCCGTGGACGCTGCGTCAGGGACCGGATGCACCGGTGAAAGCGGTATTCGGACAGCCCGGACCCAAGCCGGACATCAAGGCGCTGAAACTGGATATCATCAAACCGGCCGCTGCGACGTGGCATCACGAGCTGATACTGAGCGGCATGTCCGTGGAAAAGGGGCGGCTCTACACGCTGACGTTCTGGGTGAGAGCGGACAGGGCGCGAACCGTGTTCTTTGACGTGTCTAATCAGGGACCGGGCAACTGGCGCGCGGTGGGGCACAAGGAAACGCTCGCGCTTGCGCCCGGGTGGCAGTTCGTGAAGCGCGTGTTCCGGGCGTCCGAGACCATAGACAAGAACGCGCGCGTGTGCTTCAAGTTCGGCGGCAGTCCCATCGACATGTACCTGGCCCGGGTGCGCATCCGAAAGGGCGGCCTGCTGACCGCACTGCCCGAGGGGCAGAGCGTCGAGAAGAAGAACGTCGGCATACCCGTGGCCGGCTGGTCGGATGAGGCGCAGGCCGACGTGAGGGAGTTCATGGCCGATACGGAAAAGGGCTTTATCCGGGACCTCACTGAATTCCTCAGGAAAGACCTGGGCGTTAAGGTGCCCATCACCGCGTCGCAGATCACGTATCACGGCGCTTCGATTGTGGCGGACACGTGCGACTATACGGACATCCACGCGTACTGGGATCATCCCGGTTTTCCGGGACGGCCGTGGGATCCGCGCAACTGGATTGTGAAGAACAGGCCCATGGAGAGGGCGCCGGGCAGGGACTCGCTGCTGACGCGTGCGCCGTGGCGTCTGCTCGACCGTCCGTTCACGATTTCCGAATGGAACATACCCGCGCCGCACGACTATGCCGCAAGCGTGGTGCCGTTCGGAGGCATAGTGGCTGCGCTGCAGGACTGGGACGGGGTGTTCTTCTTCACCTACTTCAGCGGCGACCGCTGGTTTGATGACGCGATATCCGGGTTCTTCGACTTCAATTCTCATCCGGCGAAGCTCGCGCTCCTGACCGTGTGCGCGAACATGTATCGCCGCGGCGACCTGGAGGCGCTGCCCGGGACCGCAGCCGGCACACTGGACGCGCGCGTTCCCGCCGGCCTGGCCATGAGCCGCATCGTCGGTATCGACCCCAGGCGCAAGGAAGCCCCGGCGGTGGGGGAGCCCGGAGGCAGCCGTCTGGCGGCGGACGACAAGCGTGCGGTGTGGGACGCGACCGATCCCGATAAGGCCTGCGTGACTGTTGTCTCCCCCTGCTCGCGCGGCGTATGGGGCCTTATCGGCGGGCAGGAGTTCGACCTGGGCGGCCTCGGGGTGAAGGTCGGCAAGGCGGAGCGGGATTATGCGGTGGTCTTCATCACGAGCCTGGACGGCAAGCCGCTCGAGAAATCGAAACGCATGCTGCTCGCGGCGGTGGGCTCTGCCGAGAACTTGGATATGGGGTGGAATGTGGAACGGACCTCGGTCGGCAATAAATGGGGACGCGGCCCCACGCAGATCAATGTGATACCCGCACACATCACCATCGCCAACAGACTGAAGGCCGTTCACGCGCTGGACGGAGTGGGTAAACGCATCGGCGAGGCAAAGGTGACACGGCAGGATGGCGCATCAACATTCCAGATTGGCGGACCCCTTCATACGCTTTGGTATGAGCTCGAGGGGGAATGATGGGGTCAGGCCTTGCATTTTGCGTTTGTGGTACAATTTGAAGGAGTTCTCAGGAGTGGTGAGCTGGTTCCCATTTCCGTGGAGTGGCGGGACGTATATGAGAGATATGTAAGGCATGATCCGAGTAGGTCGTTCGTCACCATGTCCTTCAATCTTGAGGAAGGCTCTGCGAGGTTTCAGCGTTAAGCTTCCTCAAGTATCCAATGTCTCTTCATGGGGTCATTATGAGGCGTTGGGGGGTGAGGGTCAAGGTGGCGAGTTTCAAACCTTCACCGGCGTCGAGAAGCCCTTCAACGACGGCGACAGCTTCACCGTGAAGATACCGGGCAGGAAGAGAGAAGAAGGGGCCTGGTGGTTCCGGACCTTGAATTGTCCCTGGCAACTATGTGTCATGTTGAGTAACAGGAAACGGGTCATAGATTTGGAGGCATTGTGGACTACGATACTCCTGCAATTGCATGAACCTCAAGCTGGACGAGAACTTGCCTTCTCGCCTCATCGAAGTTCTTTCCGGGTGGTTTTCTCAACACGCTGGAAAGAGCGGGAGCGGTCCCCTCT
>CAYMFW010000106.1:2521-16521 GCA_964389785.1 uncultured Planctomycetota bacterium
TGCAGAGCTCGAGATTGAAAAGAAGCAGTCTGCACCGAAACCCGCGTGCACACCGGCCCCGCCCATAACGCTCCAATTCAAGACCAACGGGAAGGGCGAGAGCCTGCCGGACGTCGTCGATGCCCTGAAGGCATACTGGAGCGCCATTTGTCTCCGTAATGTGAGCTGCATTACTCGAGCGGTACCTGCAGAGAATCTCAAGTCCGCCGATACCCCCTGATCGCCCCCTTCAGATCACTCGTCACCATATCCTTCAGCGCCTTGGGTGCCAGCACCTTGGCGCCGGGGCCCCAGCCGAGCACCCAGCGCTTCACCTCGTACAGCGCGTTCGTGGTGAACGAGAGGGTGAGCGCGCCGTCCTTGTGCTCCTTTATCTTCTGTGTGGGGTGCCACTGACGCTCGCGCACGTAGGGGGCCTGGTCGGGGGTGAACTTGATGCGCACGCCGTGGTTCTTCCTGCCGCGAAAGATGCCGAAGTGCTGGCCGATGAATTCCTGGAAGTCGAAGTCGGCGGGCATGGCGAAGACGGTGTCGAGAAGTTTCGCCTTCCTGATGCGGGAGATGGCGAAGGTGCGGACGTCGTTGCGGTAGCGGCAGCGGCCCACCAGGTACCATTCGCCGCGGTAGCCCACGGCGCGGTAGGCGTCGAATTCGCGGGGGTGCGCCGTGGCGACGCCCGGGACCTGGTACTCCATGAGCAGGCGGCGGTCGTCGCGCAGGGCGGTGAACACGGCCTTCCAGACGTCCGGGTCGATGGTGGTGGTCGGTTCCGGGAAGAAGGAGAAGCGGGAGTCGATCCAGTCCGGGGAGAGTGAGATCTTGTCGGGGAGGGCGGCGGCGATCTTGTCGAAGACGGACACCAGCTTCTTGTGCAGCGGGGTGTTGGCGTACTGCTCCAGCGCCTTCTCCGCGATGAAAACGGCGAAGATGTCGCTTTCCGGGATGTCGATGGCGGGGAGGCGGTAGTTCTCTTCGGTGTAGAAGTAGGTGTTCTGCTTCGCGTCGAATTCTATCGGGGCTCCCTGTTCCTGCATGTGGCGGATGTCCCGCTGGATGGTCTTGGCGCTCACCTCGCCGTGGCCCTCGTCGCGATAGTCCTTTCTGAGGGTACTGCAGTTGATGGTTATCTTGTGCTTCGTGCCGTGTGCGAGCTTCTTGTCTATGAAGCTGATGCGGCGCTGCTGCGGCTTGAATTTCGGCATTGGTACCTCCTTCTCTGCGAGCCTCGGACATCACCTGTCCTACCCTCGGATGATAATACTCGTGGAGGGCGGAAAAGGCAAGAGGGGTAGGACACGATCTGTCCGAGGGTCGGCCGTATAGTAACAGTGAAAGGAGGATGCTTTGAGCGGAGCCCGGAAGTGGAAAACGATCGCCGTCGGAACGGGATGGGCCGTCGCGGGCATCGTCGCGCTCGTGCAGGGACATCCGTTCGCATTGATGGCGGCGCTGCTGGCGACCGCGATGATGTTCTTCATCGAGGACGCGCTGGCGGCACGGTAAGAGCAGGAGGTGGGAGATGGAAAAGGCGGTAGAGAAGCTGTTGGACAGGGTCGAATTGGGGGACGCGCAGGTGTTCGAGAACATGACGGTATTTCCGCTGTGTCTCGACAACGGCAAGGCGCCGGAGTACCTGACCCTCGGGGAGGCGATGGAGAAGAAGGTGCTGAAGGTCGAAGAGGTGGACGAGGGCGGCTCGGTTCCCGAGCTGAAGGCGGTGAACGAGGCGGATATCCCGGTGATGCTGATCGACGGCGAGGAGCTGATCGGCGCGAAGCAGAACCGGATAGTCAATCTGACCGTCCTGCTGGGGAAGAAGTCGAGGACGCGGATCCCGGTGAGCTGTACGGAGGCGGGTCGGTGGCGCTACGAGTCGCGCGAGTTCCAGGACTCCCGGGAGGTGTCGCCGTCCAGGTTGAGGGCCAGGAAGGTGGCGGCCGTGAGCGAGCACATGGAGCTGGAGGATTCGCGCGACGCGGACCAGGGAGAGGTCTGGGACGAGGTGGAGCATCTCCAGGCCGCCATGAAGGTGGAATCCGGCACGTCGGCGATGAAGGATGTATACGTGGCCGTGACGGACGATCTCGGCAGGAGCGTGAAGGCGTTCGACCGCCTGCCGTCACAGGTAGGCATGCTGGTGATGATAGACGGAGAGATCGCCGGGCTGGATCTGGTGCCCAGGAACGAGGCGTACGCGTCGTATCACGAGAAGCTGGTGCGCAGCTACGCGATGGGCGCGATGGAGTCGCGAGCGCGAGAGAACGAGAGATGGGTGCGGCGGGAGACACGAAGAAGAAGAGGTGAGCGTGTTGAGGGTGAGGACAAGGACAAGAACGACGATGCCGGCAGCAAAGCGCGCGCGTTTCTCGACGAGCTGCGCACGACCGACGAGATGAAAAAGAGAGCCCTGGGATTGGGCTGGGACCTTCGGTACAAGGGCGCCAAGGCGGTAGGGGCGGCGCTCCTTTACCGGAGTCACGTGATGCACGCGACGTTCTTCAGGCAAACCTGATCCACTTGTCTCCCACCTTCTGATTCCCGGAGAGGGAAAGGAGGGGCCAGCAGTTCCCCCAGAGTGGCCTGCGTTCCCTATCGCGGATAAGCGAAAATAACGGATGGCGCTATTTGCGCGCCTCACATTCGCTCCTATCTCCTTTGAATATACTTGGTTAGGAGGGGCAGGCCCTTGTTTATCCCACCCCGATCGGGAGGCGTGGGAGCGGGACAGGAAGAAGCTGAGGAAGGCGCTGCTGGACTACTGCGGGCAGGACACGCTGGCGATGGAGATCGTGGATGTGATAACGGCCTACGACATCCTTGCCTATCAGCGGAGTTGTCCTTCACTTGACCATGCTGCAACGGTGTTTGTCGAACTTGGCGAAGTCCTCTCGGATGAACGGCTGGCCGCTCTCATGGGACTGGGTGCGAAAGTCGCTGTTCTTCAACGGGTCGGCTGGCTCCTGGATTTCGTTGGCTGGCGAGAGAAGACAGGACGACTCCATGATGCGCTTCAGAAGAAACGTCTGCAGTGGCACTCTCTGGACTCTCGGACACTATTTGTCCTACCCCGTCGAGTACAATGCGTGCGGAGGTGGGAACATGACTAAGCGAAACCAGACGAACAGAATCCCCGTTCCCTTCCGTCTCCGGACCGTCCAGGACGTCGAGGCGCTGGCGTTTTCGTCGCCCAGGCCCCGGAACACGGAACTGCTGGCGTTCGCCCGGTCGAACGAGGTGCCGGTGCCGCCGATCCTCTCGAAGCTGCCGGAGTCGATTTCCCTCAGCGTCAGCGGCACGCGGCGTCGGGTCCGGAAGGTGGTGGAGGATATGGACCTGGCGTACGACGAAAACGGGCCGGTGGATATCGTCCTGGAGGCGCGCGGAGACATCCTGGACGTCGCGCTGGACGCTCCCGAGAACTACTTCGAGATGGTGTCCCGGCAGGTGGCGGAGTGCAGGGCGTTCCTGGACAGGCCGGCCCCGGTGCGGGAATGGCCGGAGAACGAGGTGTTGAAGCGGGCGGTGGAGCTGCTGAGCGACAAGTCGGAGCTGTACGGCGTGCTGGCGGAACTTCTGCGGCGGTACCTGGAGACCCGCGACGGCCTGCTGAGGGATCTTCTCCGGAGGAAGGTTCTTCTTCTTCTGATCTACCAGAAGACGACGTTCGGCCTGGACAACGCGATGCTGGAGAGGGTCCGGACGCTGGGAGAGCGGTCGGCCCTTCTGCTGAACGAACTGAAGAGGGTGCTGGTGGACCGGCTGTCCGCGGAGAAGCTGCACCTGTTCGCGCCGTGCCTGCACGCGTACGTGGATATTTCGAAGGCGAGGATAATAAGGATCAAGGCGCCGGCGTTCTTCAAACAGAATCTGATGGTGCTGATGGATGAGTTCGCCGGGCACCGGGACCGCCGCCGGGCGATGGAGAAGTGGGGGAAGCTGGTCGATACCTACGGGGAGCGGACGGGGGAGGCGGAGTTTCGGAAGATGAAGAGTCACCTTGATAATTTTCTGTCGAAGGTGAAGGGGTTCAACGATTTCTTCGACGTCACGCTGCGGTCGGACGCGATACGGAAGCTGCACCGGGGGTACGGGCGGTATACGGTGAGGACGGTGGTGACCGAAGAGGCGGTGCCGGCGGGGGTGGAGCTGGGGCTGCATTTCTGCAAGGATTACCACGAGCTGTTGAAGGGGTATTATTCGGCGGACTGCACCGCGGGCGGAGCCCTGGCCGAGAATCACGTGCTGAACAGGCGGTTCTTCAACGTGCGCATCTTCCGGGAGGAGAGGGAGCGGTGGGTCGGGAATGTATACTGTCTGGACTACTCGGACCGGGGATGCGTGGTGATCGACAGGATACAGCTCTCCAGCGCGGAAGAGCTGATGCCGATGGGCTTCTTCCCGAAGTTCATGGAGGCCCTGCTGGAAGGTTTTACCGGGACCGGGGACTCTGGGAGCCTCACCGTGCTCGGTGCTCAGAAAATCAGCAACTACACGCGGATTCAGGATGAGTACCTCTCGTACACCAGGAATCTTCCGAGGGTGACGTTCCAGTTCGATGAGGACGATACGATATTCGAATGCACAAAGCATTTCTGCCTGTTCCAACTCTCAAGGGGGTCAAAACTTTCAAGGGAGTCAGAGTCGTCGAAAGCCGTCGACTGATTTCAATGGGCCGTTGCGCCATTCTCGCGGATTGCGTAGAATGAAGAGCGTGGGAGGGCTTCGAAGATGCACAAGATCAGGGTCTATGTCGACACGTCTGTTTTCGGAGGAACTCAGGATGAAGAGTTCTCCGAAGCAAGCGTTCGCTTCTTTGAGCGGGTAGGTGAAGGCGACTATATCGTCCTCGTTTCCGGCATCACGTATGCGGAACTCGAGGACTCTCCCTCCAAAATCAAGAGCGTAGCGGAGGACCTTCGGGAAGGCACGTGGGAGGAAGTCCGCGTAGACGACGAGGTCCGAGCTCTGGCGGAGGAGTACATCGCTGCTGAGGTGCTCGATGCGAATTCTGTGTATGATGCTCTGCACGTTGCCGCAGCGACGGTGGCGGAAGCCGATCTCATACTGAGCTGGAATTTCAGGCACATCGTCAATTACGACCGTATCCGCAAATTCAACGCGGTCAATCTGTTGAAGGGTTACCGGACAATAGACATACGGAGCCCCGAGGAGGTGAGATATGGCGACCAAGACGAAGACCTTTGACTGTGTCGAGATGAAGCATGAAGCGCAGCGCAAGCTGCGTGCCGAATTCGAAAGCCGCAGGGACGAATTCAAGTCGATCATCGAGTTCATTGATCTAAAGGCCCGCGAGTCCGAGCTCGCGAAGCTGTTGCGATCGAGAAAGCAAGACGCCTGAATTCCTCAAAACCGACGACGCTGCCGAAAAGGACGCCCTCAGCGCCGCCGAAGCCGGCGCCAAGCCCTGCGCCCGGGCCGGGGAAATCGCCTTCACCTGATAAGGGGCCCACGCCGCGCCCCGACCCGTTCAGGCCGCCCAAGCCGGGCGTCCTGCCGCGGCCGAAGGCATACATTGCGAGCCGTAGGGGTTGCTTCACGCCGCCCACGTGCAGGAGCAGCCGTGCCGCCGCGTAATATCGAAAGAATACGCCGGGGTGATACGCCGCTCGGGCGGCACCCCGGAAACTAGTTCGCCGCTCATCTTGGACTGCTTAATCCTAACATTCCTTGTGTGCGTTGTCTTCGCTGCGATGGCAACTCCTGTCTGCACGCTTACTTCGGTACTGTCCACAGCGAATTCCCGGATATTGTCAACGTGTTCTTCGACCCTCTTCTCCTCAAATTCCTTCTCCCAGAACTCGTAAGGATAAGGGACGTTCATATCATTGGAGGTGAAGCTGATCTCTCCAAATTCCCAGTACTTGCCATTCTCGAACTTCGTTCGGGCTTCTCCTGCGACAGCTGCTACAGGGTTATCTTCAGATCCGGTATAGCTGAACGATATCCATCTAAGACTGAATGAAAGAGAAACTGTCTGGCCATCCGCGGAATTATATTCGCATGTAAGGGCCTCTAGCTTCACTGGATGGAGAACCTTGATGGCTGCGTTGACTTTTCCAGAAAAGGAAGACTTTGGAACTGATACCCCCTGATCCGCCTCCCTCACTATCTTGATAATCTCTTCCGCCTTCCGTCTCTTCTTTGCCATGCGAGGCCCCCTTTCTTTGATCCATTATGCCACATCTGGCTGGACCAGTTTCAGGGGGAAAGATCAGGTTGACATTCAGCCTCCGGACAGTATAATTACACGGGTAATTACTGCATAAAGGTGGCAGGAGGGTCGAAATGCACGCAAGTATAGTGAGAATAGGCAATTCAAAGGGGATCCGCATACCGAAACGGATACTCGAACAGTGCCGGATAGAAGATGAGGTGGACCTGGTGGTGAAGGGGCGGAGGATCGTCCTGACGCCCGTGATGAAGAAGCCCCGGGAGGGGTGGGCGGAGGCGGCCGCAAGGATGCACGCGTCGGGCGACGACGGGCTGCTGATCCCCGACGTTCTGGACGATGACGTGCACGAGGAATGGGGATGAAACAGTACGAGATATTCATCGTCGGCCTCGATCCGACGATGGGTTCGGAGATAAAGAAGACGAGGCCCTGTATCATCATATCTCCTGACGAGATGAACGGGAGTCTTAACACCGTGCAGGTGGCGCCTCTCACGTCGAATACGCGGCCGTATCCGTGGAGGACGGCGATCACGCACCGGGGAAAGAGAGGAATGATCGCGCTCGATCAGATCCGGACCATAGACAAGCGGCGACTTGTGAAGAAGACGGGGTCGGCCAAGCGGGAGATCCGGGAGCGCATCAAGGCGGTTATCGTAGAGATGCTGGTGCGATAGGGTGCTGGGGGAGGACGGCTGAGGTGGTACAATCCCCCGGAGAATCCGGAATAGTGAAGGAGGAATGATGGCGAGAGACAAAGCCCTCGAGATCACGCTGAAGAAGGCCCGTGTGGAGCTGCCGTCGCGGGGGGCGGGGAAGGCGGTGAGCAGGCTGGTGATCGTGTCGTCGGTCTGGCCCCGGCCGCTGGTGGAGGGGAGGACGATCGGCAGGGCGGTGGAGTTCACCGACGGGGAGGCGGACCTTGCGAAGGCGGCCTGGGCGGATCGGATAGTCATGAAGGAGCTGGTGTCCGGGCCGTTCGCGCTGCGGGTGTCGGTGACGGAACGGGCGGCGGAGCCGCTGTCGTCCGACTTCCTGCGCTTCCTGGGGCAGGCCCTGATGAAGGCGGCGGGGGCGGAGGTGGAAAAGGCGGCGGGCTCGAAGGTGGGCGGCGACCTGGCGGGTCTGCCGTTCCTGTATCTGGCCGACGTGACGGGGAAGGCGAAGTCGAAGGCGCCGGAGACGCTGGCGAGCGGGGTGGTGGACCTTCACGCGGACCGGACGTGGAAGTCGAAGAAGACGGTGACGATGAAGGTGCCGCTGACGGCGGTGAAGGATATCTACGAGCTGCCCGCCGGCAGGGGCAAGGCGCGGGCGAAGAAGCGCCGCCTGGTGCACAGGAAGGGCGCCGCCTGCGGATGCGTGACGCTGACGGGGGTCAGGGGGTAAAATCCCGTTATGAGAGTCAGCGTTATACTGCTGGGCACCGTCCTCGCGTTTCTGTCCCGGCCGGCGTTTGCCGGTTCTCCCGACGGCGCGCAGCTGCCCCGCGTGAAGGTCGACTGGACCCAGCCGCGCCAGACGATCGTGGGGTTCGGGGGAACGATGGGATGGATCCATCCGCATCCGACACAGCGCAAGGAGATATTCGACCTGCTGTTCGTTAAGCTGGGCGCGAGCGTGCTGCGCATCCGGGCGCTGGGCGCGGAGGGCGACGACGAGAAATGTCTGGAGCCGGTGAACGACGACGGCGATCCTCACACCTTCAACTGGCCGGGGTTTCTTGTGAAGGAGACCGAGGCGAAGAACGCGATTATCATCAAGGCTGCGCAGGAGCGCGGGGTGAAGACCATAGTGCCGGTGACGTGGAGTCCGCCGGGATGGATGAAGACCTCGGGCCGGAGGAAAGGCGGCGGCACGCTGGAGGAGACGCGGCTGCGTGAATACGCCGAGCTGTGGGCGGCGTACGTGCTCGGCATGAAGAAGCAGTTCGATATCGACATCGGGATGATTTCGCTTCAGAACGAGCCGGACCTGCAGTACTACTATCCGACGTGCAGTATCCCGCCGGACCTGTATGCCAAGGCGGTGAAGGAGGTGGAGGGGCGCTTCAAGAAGGAGGGGCTGAGTGTCCGGGTGCTGGGCCCCGATACCTGCAGGATCTACAACGTGGAGCCGTACGTGAAGGCGATGGAGGCGGCGAAGGCGTCGCCGGGGGCGCCGATACTGACGCATCTCTACGACCTGAAGATTCCGTACGAGCGGGTGGGGGAGGATTCCAGGCGATGGCGGAACGCGCGCGAGTTCGCGAGGAACGTGAAGCGGCCGCTGTGGCTGATGGAGACGGGGAACTATCTGAGCTACGGGTCGGCGGTGGGGTCGTATGACGAGGCGCTGATCTGGGCGCAGAAGATACACTGGGCGCTGGTGGCGGGGAACTGCCAGGTGGTGTGCTACTGGTCGCTCTTCTTCGACAAGCGGGGAGAGGCCCTGGTCTACTGCGCGAAGAGCGAGGACAGGAAATACGAGGTGACGCCGAAGTTCTACACGTCGATGAATTACTTCCGGTTCGTCCGCCCGGGAATGGTGCGATACGCCGCCGGCTGTGAGGACGGGGCGGTTCTGGTGAGCGCGTTTCGGGAGCCGGGGGAGAAGAAGGGGCCGCTGAAGAAGGAGCGGCCGGATGAACTGGACGCGAAGGTGATGGTGCTGGTGAATCCGAAAGCCGCGACGGTGAACGTCCGCCTGATGGCCGACGTCGGAGGGCCGTGGTCCCGGTACGTGACGACCGAGAAGTCGAAGTGCGCCAAGGAAGAATCGATCCCGCGGGGAGGCGCCGTACTTCTTCCCGCTCGCTCCGTGACGACGCTGGTTCCGGAAGAGGGATAGAGGCGGGGTTGAGAGATAGAGGTGGAGTTCGGGTAATAGAGTACCCTGTCACTCTATTACGGTTCCTGGATGGGCGCGGCGGCGGTCCCAGTTGATCGCCACTCCCACGATAAGGGAGAGGAACCCGATTGCCAGGAGCGACGTTCCCCACTCGAGCGAGTTGCGCGGGGTGTAGTGTATCACCACGGGCAGCGCCAGGAGCCCGGCCGCGACGTACGCGGACGGCAGTCTCAGCAGCACGCCCATCGCGATCAGCGCGGCGACGATGACGGCCGTACCGACGGCCGTGGACTCGGGAAGCGGCCCGGCCTGCCAGCCCAGCGTGAGCACCGCCAGCCGGATCGCCAGGACGGACCCCACCAGCAGGCGTCGGCGGCCGGTCTCCCGCGCCGCCAGCGCCAGGATGACACCCGCGACCAGCGCGGTGGGGGCCACGGTGATCGGCGTCGATACGGAGATGAGCACCGAGGCGGCGCAGCAGGTCCATACCCACGCTTCGATCTTCCTGCGCGACAGCAGGGCGACCAGGAGCAGCGCCGGCACCGCGTGGGCCGCGCCGATGGTGACGCCGAACTGCACCGCCCAGGCAATCAGGTGTACCGCGTAGAGGCCGGCCCAGATGCCCCATATCGCTTTCCCCGCACGGCGGATGACGGTGCGTCCCCAGTCGGACAGGACCATATCCGTTTCGAGCCGGGGGCGGAGCAGGGAGACGGCCGCGGCGAGCGCGGTGCCGAGCCACGTGACCCCCAGGTGAATCAACGGTCTATATTCATCCGCCGCGAGCAGCACGTGCGGTGCCAGCGCGATCCCCACGGCGGCAAGTGAGGGGATAAGAATGAGCGGTACGCGGATCCGAAGGCGGAACACCCAGCACAGAAGGAAGAGCTTGAGCGGAATCATCATCGCCCACACGGCGGCGGCCATCGAGCCGCCGTTTCCGATGGTGCCCATCGATTCGGTGCGGAACGTCCAGTCGAAGAGGAACACCGCCGCCGTCAGTCCCAGGATGACGGCCGGGCGCTTCTGCCGGGCCGCGCGGAACAGCAGGGCGGTCGCCGCGATGAGAAGAATCTCGTACGCCTGCACGACGACGGCGAGAAGCAGCTGGCCTTTCTTCCAGCCGATCTCACCGAGCCCGCCCGACGCCAGCATGACGCCGACGAGTATGCACAGGGCGCTGAAGAAGAACAGCGGGTTGTATTCGACGAAGTTGTGGTCTATCAGCCGTTTGAGCAGCCCCGGTTTCCCGCCCTCGGGTTCCCGGATGTAGTCGTAGACGTCCACATTGCTCGCCCGATATACTCCCATCTTCTTCTCCACCTTTCTCCACGGCTCCATAGCACGTTCCTCCTCTGCCGGGTTCTCGTGACGGCCGTGTAATGTGCAAAGGATATGCCGGAAAATGTGAGACAACAACGCGTTATGAAATATGCCGCGAAACAGTGCGCAGGGGCGGAATTCGGTGAGGAGGGGATGCGGGGGGAAAAGGCGCCCGGTCCTCGTCCGGGCCCCGATTGCCGAAAATCGTCACCCCGGCGATTGCCGGTGACAGTTACCGTCAGTTGCTCCCGGGGTTTCGTGCCTCGGCGCGGGCTCTCTGTCTTGCCAGCATGGCACGAGCCTTGGCTGCCGCGGGGTCGTCCGGATACTTCTCCACCAGCTCGGGAAGGGTTTCCATCATCCTGTCGTGGATGCGCCGCCGCGCCCGCCTGGACAGGGCGTGGGCGTCGCGTTCCCAGCGGAGCGCCGCGCTCACCGGACCGGCGGTGACGCGCGTCCAGGTCCAGCTCGCCGCGCGATAGGGGAGGCAGATGTCGCCGGCGGCGATGGTGACGCAGAAGACGAACGCGATCGCCAGACCCGCCGTCGGGAGAATCCTCTGTTTCCAGGGCCGCATCTCTTCTCTGTCGCGCAGGAACTCGCCGACCACCAGCCAGAGCGCCGCCATGCCCGCCGCCACCGACACGATCCAGATGATTGGAGAGGGCGGACGGCCCCAGATGGTGCATACGTGCAGTATCTGGATCGGAGTGCTTGCGGGCATCAGGACGCCGGCCATCGCGAGGGTCCTTCTCAGTTTCCTGTTCGCGGGAGGCTGGAGAACGATCGCAGTGTAAACAATCGCGGCCATCGCAACCGCTATGCCGATCATCCAATACACGGTCGCCCCTCGCACGCCGCCCCCGGGCATGACGACGGGGACGATCGCCAGCTCGAACTTGTACGAGAAACCGTTCCCGGTCAGCGCGCTCGTGAGAATGACGAGAACGTCCCAGATGAGTATGCCGAGGTACGTGTACGGCACGAAGCACGCGAGGTGCCACCTGAATTCCTTAAAGAAGATCCTCATGATTTTGGGGACATGATACTCGATTACTGCGCGGACACGAAGGAAGCATGTCCCCGCAAATAGAGGAACCTGTCACTCTATTTGCGGGCACTCTATTTGCTATTTTTTGCGGCGCTGTTTTTCCGTGAGGAAGCGTTTTCGGAGACGTATGTTCTTGGGCGTTATCTCGACCAGCTCGTCGTCCTCTATGAACTCCAGGGCGAATTCCAGTGTCATTTCCCTTGGGGTCACCAGGGTGAGCGCCTCGTCCGCGCCCGAGGAGCGCACGCTGGTGTGTTTCTTCGCGCGCATCGGATTGACGACGAGGTCCTCCCCCTTGTTGCAGACTCCGATTATCATTCCCTCGTAGACGTCGTCGCCGGGATGTATGAATATCTCTCCCCGGTCCTGCAGGCCCCAGAGCCCGTAGGCCACCGCCTTGCCGCCGCCCATCGAGATCTGCACCCCCGTCTGCCGGTGGGTGATCTCTCCCTTGAATTCCTGGTATTGATGGAAGTTCTGATACAGCACCCCGGTGCCGCGCGTGATGATCAGGAATTCGTTCCGGAAGCCGATCAGCCCGCGCGTGGGACACAGAAACGTCAGCCGTACCGTGCCGATGGCGGTCTGCTGCATTTCCTTCATCTCGCCCCTGCGCGCGCCGAACGCCTCGATCACCGCGCCCTGATACCCCTCGTCCACCTCGACGAACACCTCTTCGACCGGTTCCAGCGTCTTGCCGTCCAGCTCCATGAGTATGACGTGCGGCGAGGAGACCTCCATCTCGTATCCCTCTCTTCGCATCGTCTCGATGAGGATGGACAGGTGCAGCTCGCCTCTTCCCGAGACCTTCACGCTGTCCGTTTCCGGGCATTCCTCTATCCTGACCCCCACGTTGTTGAGGGCCTCGCGCGCGAGCCGCTCCCGGATGTGCCGCGACGTGAGGAATCGGCCGCCGTCCCTTCCCGCGAGGGGGCCGGTGTTGTGCGAAAACATCATCGAGATGGTGGGCTCGTCTATCTTTATCTTCGGGAGGGCCTCCGGGCTCGCGACGGACGCCAGGGTGTCCCCGACGCGCACCTCGTCCATCCCCGCGATCGACACGATATCGCCGGCTTCAGCGTCTTTGGCCTCCACCCGTTTCAGCCCCTCGTATCTCAGTATCTTCGTCGCCTTTCCCGTGGTGACCGCGCCGTCGGTGCCGACGAGCGCCATCTGTTCCCCGGACCTGATTCTTCCGTGAACGATGCGGCCGGTGGCGACGCGGCCTATGTACGGGTCGTAATCGAGCATCGTCACCAGCATCTGGAACGGCTTCTCCGGGTCCGCCACCGGCGGCAGAACGCGATGCAGAATCGTGTCGAGCAGCGGCTTGGTGTCCGTTCCCTCTTCGTCCAGGTCCAGCGTCGCGGTCCCGTCCTTCGCGGAGGTGTACACTATCGGGAAATCCATCTGCTCGTCCGTCGCGTTCAGTTCGCCGAACAGGTCGAACGTCAGGTCGGACACCTCGTGGGGGCGGGCGTGCCGCCGGTCGATCTTGTTAACCACCAGGATGGGCTTCAGGTGCAGCTCCAGCGCCTTCCGGAGGACGAACTTGGTCTGCGGCATCGGCCCCTCGAATGCGTCCACCAGCAGGAGCACGCCGTCCACCATCTTGAGAATCCGTTCCACCTCGCTGCCGAAATCCGCGTGCCCCGGGGTGTCGACGATGTTGAACCGGACGTCCTTGTACACGAAGGAGGCGTTCTTGGAGAAGATGGTTATGCCGCGCTCCCGCTCGAGGGGGTTCGAGTCCATGATGGTGCTCTCGCCGTCCTTGAACGCGTACGCTCCCGTCTGTTTCAGCAGGGCGTCCATCAGCGTCGTCTTGCCGTGATCGACGTGGGCGATGATGGCAACGTTTCTCACGTCTTTGCGGCGTTTCTTGTCGGGCACGGGTGGGTCCTTCCCGGGGGCTTACCTGGAGCCTCGGCGCCGGTTGCCGCGGCGGCGGCGGGGCTTTCCCGCCCCCGGGCCGCTTCTGCCGCTTCCGCCGCGCCTGTCGCTCGAGGCGCGCCTGTCGCCGGACGACTTCCTGCGCTGCGCGGACCCGGATGTCGCGGGGGCCGGCGGCTCGGGCCTGGGGGAGGCGACGTACGAGAACCCTTTGCACTTCTCCGGCGTGAGCGAGCGTCCTATGAACTTGCCGACCGCGCGCAGGTACTTCTCCTCTTCCCTGGAGGCGAACGTGATCGCGTCGCCGGTGGCCTCGGCCCGGCCCGTCCGGCCTATCCGGTGGACGTAGTCCTCGGCGTGGGTGGGCACGTCGTAATTGATTACGTGCGATATCCCCACGACGTCGATGCCGCGGGCGGCGATGTCGGTGGCGACCATCACCCGGTACTTGCCGCTGCGGAAGCCGTCGAGGGCGTTCTGGCGCTGATTCTGGGTGCGGTTGGAGTGTATCGCGACGGAAACGATGCCGGCGCGCTTCAGCTTCCGGCTGATCTTGTCCGCGCCGTACTTGGTGCGCGAGAACACCAGCACGCTGAACATCTGCCAGTCCTCGATCATGTGCAGAAGGAGATCGATCTTCAGCCGCTTCTCGACCGAGTAGAAATGCTGCGTGATCGTCTCGATCGGGTTGCGGGGCCGGCCTATCTGTATC
>CAYMFW010000107.1:0-16511 GCA_964389785.1 uncultured Planctomycetota bacterium
CGTCGAGGGGGAGGCGCCCAATTCCGTAAAGGGCGCCGAGAATGAGCGAGTGGACCTCCGCTCCCGCGTTTAGTCGAATACCTGCCGGGCGAGAGTGAGATACTCCAGGTCCTCCGGATCGTGCCCCATAAGCCGGCTCCCCTCCGTGTCCACCGCCACCGGGTCGAAGCCGGCGAGAATGATCCCCAGCTTCTTCTCCGTCCCCGCAAGGTGCATACCCGCGAGCGCGACGGACGCGTCCACCACGGAAAGTCCGGGCATCTTGTACAGGCACACGTCCACCACCGATTTGTCCGTCGATGGACTGTGCAGTTTCGACTTGTTCCACGAACCTGAGTAGTACGGCTCCGGCGCCAGCCCGAACATGTTCTTCATCGCGATCGTGGTGCCGGTGAAGCTGTGGTCCTTCAGCACCGGTATGGATACTATGAACGCGTCGAGCGCGACCTTCGGCATGTAGAATTCCTTCAGCTGAAGTGTGTCGTCCCGCTCCAGCCGCACCGTCTCCTCCGCGTTGAAATCGATGAGGCGCAGTCCCTCCCGCTCGGCAAGCTCTACGTACCCGTTCGCTTCGAAACAGTCGATGGTCCTCCCGCTGCCGCAGCCCTCCCCGATCGCGATCTCCGCGTCCGTGTGCTCCCGGCAGTAGTGATACACCGCCTCCACCATTCCGACGTGGGTGGTGACCGGCGGCGGGTCCGCGTTCGTCAGGTTCGGCTTGAGAATGATCAGCCCGTCCTCCGGCAGGCGGTCCGCGGCGGAAATCTCGTCGAGCGCTTCGGCAACGCTCGTCTCGTAGTCGGTGAACTCGACACTCGCGACATCGTTCATGTCAGTACTTTCCGTACGTTCTCGCCGTTTCCACCATCGCCTCGATGTTCTCGTCGGGGGTGTCCCTCCCGCACTGGTCCCCGGTGGAGAGTATGAATCTCCCGCCCTTCGCCGCGTCGTCGATTGCCTTCCGGCTGGCGGCCGCGACATCCTCCGCGCTCCCGAACAGCATCGTGGTCGTCGTGTGCAGGTTACCCTTCAGCACCAGCTTCGCTCCGTATCGTTCCTTCAGATCCGAAAGCACACAGTCTCCCATCGGAGGGATCTCGAGAGGGTCGACGACGGTAAGGGACGTTTCTTCCGCGGCCATTCTCACCAGCTCCTTCTCCGGGCCGCACGAATGGACGTGTGTCGGAATGCCGAGGTCGTACGCCAGTTCCGTCACGTGCTTCAGGACGGGCAGGGCGAGCTCCCGAAAGATGGCGGGCGACTGCCACACAAGCGACCCGGAGGCGCCGCAGAAGAGCAGGTCCGGCTTCTCCTCCAGCCCCGCGATATCCTCCATTCGGCGCGTCACCTGCCCGATCATCCAGTCCCGACGACGCCGGAACGGCTCCGGGTCGTCCGCGTAGGCCAGGATGTCGTCCGGATCGTACAGCAGGCAGGTCGAGGCGCCGCTCGGCATGCCGAGCACTCCGTCCTCGCCCAGCTCCCTGCGCATCAGCTTCCACAGCTCGATGCCCGTCGGCCAGTCCTTCACCCCCTCGATGGGCTCCGACATGTCGGGCACCTCCGGAAGGCCTATGGTCTCCAGCGGCAGGTTTCCCGCCGGAGGGTTGTCCGCGGTATGCTTCGTGACCCGGGGATGCCACGTCTCCGACTCGGTGTTCCACTCCCGTGTGGCGAAGCTCCCGTCCTCCCAACGGTGGACTATCCGCCTTTCCCAGGGACTCTCCCGGCCGTCCGCGAAGAGGCCGGGGAAGCCGTAGATCTCGAACCCGCCGTCGATACCGAAGTGCTTCAGCGCGTCGATGTGCGCCTTCCACAGCGGCGGATTCCTGTACACGTAGATGTCCCAGAACGGCTTGCCGGTGAGGCGGCAGGGGACCATGTTGGATATGTCCGGGCACACCGGAACATGGTCCGGTATCTCTCCCCGCAGGACGGTCAGGATTCTCTCTCTGGATGTCACTTCGCCGCGTATTCCCGTATGTTCGCCCGGGTCCCCTCCACGTCGAAGACCTCGTACTGGTTGTCGTGCATCACCCGGCGCGCGACATCCATCGCCTGTTCTTCCGTGATATATCCGTCGTCGATCTCCGCCTGCAGCGCCTTCGTCAGCCCGGCGCGCATCTGCGCGGCGTACGCGGCGGACGCCCGCGGCCGGCCGCAGTCGCCGCCGAACGCGAGCAGCTTGCTTATCGGCGCGCCGTGAAGGAATGTCCTCACGAAGTTCGCGCAGTCGAGCGGGTTCATCGACCACGCCCAGCTCATCTCCGCCCACACGTTCATATGATGTTTGGCTATCGCGACGAGCTCCCTCTGGTACGGATACGACGTATGCATCAGAACGAACCGCGCCTTCGGATATTCCCGGTACAGCGGACACGCCCGCCCGCACCCGATCCGGTCCGTGATCATCGAGTTATTGCCGGCGTAGTAGCCGGTGTGCATCTTGAACGGGAGATTGTGCTCGATGGAAAGCTCGACTCCCCACGCCCACCCCCAGTCGCCCAGGCACAGCCTCGTCTCCTCCGGGCATCCCTCCGGATCCGCCAGATACGAATCCAGCGCGGCCGCCGCCTCCGAATCGGTTCTCTTTTCCCACAGAAGCGTCCTGCTGTACGCGTGCTGCGTCTTCACGCCAATCGCGGTCGGCGCGTACTCCGCAAAGAGTTTCCCCATCGCCTCACGCAGCGTCTCGAGGCTCTTCACCTCCACGCCGGATTTCTCGTGGATAGCCGCGGGCTCCCAGCTGCACTGACAGAACTCCCGCCACGACAGATCGTACATGAAGTACTGCGGATCCGCCGAATCGGGGCGGGAGTATTTCACCTTGTGCTCGTCTATCTGCGCGTGGTCGATCTTCGCGACCTCCTCGAATATTCGCCTCCGGTCGTCTTCCGGCCATTTTTCCGGCAGCTTCTCCTGCGCCGCGGCGAGCGCCTCCGCGCTGATTTCTTCTATATCGAAGAACTCCCGCGCGATCCACCGGGACGCCTCGCCATAGCCGGTGTATCGCACCGCCTCCCACACGTCTGCCACCGACGCGAAGCGCCTTCCGACGTCCTGGTCCTGCAGGTCGAGAAACTTGTTCACCAGCTGCGGAGACCGGCACGCCGACACGAAGTCCGCCTGCACGTAGTTCTGGAATATCTCGCGGATGACGTCCGGCTTCTCCTCGACCAACGCCTCGTTGGTCATCGTGTGCTCGTGCGTGTCGCACACCATCGTGTCCTGAACGTATCTCTCGAGATCGGTGGCCACGGCTCCTACTCCGTCGGGACAACGGGCGCGGTCGCCGGCACCTCGCCCAGCGTGATCCTGTACTCCTTCGCCGTCTCCGCCAGCTCCTCCGGTTTCATCAGCTTGAGCGTCACGATCTGTTTCGGCTTCGTCTCCCGGAAGGCCTTCAGATAGTCGCGCACCGTCAGGACCATCTTCCCCTGGAACTCCAGGAGCACCATCCCCGCCTCGATGCCCTCCGCCTCGGCGGGCGATCCTTTCTCAACCTCTTTCACCTTCACCTGCTCGCCGTCCTGCTCCACCGTAAGCCCAAGATAGGAAGGTACATGGATCGGCCTTTCCCCGCTCGGACGCTCCCCCAGCGTCACGGTCAGCTCCTCCGTCTTGCCCCCTCTCTCGACGGTCACCAGCACCTCGTCCCCCACCTTCCTGCCTCCGAGCGCCTCCATCAGATCGGACACGTTACGCACCGTCGCGCCGTCCAGCGCGGCGACCACGTCGCCCTTCTTGAGCCCCGCCTTCTCCGCCGGGGTGTCCTTCATCGCCTGCTGGACGACGAGCTTCCCGCCCTTCGCCTCCGAGCGGATCCCCAGGTACGGCACCGACGGGACCTCCTGCTCCAGTATCCACGCCTTCCAGTCGCGCTCTACCGCCGACAGCGGCTTCCCGAAGATCACCTCGTAGGATTCGCTCGCCGTCTTGTCCCCCTCGTAACCGGTCGCATTCGTATACTCGTCGTAGAACCGCTTCAGATATCCCTTCTCGTGCATGAAGAACAGCATGTACCGGGCCTGCGCGTAGTTGACCTGCGCCTGCATCATAAACTGCAGCTGGTTCATCTTCATGATATCCGCCCAGGGCGTCCACCGGTTCAGCTTGATCGCCCGCTGGACGATGCCGAGCCGGTAGCTGTGCTGCGGCATCCACCGGTCACCGACCCACTTTGCCGTCTCGAAGAGCGTCGCCAGCCCCTCCGAGATCCATATCGGATGCTGCTGCTTGCGCGCGGCCTGGTCCGCCCAGTGAAGCGCGTGAGTGAACTCGTGGATGATCACGCTCGCCCGCAGCAGCCTGTACGCGGGCATGTCCCCGCAGAACAGCGCATTCGACGCCCGGTTGAAGAAGCCTCCCACCCTCCGGCCCAGGACCTTCTGCGAGTCCTCCGCCCGGAGGAGCACGATGTAAATCGGCTGCTCCGGCTTGTGCTCGAACATGTACTTCCACTGGTGCTCCGCGTACTTCTCCAGCCCCTCCCGGAGCACCGCGATCTCCTCGTCCGTCTTGGCGTGGACGTAGACGAGGTTTCGCTCGTTGTCGTACACCGTCTTGTACGCGCTGACGTCTATCTTCCGCTTCTTCAGCGCCTCGGTGATCTGCCCCACCGCCTTCTCCGCCGCCTGCAGGATGTACTTTTCCCGGTTCGTGAACAGCTCCTTGTAGATCTCCTCCTCGCGCAGGCTGTCCAGGTCCGGGTCCTTTTCCATGTGCCCGTAGTCCACGAAGCCCGCCTCGACGGACTTCTTCAGGAACTCCAGCGCGTTCGGCTTGTCTCCCTTCAGCGCGTACGCGCAGGCGACGTTATAGAGCGCGATACGGTCCTCCGGCTCGGACGCGAGGATCTTCTTGTACGCCTCGATCGACTTGTCGTAGTCTTTCTTCTTCAGCAGCCCCATCGCGTCGTTGTGCATCTTCATCAGCTTTCGAACGTCGGGCTTGGGGGGCTTCTTCGGCTTGGGGGGCGGCTTCTTGATCGTCGTATTCTCGATCTCGTCCGCGGCCAGCGTCCGGGTCTCCTCTCCCTCCTTTATCGTCACGCCGTTCCCGGTCTCCCCCACTATCTGGGCCTCGACCTTTGTGCCGTTCTTCAGCTCGATAACGTACGTGTCCCGGTGGTGCTCCTTCAGGTCCGGCTTCGGGACCGTCAGCTCGCCGAATTTCGTGCGGATGGTCACCACCCCTTCCATCTCGCTGACAACGCGCCCCCTGAACGTCTGACCGTCCTTGCTTCGAATCGTGTCTCCACTCCCGCGCACGGCCGCCGCGCACAGCATGGCCGCGGCAGCGAGTGCCGCGGGCAGTCTCAGCATGGTTAAGCGTCTCATAGGACCCTCTCTTGCATTCTGGAACGTTGAAATGTATTCTATCTTACCACGCTGACTATCCATGGGTGTTACACATTCTCGCGAAGGGTCGCGTCTCGGACCGGGAAAAGAAGGGGGAACTTTATGTTGCGATTGGTATTGTTGTTAGGGGTGTGTCTCGTGTTCGTCGCCGGCTGCGGGCCGGAGAAGAAGGAGGAGGGGGCCGCACCGGGCGGCGAAAGGACGGGTGAATCCCGTCCGGCCGCCGTGGAGAAGAAGCCCTCCGCCGCGGCGCCCGCCGACGCGGTCTCCCGCAGCGAGTTCGACGCCCTCGAGGCGCGAGTGACCGCTCTCGAGGCGAAGGTGGCGGCTGGCGCCGGGATAGTCTCCGGAGCGGGGGCGGGAACCGCGGTTCCCGGGATCGGGGTCCCGAACAAGCGGCGTGACGTATGGACCATCACGAAGGTCGCGAAGGGACCGACTATCGACGGCACGCTGAGCGACGCCGCGTGGAAGAAGGCGTCCCAGGTCCAGCTCGTGAGCAACAAGGGTGAGCGGCTCGCCAACGACACCGTGGTGGCGCTCTGCCACGACGGAGAGAAGCTCTACATGGGCGCGATCGCCCTGGAATCGGAGATGGACAAGATCAAGGTCACCTGCACCAAGCGGGACGACAAGGTCTGGAAGGACGACTGCTACGAGATCTACTTCGACCACGACAGCGACGGCGAGGACGCGGTAAAGGTCTGCGTCAATCCGAACGGCGTCTTCATGGACTTCATCCGGCAGAGCGGCGGAGACGGTGACGACGTAACGTGGGGTATCGACGTCAAGACGCAGAAGCTGAAGGATCGCTGGATCGTGGAGATGAGCTTCCCGCTGAAGGACATGAAGCTCGAGTACAAGCCGGGGCTGGGTTTCAAGTTCAACCTCATGAGGATGCGTTCCGGCAACGGCAGGAGGTCCGAGTACTCCACCTGGTGGGGAAAGATCAACCGGATCGATTCCCTCGGCAAGGTGGCATTCGAGTAACCGTCGGAGGGAGATACCCGCGTGCCCGAGGGATCAGAACCGTCAGAATCCGCCAAGCCGATAGTGCTGGACGGCTTCCAGCTCATCGAGAAGCTGGGCTCCGGAGCGATGGGCTCCGTGTTCAGGGCGCTCCAGCTCTCGATGGACCGGATGGTCGCCATAAAGATACTGTCCCCCGAGCTGGCGGAGAACAGGGGATTCCTCGAGCGCTTCCGTCGCGAGGCCCACGCGGCCGGCCGGCTGAGCCACCCCAACATCGTCACCGGCATCGACGTCGGACACGCCGAGGGCGTCCACTACTTCGCGATGGAGTACGTGGACGGCGAATCCCTGATGGACCTCATCAAGCGGGAAGGCGCGATAGAGGAGAAGAAGGCGGCGCACATCGGTGTGCAGATCGCGCGGGCGCTCGACCACGCGCACGAGCACGGGATACTGCACCGGGACGTGAAGCCGCAGAACGTGCTGCTGTCCGTTGACGGCCCCGCCAAGCTCTGCGACCTGGGACTGGTGCGGCACGTCCTTCACTCCGCGGACGGCTCCGTGAGCATCACCGGGGACGGCCCGGTGTCCGCCAGCGACGACCTCTCCCTCACCAGGGAGGGCTCGGCGGTCGGAACTCCATACTATTTGTCCCCCGAGCAGGCGCTTGGCGAGCAGGACATCGACGGGCGCTCGGACATATATTCGCTCGGCGCCACCCTGTTTCACGCGGTGAGCGGAGAGATACCGTTCAAGGGCAGCACCGCCTCCACGATCATGGAACAGCACATCAACGAGCCGCCCCCGCCGGTCCGCGAGCTGGCGCCCGAGATCAGCCACCGGATGGCCGCGGTGATCGAGAAGTGCCTGGAGAAGGACCCGGACGACCGCTACCTGCACGCCGAGGAGCTGGCGGACGACCTGGAACGGATCGCGGCGGGCAAGCCTCCGATGATCGCCCGGGCGCACGTTGTTCTCCACCCCCGGGTGAAGGGAAAGCGCGCGGACCGGCAGAGAGACTACGAAACCGATTCCTCGCAGGCGCTGCGCGCCGTCGCCGCCGCGGAGAAAAGCAGGCACGCCACCATTGCGGTGGTGGTATCCACCGTCGCGGCGGCCCTGTTCATCATGGGAATAGTCGCGCTCTCGGGCCGGCGAGGGCAGCAGCCCCCGCCCCGGCCGACGGTGAAGGGACCCGACAAGGAATCCGCCGACGGGACCGCCCAGGCCAGAGACGCCCGGCTCCGGAAGATGTACGACGAGACGGTGAAGTGGGCGGACGATCACCCGGATGAGTACACCACGGCGATCGACAAGCTCACCCTGGTAAGAAACGAGGGTGCCGGCACGGAGTGGGAACGCAAGGCGTCGAGCGCGATGCGCGATATCCGCTCCCGGCTGGAGAGCGCGGCAGAGACCGCGTTCGCCGATATACGGAGCGAAGCTGACGCCCTGGCCTCTCGCGGCGACTACGACAAAGCGATCAAGGCGCTCGAAAAGACCCCCGCGAAGTTCGCGGAGATACTGGAGCCGCTGGCCGAGGCCAAGCGCAGCACGATACACCGCACCGCCCAGCGGCGGGTGAACCGGGCGATCTCGGCGGCCGAGAAGCTGTCCGAGGCGGGGGAGCCGGACAAAGGACTCGCGTCGCTCGACGCGCTCGCGCCGGTGAAGTACGCCGCGACGGATGGAAGGATCGCCCTTCTGCGCGACAAGCTGAAGAGAGAGATGAAGGACCGGGCGGCGATCATCGAGAAGAAGAGGGCCGCCGCGTCCAAGGACAAGCTCGCCGCGTTGATGAACGAATTCGACGCCGCCGCGGATGATCCTGCCCAGGCGCGGCTGGTCACGTCGCGGGCGCTCAGGAACAGGGACCTGACTCCGGTGATGGACGGGGTCAGGGCGGCGGCCGCCGTCGCGGACGCGCTGGAGAAGATACAGAAGGCGGAAGAGAACGCCTTCTCGGCCCTGCTCGGCAGGGAGCTGGAACTGAGAATGAAATCGGGCGAGGTGTACAAGGGCAAGGTGCTCAAGATCACCCCGTCGGAGATCGGCCTGAGCGTCGAGAAGCTGTTCGACACCGGCTCCGTCTGGGCCCAGCATAACGTCCGCACGGCGGACCTGTCGAAGGAGAGCAGAGAGCTTCTGGAAACCAAATACACACCGAAGACACCGGACGAGGGCGTCGCCGCGGCGATACGAGCGATGGCCAGGAAGGACCTGAAGGCGGCCGAGAAGGCGCTCGCCGTGGCCGGCTCGCATCCGCTGGCCGAGCGGTACCGCAAGAGGCTCGAGGCCGCCGGGAACAAGAGAAGGGAAGACGACGCCCGTCTCACGTGGATGGCGAGCATAGGCCCGCTCTTCGCCAAAACCAAGTTCTGGAAGGCGGAGGCGCTCCGGGCCGGGCGACTCCTTACGAAATTCGAAAAGGACTGCGGCGACACCGAGTTCGGCAAGGACAAGGTGGAGGCGATCGCCCGATTAAGGATAAAGATCGCACCCTTCACCGGAGAACCCGCCTCCGATATGACGATGGCCGTGGTGAGCAAAGCATTCAAAGGAAAGGTGGAATCCTTCGATGGAACCAGCCGGCGCGCGAAGGTGGTGTGGGACCTCTCCAGTGAGGACCAGCTGACGGATTTCGGCTGCGAGACGGGCAGGCACGGAAACCACTACAGGGAAGGCCGGTTGAGCATCGCCCGGAGCACCCAGTGCCACAGGGCCGGACGCTGGAAACACTTCTCCGCCGCCGACGTGACTCTCACGTTTGACTTCAGCTTCACAGATGAACGCGAAGAGCACGCACATATCTCCGTCGGATTCGGCACCCCCCGGGACGAGAGCGACACCAGCCCCAAGAGCCTGGGTCAGTTCGTCTTCATCGCGGACAGGAAGGGGTTCGCCCTGGCGAATATCGGCAGTATCGGCTACCAGAAGGAGTTCAAGAGGATGTCGGACACCGTCCTTCCCGACAAGGGCACGCTCGAGGTATCTCACCGGGCCGGGAAGGTGACCGCGTCTCTCGACGGCAAGACCGTCTTCGAAGCGGAGACTCCGAAGCTGGAGAAGCCGCTCGGTGCCGGCATCTCCATCGGCGGCGGCAACTCACGATACGCCGTCACCGGCTTCACGATCTCCGGCGTGCTGGACAAGACATGGTTCGAGAAACAGGGCCTCGACAAGGTGACCGAGTCCATCGCGACGGCCGACAGGCCGACGGGCGGTTACACCGGCGCGTGGACCCGATTGGAGCCGGAGTACCTGAGCGGGGCCGGCGTGGGCGCGGACGCGCCGATGGCGTACCGTCCCGGCATTCCCGGCGTCGCCTACGATTCAAGGCGGAAGTGCACCGTGCTCTGCGGCGGAGGTCGTGCGGACATGTGGGCGTTCGTCCCGGCGAAGAAGGCGTGGATCTGCCTCGAAGAGGACCTGCCGGGCGGGGAAACGCAGCAGCGCACGCTCCTCGCGTACGATTCCGGAAACGACCGCTACTGGATGTGGAGCTCTGCGGACAGCCGATTTCACGCGTATGACCCTTCGACGCACAAGTGGGAAGAGAAACCCGCCACCAGCGAAACGTTCACATCTCTCGGCTACTCGCCCCTGGCGGAAAAGCTGTTCGCCCTCGGCACGTCTTCGGGAAGTGCGCGCGGCGCGTTCAGCATCGATCCGTCTTCGGGCACCCTCGCCAGCGTGAAGGTGCCTCCGTTCACCGGCTGTGTCCGCGGCACGTGGATGTCCGCGGGCGCCATGGTCCCGGACGGGAGTGGACGGTTTCTCTTCTTCAGCGGTCTCAGGAGCTGGAAATTCGACGACCGCACCTGGCTGTACGATTCGTCCGGCGACGGCTGGCGCGAGGTGAAGCCGGAAACCATCCCTCCCCCGCGCATGAATGGGGTCGTGACGTACCATTCCAAGCTCGGTATCTGGGTACTCTTCGGCGGCATCGCCGGAAGGGCCGGCGAGCATTCCAGGACGGGAGAGCTGGTCTCGGACACGTGGGCCTACGACGCCGCGCTCGATACCTGGATAGAGGTGAAGACCAGGAACGGTCCGGAGAGCTCCGCCCAACAGACCTTCGTACTCGTGTACGATGAGGCATTGGAGAAATGCATGCTGGTCGGCTACCGAACCCCCGTCGTGGAGACCTGGACGCTCTCCCTCACCCCCAAGAAATAGGGGCCGCCCCTACATAACGGATTTCATGTAGGCGACGGACTTCGGCACCGCGGTCAGCTCGTCTTCCTTGCCCTCGTACTCGAGCGCGACGAACCCGTCGTACCCGGCGCTCCTCAGCGCCGCGAGACACCCGGGGATGTCCACGTCTCCCTCGCCGATCACGCTCGCCTCGATGCCGCCGTCGGGGAGCCGCTTGTTGTCCTTCAGGTGCACGTACGCGCAGTACTTCGCCGCGATGGTCGAGCCCTCCACCGAATCCTGCGGGCATGCCATGTAGTTCCCCACGTCCACGGTCGCGCGGAGGGAGGGGCTCCCCACCGCCTCTATCACCTCGACCTGACCCTCTCCCCTGCAGGGAAGCCCGCCGTGATTCTCGAGCGCCAGCACCACGCCCTTGTCCTCGGCGACCACGGCCAGCTCCTTCATCGCGTCCTTCACCCGCGTCATGCCCAGCTTCACCTTCTCCGGATCCTTCCTGGTGTCCTTGCCTATGTGCCCGCCGAACACCCGGGACACCGGCGCCTTCACCTCGGCGGCGATCTCCAGCCACTTGACCGCCGAGTCGATCTGCGTCCGCACCTCCGCCGGATCGTCCTGATTGAAATTCGTGGAGAGCGAAAGACTCGACAGCACCAGCGCCGATCCGTCCATCGCCTTCGCGATCGCGTCCGCCGCCCCGTCCGGGTCACCCACCAGCCCGGCGTGAAAATCGGCCCCGTCCACCCCCTGGTCCTCCATCCGCTTCACCAGCTCGTCGAGCGACCAGCCCTCACTCTTGTACACCCGGTGGTAGCTGTAGTGACAGATTGCCGATTTCATGACCCCTCCTTCAAGTTAGCTCACTTTGTTCGCAACTTCCATAGGGGCTATCCCCCTCTGGCGGAACGCAACGATTCACCGGATCGCTGCGTTCCTGTCACCCCCTGGGGGAAACCTGATTGTTTCCCCCAGCCCCCCTGATCGGCACAGGAAACACGGTTTCCTATGCCTCCGTGTTCGAGTCTGACAGATAGCGGGCGAGCGCCCGTCCCGCCACGGAAAGTACCACAATCACCCCGCCCGGTACAGCCCACGGGCCGGGCTTTTCGCCGATAACCAGGAATACCCATATCGGATTGAGGACCGGCTCTATCAGCGGTATCATGATCCCCTGCAGCGCCGTCGCCCTCCGTATCGCGTACGAGAAGCACACGTACGCCAGCCCTATCTGAAAGAGACCGAGCACCCCCAGCACCATCCAGTTTGTCGCCCCCGGCACCCCGTCGAACATCCACGCCAGGCACACGAGCGCGGCGAGGACGTTACCCAGAATCACCGAGCCCTCCGGCGACCGGTCCTTCTGCTTCCGCATCATCACTATGAGAAGCGCGAAGGTCACGCCGTTCACGAGGGACAGTACGCTTCCCCGGAATGACTCGAACGTCAGCTCGTCCAGGAAGAAGAGCGCCATGCCGCCGATCGCGGCGGCGATCGCGGCCCAGTCGATCCACCGGGCGCGCTCCCCCAGCAGCCACGCGCCGGCGAGCGCGACGTATACCGGCGCGGTGTACTGAAGCAGTATCGCGTTCGCCGCGGTGGTCATCCGGTTGCTGATCACGAACATGATGACGGTGGCCGCGTAGAACACGGCGCCGATCACGTGCGTCCACCCCCACCTTATCCGCCAGCCGCGGAACACGATAAGCAGCAGCGGAAACGCGATCGCGCTGCGCATCCCGGCGATCGCCATCGGGTTCCAGTCGACCGACTTTATCAGCACGCCGCCGAAGCTCCACAGCACCGCGGTGGCGAGCAGCAGCCCGACGGCCTTCACGTCTGATTTCATCGCGGCATCCTACCAGAACTTCAGTATGTTCCACACCGCGGAGAACGAGCTCTTCGGGATGCCCAGGATGGTCGGACGGGTGAGCATGTCGCAGCCGGCGCACGGGTCCAGCTCCCCGAACCGGCGCTCCAGCATCGCCTGCCGCAGGGCGACGATCCGCTCCCCGCTCCATATCTCCGCCAGCGTCGAATCGTTCGCGTTCCCGAGCGGCTGCCTGCCGAAGAAGTCCTGCGGACACGGCAGCACGGTGCCGTCCCACAGCACGGTGAGCGCAAACCACGGAAACAAACAGTGGCTGGTGTACTCGGGGCTCTGTTCCCCGCCCTCCGGCTGCCACGCCCCGCCCCAATTGTGCGGCTTCTTCATCTCCAGTTCGTCCAGCCCGACGGATTCGAACCGCGCGGCGAACTTTTCTCTCATCTCCTCCGTGATCCCCAGCTCCGGAAGGTCCAGCACCTCCAGCATCGTGTACGGCCGGTCCCTGCCGGACTGCTCCTTCGCGTGGAGGAACCCCAGGATATTCTCCAGCACGTCCTCGTACTTCGCGCCGATTCTCAGCTTCTCGTACCCGGCCGGGTCCACCCCGTCGAACGAGAAGGTCAGATTGTCCAGACCGGTCTCCAGCAGCTTCCGGCTCATCTCCGCGTCGAGGAGGCTCGCGTTCGTGTGCAGCTTGGTGTAGAGCCCCTTCCGGGCGGCGTACTCGATCATCCGGCAGATCTCCGGATGCAGGAGTGACTCCCCCCGGTGATGCAGGCTGACGTCGTCCGCGAAGTCGGCGCACTCGTCTATGATCTTCTCGAACAGGGCTGTCCTCATAAAGCCCTCCTGGATCCTCTCCTCCGCGCTCTGCGGGCACATCACGCACCGGAGATTGCATTCGCTCGACGGCTCGATCCACAGCCGTATCGGCAGGTAATCCAGCCTCGCCTTCCCCGAGACCACGTAGTTCCAGTACACCCGCGACAGCCGCGACGCGACCGACGCGGGGCGGCGAAGCGACGAGCCCAGCATCCTGCTTCCCGGACCCGCCAGAAATCGGATGCCCCGCTTCACACCGCCCCACCCTCCCATCCCGGTGAGGGCCCCCGGCAGCGATTTCATCACGGAGTACCGCCCGCCCGACAGCTCCCCCCACTCGCGCAGGAAGTGGCCGATCTCCTTCCACCCCAGCCGATCCTTGAATATCGGCACGTCGCCCTGCACGGACGGGGGAAGGAATGCCTCCACCTGCGGCGCCGGCTCCGCCCACGAAAAATCCCGGGGGAGTATCCCCCTCTCCTTAGCCATCGCCTCCAGCGCGGTGCCCGGATATATATGAAGAAGACTCAGGCTCGGCTCGTGCGTCGGGACGAATCGGCGGATCAGGTCGAACGTCGCCTCCGCGTCCTCGTACGTCTCCCCGGGATGGCTCAGCGCAAAGAACGGATGCGCGACGATGCCCAGCTCGCGGCACCAGGTCGCCATATCCCGCACCGTATCCAGGTTCACCTTCTGATGGAGCACCTCCCGCAGTATCCGTTTTGATCCGGACTCCACGCCGAAACCGACCCTGCGGCAGCCCGCGTTCCTCATGCGCTCCAGCAGCTCCCGGTCGACGGAATCCACCCTCACCTCGCAGAACCACCTCACGTCGATCCTTCTCTCGACGATGAGATCGCAGATCTCCTCCACCCGCTCCCGCTCGAGCGTGAACGTGTCGTCCAGGAACCACACCGCGCCGATCCCGCGCTCCTTCACCTGCTGTTCGATCTCGTCCACCACGTTCTCCGGGGAGCGGAACCGGACCCGCTTTCCCCACATCACCGTGCTCGAGCAGAAGATGCACCCGTGCGGACAGCCGCGCGAGCTGAGAACGGCGGCGGCCTTGCGCATGTCCTCGCCGGGAACCTCCATGTAGAAGTTGTACCTGTCGATATTGAGGAGCCCCCGGTCCGGGAACGCTATCCCGTCGAGATCGCGTATGAAGCCGCGGCCCGGGTTGTGGACGGGCTCCCCGTCCCGCTGGAAGGATATCCCGTCGATCTTCTCGAACGCCCGTCGGGCGATCACCGCGTCGACCAGTTCCCCGAGCGTCCTTTCGCCCTCCCCGCGCACCACCACGTCAAGCTCCGGCACATGACGGAGGCAGTCGTCCGCGGTCAGGCTCGCGTGCGGGCCGCCGGCGACGGTGACGCACTCCGGCAGCTCCTTTTTCGCGAGCCGTATCGCGGCGAAGCCGCCGGCGCGGTTCTCCGTCGTGAAGGTGACCCCGACGATGTCGGGAGCGGACCGGCGCATCCTCCCGGCAAGCGCCCGCCGCCCCATCCCCTCCGCGTGCGCGTCCACGATCTCGACCTTCACCCCCTGGGCCTTCAGCGCGGTGCCCAGATACGCAAGGCCGAGCGGAGGCATCAGCACCCCGTGCCTCCATCGTTCGGCGTAGTAGCCGCCGGGCGGCACCACCAGCATCACCTTCAAAGCCATTTCACGAGTCCGTTTCTACTGCGGCCGGCTGCAAAGCCCGTCGGTTTCGTCCTCGGCGCAGAAAGTCCTCGACGACCCACTTTGGGGTCGCCTCCGGGCTTTCTGCACCTGCGTCCTCACCGCCGGGCTTTTCGCTCGGCCTCGTGACGAAAGGACTCATAAAACGGCTTTGCCTCCCCGCCTCATCTTGAATATGAAGTTCGACGTCGAGTCGAACCTGCTCGCCTTCACGATCGCCATCTCGATGCCCAGCCCCTTCGTCTCCAGGTACCGCCGGATCTCCTCCGGATCGTGGTGACTGCGCACCGGCACGAAGAACCAGTCGAGCACCAGGTGCTCCAGCGTCTCGCCTTTCCTCAGCTTCTCCCGCTTCTTGAAGAGCGCGATGAACGGATGCAGCGGGAAGGCGATCAGCTTCGCGACAAGCGGCTGCAGCGCGAACGGGATGCGCGACAGTATCCCCGTCGCGACCCGGTGCAGGAACGTGAGCCGCGTCTTCCGGTAGAGCGCCAGCAGCATCGTCCCGTCGTCCCTCAGCACCCGCACCAGCTCGTCCAGCGCCGCCGTCGGCCGGCCCGTGTGATGCACCGTGCCCCAGGCCCAGACAATGTCGAAGGACGCATCCTCGAACGGAAGCTTCAGCATGTCCGCCTTGAGGAACTCCACGCCCTCGGCGCCGCGCTCTCTCTTCAGCGCCTTCCCCGCCTCGATCGCCTTCTCGCTCGCGTCCATCGCGGTCGCCACGGCTCCCTTCTCGGCGAATATCACGCTGAACACACCGCTGCCGCACCCGGCGTCGAGCACGGATTTGCCCCGCACCTCGTCGTCCTCGAAAAACGCCTCCAGATGCTCCCTGGACGCGTCATACTCCGGGCGGTGCCTGGCCCACAACCTGTCGTAAAACCTCTCAACCGTCTTCACGGGGACGTTCTTCAATAATCCAATTTCTTTCCATTACTTCGCCTTGAGATACGTTTTCAAGTCTCTGTAGTAGTTCTCGTGAGGACCGATCATGATGAGCTCCAAACGGTCACCCACTACTCGATAGGACAGGAGATACTGAATGCTGTGAATCTTGAACTTATGAACGAAGACCCCCTGGAGATCGCCCTTCTTCTCATCGCCGAGGTCCGGCTCCTTGAGTATCTTGCGTATCTCCTGGTCCAGGGTCTTCTTCTCCCGCTTCTTGAATCTCTTGACCTTCTTCTCGAAGATGCGGGACTGTATGATCTTCATCAGGTATTATCCGAGCCTGTATTCCGAATGGTCTCCCTGCTGCAGTTCCTCCAGCCCCATCAGTATCTCCTTGATCAGATTGTAGGTCAGGTCGGGGTTGTCTTCGGCACACTTCCCGATTCTGGCCCAATGCTCGATCTGGCCGGTCACCGACCGGTTCTCCACCGCGCTGTAAAGCTTCGCGTAGTGGACGAGATCCTCCGAAACGCGTACCGCACCGCTCATGGCATATTCCTCCCTGATCGCATTCTGCCGCAATCATACCCCATAGTGCAGCATACTGCAACACCCTCAACTTCAAGGAGGTCAGAGTCGCTGAAATCAGCGGTTGGTAGCGAGGCGCCGACGGGGTGTTCCTGAGCGGGTTCTGGGTTCGACCGCGGTCCGCCGTGAGGCGGACCTTTCCTCGCGCGGTCGAACCCTGCCTCGGAGGTGCCCAATCTCCTGTGGGCACCGAGAATGAGCGAAGGAAC
>CAYMFW010000108.1:0-15851 GCA_964389785.1 uncultured Planctomycetota bacterium
AAGCGGCAAGCCCACCAAGGTCTGGGAGTACCGGACGAACAGCCACGTCGAATCGTCCCCCTGCATCGCGGACGGCAAGGTCTTCATCGGCGCCGGTGACGACGGCTACATATGCCTGGCGCTCGAGCCCAAGGAGAAAGGCAAGGCGGAGGTGCTGTGGCACCTGCCGGGGGAGAAATCCAGTCACAAGAAGGGCGCCGAGCGCATCTACACCGACTGCGAGACCAGCCCGATCGCGGTGGACGGCAAGGTCTACTTCGGCATGGGGCTGGGCGGCAAGGCGGTGTGCTGCGTGGACGCGGAGACCGGCAAGGAGCTGTGGCGGATCGATACTCCGTACCCGGTGTTCTCCGCTCCTACCATTTCGAAGGGCAAGCTCTATTTCGGGACGGGCAACGGAGACTTCGTCAATAAGGCCGAGGCGGCGAAGGCGAAAGAGATCGAGAAGATGAAGAAGGCCGGGAAGAGCAAGGAGGAGATCAAAGCGGCCGCGGCGACGATGGGACCGGCCGGCGAGGTGTGGTGCGTCGATCTGAAGACGCACGAGGTGGAGTGGAAGTATCCGGTCCGCCGCACCGTCCTCGGCTCCGTCGCGGTCAAGGGCGACAGGATCTACTTCGGCTCCCGGGACGGCACCTTCCACTGCATCTCCACGAACGGCAAGCCGCTGGCGAAGTGGAACGCGCGCAAGGCCATCGTCACCTCTCCCGCGGTGGGCAGGGAACACGTCTACTTCATGAACGAGGGCGGGACGGTGTTCGGCCTGGACGCGGAGACCCTGGAGCCGGTGTGGGAGCTGAGTCTCGGGCAGGGCGGGCTCTTTATGAGCTCCCCGGCCCTGGGCAACGGCCACCTCTATATAGGATCGGACGGAAGCGGCGTCGTCTGCGCCGGCGAGCCGAGCACGGTGAAGCGCACCGTGATATGGGCCGGGCATCGCGGCGGGCCCGGGCATTGCGGCTACGGCGGCGGCGGGATGCTTCCTCTGAAGGGCGCCAAGGCCTGGAACTATCCGTCAGGCGAGGAGGACGCGGCGGTTCCGTCGGTCACTTCCCTGCCCGCGTACGTGGAGGGATCGATCTATATAGGCATGCATTCCGAGAAGGAGAAGGGGCTCGAGAAGATATTCTTCGACGCCAAAGAGAAGGCGGATCCCGTCAGGAAGTGGTTCTTTCCGACGGCGAACCCGGTGCATCTCTCCGCGGCGGCGACGTCGGACGGTGACGTCTACCTGGTGGACGGCAGGAAGGGTGACCATGGCCGGCAGCTGCACTGCCTGGACGCGGAGAAGGGATCGGTGAGGTGGAAGGCCCCGGTGGACGCGGACGCGGAGGGAACCCTCCTCGTAACGCTGGACCGGGTGTTCGTGGCCGATAAGGCCGGCAGCCTGGCGTGCATGGACAGACAGGAATGCCTGGTCGGAAACGCGAAGGCCGCCTGGCGGGCGCCGGTGGGGGACTGCAGAAGCGCGCCCTTCATCGTGGGAGGCATCGCGGTCGTCGCGGCGTCCTCGGACCCGCATCTGTCCGCGCTCGATCTGGAGACCGGCGCGGAGCTGTGGCGCGCGAAGCTGGGCGCCGCGCCGCAGACGGCGGCGGTGGTGGCACATTTCGAGAAGGAGGTCCCGAGGACGCAGGAGGCCGGCGTCGCGGTAGACCCGGACGCGGACCCGAACGCGCCGCTTCCGGAGCCGGAGATCGTGATGGAGGACGTGGTGCTCGTCGGATCCTCGAAGGGGATTTCGGCGTACGATATTCTCAGCGGGGAGAAGCTGTGGGACGTTGCCTGCGGCTCGGTGCGAAGCATCGTCGTCTGTTCCGACACGCTGGCCGCGTGCCTGGTAGACTCCTCCGAGCTGGTGCTGGTTGACCTCACCGCCGGCAGGGAGAAGAAACGGATACCGGACGCGCTGCCCGCGTTCACTCCGCTGACGGCGGGAGGCGGGGTGCTGTACTGCGACAAGGATTCCATCCAGCGGTACGATCTGTCGGCCAGGAAGAGCAGGCGCTGGATGAAGACGTCATGGCTCGGTGCGATAACCACCCCGGTCGTCGGGGCCGACTCGCACCTGTTTTTCGCGACGGATAAGAGAGGCCTGGTATGCGCCCGGCCGAGCAAACGATAGGAGCGATGCGGTAATGCCCGATAAATGGGTCTACTTCTTCGGTGAGGGGTCGTGCGAGGGCGACCCGGAGCGGAAGGACCTGCTCGGCGGGAAGGGCGCCAGCCTCGCGGCGATGAGTAGCGCCGGGCTTCCCGTTCCCCCGGGATTCACCATCTGCGTCGATTGCTGTCCGGCGTACCTCGAGTCAGGCGGCTGGCCCGAGGGGCTCGAGGAGCAGGTGAGGGAGAACCTGGCGAAGCTGGAGAGCGTGACGGGCAGAAAGTTCGGGGAAGGCTCCGAGCCGCTTCTCGTCTCCGTGCGCTCGGGCGCGGCACGGTCCATGCCCGGCATGATGGACACCATACTGAACTGCGGCCTCCATCCCGGTCTGGAAGAGACGATCGCCGACAAGGCCCAGTTCCGCCACGTGTACGCCCAGTTCATCCAGGGATTCGCCAAGACCGTCGCGGACATACCGGAGGCGGAGTTCGAGAAGCTGGCCGAGGAGATCCCGGACGGGTCGGACAGGGACGCGCGGCTCGCCGCCGCGTACAAGAGACGCTATGCTGAAAGATCGGGGAAGGACTTTCCCGAGACCCCGTGGGACGAGCTGGTGGAATGCATCGAGGCCGTCTTCCGCTCGTGGAACAGCGAGCGCGCCGTCGTCTACCGGAAGCACAACGACATCCGGGGACTCAACGGCACTGCCGTGAACGTCCAGGCAATGTTTCCGTCGCAGATGTCGGGCATCGGCTTCACGGCCAACCCGACCAACCCGGACGGCAACGAGGTGATACTCGAGTCGTCGTACGGGCTGGGCGAGTCCATCGTGTCGGGCAACGTCACGCCCGACCGGTTCGTACTCGACAAGAACACGCTGGAGCTCAAGGAGGAAGTGATAGGAGACAAGGCATTCGTGATCGCGGCGATAGGCGACACGAGCGATCACGACCCCGCGGCGCGGTCCCTGACGGACGACCAGGTGCAGGAACTGGGCCGGATCGCGCTGCAGGTGGAGGAATACTTCGGCTTCCCGGTTGACTTCGAATGGGGATGGGCGGACGGGAAGTTCGGCCTGCTCCAGTCCCGCGCGGTGCGCGGCCTGGAGATCGCGCAGGACATGGAGGTGGCTCGCGGGGAGGAGATCAAACGGCTCAAGGGTCTGGCCCGCGACAACCGCAAGGTGTGGGTGGTGCACAACCTGTCCGAGACGCTCGAGGCGCCGACGCCGCTCACCTGGGACATCGTCAAGGATTTCATGCGCGGGGACGGCGGCTTCGGCCTGATGTACCAGGACTTCGGCTACAGCACCAGCCGAGAGGTGAGGAGGGACGGATTTCTCGAGCTGATACTGGGACGGATATACGCCGACCCGGACCGGACGGCCAACCTGTTCTGGGAGGGCATGCCGCTCGAATACGACCTGGACGAAATCGTGAAGGACCCCAATCTGCTCGAGGCGGCCCCGACCAAGTTCGAGGCGAGCAAGGCGGACGCGAGCTTCTTCGTCCGCCTGCCGTCGCTCGTCGTCGGACTGATACGGCCGTCCCGCCGGATGGGCAGGGCGCGGCCGTTCGCCATCGCGAGCTTCCGGGAGTGCCTCGAATCGTATCTCGAGTACGTGAAACAGAAGAGAAACCAGAACCTGGAAGGTCTCTCCACGAAGGAAGTCATCCAGGAGATCGTCGGCCGCCGCGACCGGGTGCTGAACGACTTCGGCAAGGAGGCCATGAAGCCGAACTTCTTCGCCGGGATGGCCAGGGCCGCCCTGGAGACCTCCCTGATACAGCTCATGGGAGAGGAACTGGGCAAGCAGTACTGCGCGGTGCTCACCTCCGGCCTGGAGGGCGACACCACCGTGGAGCAGAACATCATGCTGTACGACGTGGCCCACGGCGACGCGGAGATGCAGCTCTTTCTCGAGAAGTTCGGTCACCGCACCGTCAATGAGATGGAGCTGGCGGAGCCGCGCTGGCGGGAGGATCAGTCCTACCTGGAGCAGATGCTGGGGGCCTTCCGGCTTCCGACGGCGAAGTCTCCCAAGGAGCTGCACCGGGTCAACAAGGAACGCCGGATACAGGCGGAAAAGGAGCTGCCCCGGAAGCTCGCGGAGTGGGGCGGCAGCTCCCAGCTCGAGGATTTCAGGGACCTCATCGACGAGGCGCAGATGCTCCTGCCGTACCGGGAGGTGCAGAAGCACTACCTGATGATAGGCTACGAGGTTATACGGCTCGGCATCCTGGAACTCGCCCGCCGGTGGGACCTGGGGCGCGACGTCTTCTTCCTGCACTTCGACGAGCTGGAGAGATTCGAGGCGGAGCGCGACGTGCTGATGGAGAAGGTCGAGACGAGAACGGTCCGCTGGCAGTCGGTGCGGCGGCTCGAGCATCCGCGCGTGGTGGACTCCGACGAGATAGAGAAGCTGGGCCTGCCGGAGGAGATAGAATCCGCCAGCGAGTACAAGGCCGACGCCCTCGCCGCGGGCGTGGTGGTGGGCAGGGTGCATATCGTATTCGACCCCAAGGAGGCCGGCGAGCTGGGTTCGGACTGCATACTGGTGTGCCCGTCGACGGATCCCGGGTGGACGGCCCTCTTCGCGAGCATCAAGGCGCTCATCGTGGAGCGGGGAGGCGCGCTCTCTCACGGCGCCATCACCGCGAGGGACTTCGGGATTCCGGCCGTGGCGTGCCCCGACGCGACGAAGAAGGTGACGGAAGGGATGCGTATTCGCGTGGACGGCAACCGGGGCGTAATCACCGTGCTGGAGGAGTGATGCTGGAGACGATCAACAACATCTGTTTGGTCATAATGGACCCGGTGATGAGCTGGCTCCTCTACCTTCCGAGGGACGTAGCCATATTCGTGGTGGCCATCGCGACGTCGGCGATACTGACCTTCGTCAGGATATGGACCACCAACCAGGACCTGCTTGCCCGCTGTGATTCGGACAAGAAACGCATTGGAGAGCTGATGAAGGAGGCGAAGAAGGCGAAGGACAAGGACGCCGTCGCACGCTATCGGGGGACCTCGTCACTCATCGCGATGAAGCTCATGAGGGCGGAGGGAAAGCCGCTTCTGGCGGTACTGCTGCCGGTCGCCCTGCTGGCGACCTGGTGCTTCTCCCGGATCGCGTTCCATCCGCCGCAGGAGGGCGAGACGGTGGCGCTGAACGCGTTCTTCCCCTCCACCGCAATAGGAAAGCTGGCCCACATCGTCCCTCAGGAGGGGGTCGAGGCGGACGCGTGGATCGCGCGCGTGGAGCCCACCCCGGACGCGATTCCCGGCCAGGAAGGCCAGGCGGTATGGAAGCTTAGGGCGAAGGCGAGGCCGGAGCCGTACACGCTCGGGATGAAGTTCGAGGGCGGCACCTACGAGATGGATCTTCTGGTCGGATCGAAAGAGTACGTACCTAACATCAAGTTCTTCGCGGAGGAAGACTCCAGGATCACGGCTGCGGAGGTGGTGCTGAAGCCGTTCTGGCTGTTTGGATTCCTGCACATCCCGTACGGTCCGGCGGACATATTCCTGCCGCCGTGGGTCTTCGCCTATCTGCTGATCGCGGTGCCCTTCGTGTTCCTTCTGAAGGGCGTCTTCAAGATCTACTGATCTATTTAATCACGAAGCGGACCGGCTTCTCCTCGATGACGATCTCTTTCTTCTGCGCCTTCCCGCCGGGAAGCTGCCACTTGATGGTGACCGGACCCGGGTCGATGACGCCGAAGAACCCGTCCTGAGTCCCCGCGACGACGTTCCACGCGCCCAGGCATCTCTTTTCCTTCCAGCCGGTGACGGTAACCGGGCCGGCGTTCACGCCGCTTATCGGAAGCGCCACGCTGAGGGCCAGCGCCTCCTCGGCGTCGCGCAGGAACACCCAGATGTTGCCGTTCTTCACCGCGAAGGCCAGGTCCTGCGCCCCGTCATTGGTCAGGTCCGCCACGCAGCCGGCCTGATGGCCGTCGGCCGCCTCGGGCAGGAAATCGTTATCGTTGATGTCGAGCGAATGCGAGTGGCCGTAGCTGCGGAATCCCCGGCTGAAGAATATCTGCACCGGCCTGTCGGCGTAGAGGATGGCGAAATCCTGACGGCCGTCGTTATTGATATCGGCGGTCGCGCAGCCGTTGCCGCCCGGCTTCGCGATATAGGACGGCTCGCCGGTGTACCCGAAGGTCTCCGTGAACTTCATGTTGCCCCAGTTGTGCCACAACAGCGGTCTCTGCTCCGTGGCGCACAGGATGTCGAGCGCGCCGTTCATGTCGTAGTCGCCGATACACGATTCGTTGTACCCCGGTCCCAGGCAGACGGGTGTCGCCTTCGGCGCCTCGAAGTCGGCCGGGCCCTTCCCCTTGAAGAGCAGGCCGCCGTTCTCGAACGGCTGTATCACGTCGGGCTTCAGGTCGCCGTCGAAGTCGGCGACGAGGCACGTCCCGGCCTTGCCGAGCTTCTTATCCGCGGCGGCGGCGGCGAGCGGCCTGGCCGTCATCCCGTCACCCTCGCTCGGCAGGAGAAGCACCGGCACGCCGGTGGTGCTCGCCACCACGGCGGGGATGCCCTTCTTGTCGGCATCGACCACGCTCATGGCGACGCACCCGGCCTTGAGCGCGTCTCCGATATCCACCTTCACCGCCTTGAAGGTCCCGTCCTTTCCCTGCAGATTCTTGCTGAGTGCCTTGCCGTCCCAGCTCAGCAGGTCGAGCAGCCCGTCTCCGTTGAAGTCGCTCCAGGCCGCGACGACGGATTTCGACGCCAGCTTGGCGGCGGAGGTGACGTCGGCGAACTTCTTTCCCTTCGCGTCGAACACGTACAGCGCATCACCGCCGTCGGACGCGACGAAGAGGTGCTTGTTCCCGTCGCCCTTCAGGTCAACAGCCTGAAGGGAGCTGATCCTGCCCTTCACCGTGCCCGCCTTGTAGTTGTCCCCCCAGTCGGCCTCGGTCGCGACCGGAATGTAGGCGTCGTCGGGATCGGAAATCACGTACTGGGTGCAGCGGAGAAGCATGTCCGCGCTGCTGTGCCAGCAGGAGAGCATCTTCTCGTCCATCTCCTGGAACTCCCATACGTTCTTGTCGCCCTTGCCGAAGCTGAACCATTTCGTTCCGATGTGCAGGAATGCCTGGCCCTCGGCTTCGTCTCCCTCGGCCTCCATCTCTTCGCCGCCCTCCTCCGCGAAGCTTCCGACGAAGAAATGCACCGGCTCCTTCGACTCCGGGGAGCTGATCATCTGCTCAAGCCACTTGGCGTGGTCCTTCAGTGCGGTGGTGGTGAGATCGAGGACGATGGTCTTCTCGTCGGTCTTCCCCTTCAGTGTCTTGTCGATGGTCGCGGTGATCTTGCCGGTCTGCCCCTTTTCGAACTTGAGCAGCATGATCAGCTTCGACTGTTCCACGAGGTGGAGCGGGGTGAAGTTGGGATTGATCAGGCCGTACGCGGTTGCCGCTGCGACCAGCACCGCGAACGCGGACAGCACACCGACGACACGCCTTCCCGATCCCATGATATTTCTCATAGACACCTCTCCTTCGTTGAGTGTACGGAAGCTCAGAGTTGAGGAGTGATTCCTCGCTGCCTTCTCTCCATATATGATATTCCGGTGGTGTAAGCGCTGTCAATACCGGAGAAGTTCAGTATAATGAAGGTCCCTGGGTGTGAGACACATTCCGCGAAAGGAGAATCCGGTGGCGCCGTTCGTCGTCCTCGTCTCGGGTATCCCCCGCGCGGGGAAATCCTCCTTCGCGGACGCGGTCGAGGAGTCCGAGCTGGGTCTCACCCACGTGCCCCTCGACAGGTATATCATGGCGGTCCCGGCGGGAGAGTCGTTCCTGGGATGGGTCCGGGAGCCGTCGTGCATCGACTGGCCGCTTCTGGCGGAGCATATGAACGTGCTGTTCTCGGGGCGGCCGTGCTACACCCCGAGGCCCGACTGGAAGAAGGACGGCCTTCGCGCGTGCGAAGGCGGCGCGGTCGAGGACGGACTCGGAAGAAGAATGTCCCCGAGTGAGAACGGGTACGTCGTCGCCGGGACCCATTCCTTCTCGCTTTCCGACGTCGGCCGGGAGCGGGTGACGGTGTGGGTGGATACCCCGGACGAGGTCATCGCGTCCCGCTTCGAGAAGCGTGCCGTGTCCGGGGAGGAATCCGCGGGGGTCCTGCGCGCGCACCTGAGCGACAACGACGTTCCCCTCCGCGCGCTCGAGGAACAGGCTGCCCTGGCGGTCAACGGAACCGCGTCGCACGCCAATCAGATAGCGGCGCTCGAGCTGTATCTGCTCCGGGCCGGACTCATCGGCTGACCGTTACCGGCCGGTGTAGCCCATCTCCTTCCAGGTCCTGCGGGCGTACGCCAGGCCCTTCTTCGTCGGCCTCACGTCTCCCTGCACGCTCGGCCAGGGCTGTCCCTTCCTGCGGCGCGCCGGGTCCGGCGACCAGTCGTCCCTTGCGTATTTCCTGAGCGTGGATTCCTTGCGGAAGTCGGGCACCTCCACCGGCGCGGAATCGTCCAGCGCGGAACGGTACGCCAGCGGCCCGACGACGGACATCGTCACGCCGCGATACACGTCCAGGTACGGCTGTTCCCCCTTCTTGATGGCCTGCCCGAAGTGGTAGTCCATGAAGAAATCGCCGCCGCCGTGGCCGGACTTCTTTGCCTTCTCGCCGTACTTGGGGAAGTCGGGCCTGTAGATCTGTTCCTCCGGATCGGTCTTTTTCTCGTGCCATTGCTCGCGCACCAGCCGGACCATCCCTCGCTCACCGTAGCGCAGGTTCTCCATCAGCCCCTTCGAGCCGTGGATGCGCACCCAGGTGCCGTGGCCGCGCAGGAACACCTGCAGCAGCTTGGTGACGCCGCCGTTATCCATTCGGCAGATGATGCACGATGCGGAGTCGCCGCGTTTCACGGTCAGGGGAGCCACGGGATCGTCCTTCCGGTACTCTATGACAAAGCCGTTCACCTTCACCGGCATCGTGTCGGTGATGAACATGATGGGCGCGAGCGCGTGCGTGGAGTAGTAGGTGGCGGGCAGCCAGTTGCGCCAGTGGTCCACGCCGGGCGAGAGCGCGTTTCTGTTCTCCGGGCTCATGGGGTGAACGTACTCGCCCTCGCCGTACATGAACTCCCCGACCTTGCCCGCCTGGTAGAGCCGGCGCATCTCCTGGTTGAAAAGGGAGTACGGATAGTTCTCCGCGAACATGTATATCAGGCCGCTCTTCTCCACCTCCCTGACGAGCTGGACCCCTTCCGCCAGCGTATGACACGCCGCCGTTTCGCTCATCACGTGCTTGCCGGCGCGCAGCGCCTTTATCGCGAACGGCGCGTGCTGGTGGAAGTAGTTCGCCAGTATCACCGCGTCCATGTCGTGCTCCAGGAACTTCTCGAAATCGGTGTACGTCGCGACGCCGAGCTGCCCGCCGACCTGGAGGAGCTTCTCCTCCCACGTGTCGCACAGCGCCACCAGCTTCATCCCCGCGCCCTCGGCGCCGCGCGCGAAACTGCTGCCGCGACCCACACCCAGCACGCCGACGCGAACCTTGCCTCTCCTCTTCTTGCTCATCAAGGGCCTCCTGTTGCACATTTACACCCTACGCGATTATACTATGGCGCGTCACAGTGGCCTGCAACGACGGATTTTCACAAGATGTTGAAGATTTCCACGGTGGTGAAATGCTCGATTTCAGGGTGCGGCTGGTAGGTAAGTTCGACATGGCCCAGCGGATCGCCTATGTCAACTCCGCGCCGTGCCTGGGGCTCAGCATCTCCGGCATGGTATATCACCGTTCGGACGGCGTCGCGATAGATATAGAACAGCCGTATCTCTCCATCACGCCGGCTGGGGTGCATCTGGATTTCGAGTTCGACGAGACCCGGGAGAACTGGGTGGTTATGCTCATCAGCGACGACTTCCGGAAAACCCGGAATCCCCGGGTCGTCCAGGTGCGCTGCGCCGGGCAATGGGTGAATCTTCCGTCTGCTGCCGGGGTGGATCCGGAAAACGTACCGGGGCTTCGCGACGAGATGATACGGATGCGCGAGGCGTTCCTGAGCGCGGACCCCCGGAGCCGGCTGCGGGTGAAGACGGGAGCGATCAACATGCTGCGGCGCATGATAGACCGCCAGGCGGACACCCTGCGCACGTCCCCCGCCATGGAGCTGAAGCGGCTCATCGACGACGACGAGACGTTCTCGGAGAGTCTCGAGAACCTGGCCCGGGAATGCCGCTATTCACCGAATCACCTGCGCGTGCTGTTCAGGCAGACCTTCGGTATCAACCCGCACGCGTACCGGACGCAGAGGCGGATGACACGGGCGATGGACCTGGTCTCGAACAGCGAGCTGAGCGTGAAGGAGATCGCCGCGGCCGCCGGCTTCGAGCACGTCTCCCACTTCTGTACCATGTTCCGGAAGACGTTCTCCATGACCCCCACGCAGGCGATCGGCAGGCTGCGTTATCGCTGAGAGAATCAGCGGTTTCCGAGCTGCGCGACGGCGACGTGGGCGGCGGTGTCGTAGAGCTTCTGCGCGCGATCCTGCCAGCCGGAGCCGGCGAACCAGGTGAGGTCGAGCGCCCGGCCCAGCATCGCGCCTCCCAGGTTGTAGTTGAGGTACCCCTGCTCGAACACCCAGGACGCATACCGGGTGCGCTCGTCCAGGAGCGCCTGGCATTTCTCCGCCAGGGGCCCCAGGCGGGACCTCTTGATCTCGTCGGTGAGGGCCTTTTCGATGAAGATGCGCGCCTCGCACTCCTGTATCCCCTCGCGCAGAAGAATGAAATCCGAGCTGGGAATCGGGCCGGTGGCCCCGACCGACAGCCAGGTCCGGCGGAGACCCGCATTGCCCCAGCTCGCCTTGGGCTCGTGCATCGGGCGGGGGAAGAAATCCGCCGGGATGCGTCCGACGCCGTTCTGGTAGCCGGCCACGTTCCATTCCATCAGCAGGCGGAAGAAGATGCCGGAGTTCCATCCCTCCGCCCGGAGCACGCGCGGGAAGAGGGTGGTGACGTTCGGCCGCTGCCAGCCACAGGTGCGCTTGAGCTCCGGATCGATCATCGGATACTGACAGCCGAACACGCTCGTGGAGTAGGCGACGGGCACGTCCCAGAGCTTGTCGGCCCGGTTGTGGCCCTGCACCATCCATTTGACGTCGGGCAGCAGCTTCTTCCAGAACTCGACATGGTCCTTCCGCGGCCGGATATCGCCGGCCATGCCGATGAGGGTGGCCTCCTTCAGTCCCCGCGTGTCCATGAATGCCATCAGCGCCTTCGCGAACGGCCCCCAGTGCGTCTCGGCCTCCGGACCGTAGGCGGGCAATTGTATGGTCTCCAGCTTTCCCGTCGCCGGATCGAGCCGGGTGACGCCCACGGTGGATTCCTTCCACTTCGCGGCGTGCGGGCCCATCCCGCCGGTTCCCCGGTCGACCACTCCGCCCAGGTACACGTCCCAGAGATACACGCAGACCACGTGCGGCTTGCCCATGTGCTTTTCGGCCGTATCGAGGTATTTTCCGAGAACGGTGAAGTCGTGCGTGAACGTGCCGTCGCTCTCCTTTATCCACCGGATCATCGTCTCCGCGTTGCCGAAGTGAGTGGGCAGGATGGCCGGCACATAGATCGTGTTGTTGCCGACCTGGCCGAGCAGCTCGAACGTCCGTCCGATCAGTTCGAAGTGCTTGTCCGACCACAACGGGACCTTGTACTGCCGGGCGAGGCCGTCGGGCGACTGGACGAAGTCCACGCAGGTCGCGAAATCCCGCGGCGGCGGCAGGGTCCACGCGCACACCGTCACCCTCACCGGTACCTCCGTTTCCGGCAGCCCGTCCGCGCTGACCGTCACTGAGCCCGCGTAGACGCCTGGCGGCGCGTCGCGCGGCACGGCCACGCTGATCCAGATGGGCTGAACGGCCCCCCATACGAAGGGGTAATCGGCCCGCATGGTGCGCTTGGCCCGGACCGGAACCTCGGCCGGCGGCGCGTCCAGGCAGGCGCCGGCGATCTTCATGTCCTTCACCCCGCAGAGCAGCGGCTTCCATTTCCCCTGCACGGGGAACCGGAGGTTCTGGTGGCTGTCCGACACGTCCATCTTGGGGTAATAGATCGTGATGCGGCCGTCCGGGATGGTTCCCCCGCCGCCTTCCCGCGTCAGCGCGGACACGCCCGCCTTCAGGTTCCTGATCGGCTGGTCCGAGCCGACCACCACCGGTCCGGTGAAGACCCCGCCGCGCGTGCCGACGATCCTGATCGGCCGCAGGGTCTCGTAAGGGTCGCCGTAGTCGACGTCGGTCACGTCCTCGGCGATGTTCGCGTTCCAGAGCTGGATCCGTCCGCGCGGACGGGTGAGGTTGGGCACGACGCCGCCGGCGCTCCGGAGCTCCACGTCCACCAGCCCGCAGGGATTCCAGGCGGGGCCGGGAAGGAGCGGGGAGCGGTGGATCTCGATCGCGAGCACGTTGACGCCCTTCTTCAGGAGCTTGTCGGGAACGGGTATGTTCTCGACCCTGCGCACGCGCTTCTCCATCCTGGCGCGCCCCTCGGGGGTCTTCTCCGGATTCTTCTTCGGCAGCTCGAAGATCTCGGCCGGGTAGTCGTCGGCGAGCGTCTCGGGCGTCACCGCCCCGGCGGGCAGATGCGTCCGCAGGAATTCCTGTCCGTTGAGATACGCCACCAGTCCGCCGCGGAACGTGACCGTGAGCGTGAGGTCCTTGGCCGCCGCGGGGTCCTCGACGCCGAATTTTCCCCGGACGCATATCAGTGCGACGCCCCGCGCCTGGTTGCTGCCGGTGGGGTCCGGGTAGACGTTATGGTTGTTCTGCTGCGGGCCGGGGAAGGGCGCGGGCTGGCGCCACCAGCCGGAATCGTCGAACGCGGGCTTCATCCAGTCGGCAGGAGGCAGCGGCGACCGGGGCTGGGTCGGCGGCAGGGTCTTTCCCCGGCGCCAGAGGGTGGGAATCTGGGTCTCGTCCGGCTTGGCGTCGGCGCCGACGCCGTACAGCGGCGGCCGGAGCGTGAGGTGGCACCGCCAGAAACCGTACGTATTCAGGATGACCGTTCCCTTCGCGGGCGGCGCGGCGTCTTCCGCGCGCGCGGCGTGGGTCGACACGAGCCCGGCCAGTATTGCGGCAGTCATAAGTCCGGACCTGATTCTGCTCATGGGCGCATTCCTTTCCGTCTTTGCCGATGCAGGTGAGCCTCATTCGGGCCTGGTTCGACAATATACGTTTCGTCCGTCAGGCATGCAAGGACGGTGCTGCAGGTGGCGCCTGAGCATTGCTTGAGACATGTCCGTTTGGGTGCTATCATCCCGTTCTATGGGAGTACTCAACGTACCGATCGAAAAGCCGAAGCCGAACGTGGATGTCTTCATAAAGGCGGTCACGACGGACTACGAGCCGGACCGTCCGCGACTGATCGAATACCTCTTCAACGTGCCCGTCATGAAGGGCATACTCGAGGCGGCCGGCCGGAAGTGGGTGGACCCCGGCCCGGATTCACAGGATGCCTACTGGGACAACTTCATCGCGCTGTGGTACCACATGGGCTACGACTTCGTCCGCATCGAGAGGGCGATGGGCTTTCCGGGCATCGAGAGGCGGCACGTGGACGACGACAACCGCAGCTTCGCCGAGACGTCGCGGGGCCCGGTACAAACATGGAAAGACTTCGAGGAGTATCAGTGGCCCGACCCTTCGGAAGGCGCGTTCTTCGAGTACGAGTACATCGCGTCGCACCTGCCCGACGGGATGGGGCTGATATGCAATCACGCCGGCGGCCCGTACGAGTTCATGGTGAAGCTGATGGGCTACGAGACGCTGTGTATCGCGCTGTTCGAGGAGCCGGGCCTGGTGGCCGCCGTGGCGAACCGGATCGGCGAGCTGATGCAGAAGTACTACGAGCGGCTCCTCCAGCTGGACAACCTGATCGCGATGTTACCCGGCGACGACATGGGGTTCCGGACCGCCACGCTGATATCCCCCGACGATCTCCGGAAGTACATCCTTCCGTGGCACAAGACGTTCGCTGCGATGGCGCACGAGGCCGGAGTGCTCTACTTCCTGCACAGCTGCGGGAACGTCGAGGCGATCATGGAAGACCTGATCGAGGACGTCGGGATCGACGCGAAGCACAGCTTCGAGGACGCGATCATGCCGGTGGGTGAGTTCAAGAAGAAATACGGGGAACGCATCGGAGTGCTGGGCGGGGTGGACGTGGACAAGCTGAGCCGACTGGACCCTGACTCGCTCAGGAAGTACGTGCGGGGGATCATAGACGACTGCGCGCCCGGCGGCCGTTTCGCGATCGGCTCCGGAAACAGCGTGCCGGACTACGTGCCGGTCGAGAACTATCTCACCTTCGTGGACGAGGTCATGCGCTAGTGAGGGGCTCTGCTATTTCCCCGCCTTCTTCCTGAGTCGGACTATCACCGTCCCGACGTTGCGATGGGGATTGTGCCGAACCATCTTCGCGACGTTTCTGGTCTCCTTCTCCGTGGCTTCCAGGCCGTAGGCGGCGATGCATCGGATGAAGCCCTCGGTGGTCTCCCTGCTGTTGGGCCTATCGAGCATGCCGGCAAGCCTTCTCGCTTCCTTCACCTTTTCCTTCCCGTGCTCGTCCTCCAGCGTCTTCCACTGCCTCTCGATCTCGGTCGGGGAGAGGAGGGGTCTCAGGCGGTAGACGTTGGGCGCCCTGCGTGAGAAGGAGCCGCCCTCTTCCGGCCAGTCCCGGCTGTCGGAGACCTCGGCCGGAATCCGGTCCGTGCCTTGAACGGGAAATGCAGGCCAGAGAAGAAGGAGAAGGACAATGAGCAGGTGTGCGGTCTTCATATCACCTCCACCGATTCAACTACCATTTAACAGTACGTGGCCATCACTTGCCGGAAAGGGTTTCCCCTTTCCGATCAAGTGCATGGCTTTGTTCTGCCTTCTTCTGAGGCGCGAGAGTGGGCATGCCAAGTTCATGCCGCTGCGACTGTATCTGCCCCTCGTTGATGCGGACCACCATGAAGGGGAAGGGTGCTTCGCACAGTCCCGGAGCATTGACGAATGTTGTGTTCCCGTCTCTCGTATCCTCCGCTCCGCGATGGTAGTGGCCACTCAACGAGAGCAGGACATCCGCCTCCTTCATCGCCGCGATAACCTCGCAGGCATTCGTGTAATTGTATGGCGCCGCCGATTGGCCTGGGGGAAAGAGGCAGACATGCTGCAGGGCGACGATTGGCCCTGGATGACCATTCCGCACCGTCCGCAAACGCGCCAGGTCTTCGGCGCTTCGGCGGGCATTGAAACCCGGTTCTTCCCGGTCGAGAAAAGGAACAAACCGTACCCCGCAGATGTCTTCGACGTGCCTGGGACGACTGAATACTCGATAGAATGAGTCTGCGTCACAGTCGTGATTTCCGGGAATTGCCATGTAGGGAGCATCCAGCTTGTCCAGAATTGACCGCATATACAACAGGTTCTTCTCTGCGTCACAAGACGTGCCATCGTCCAGCACATCTCCAAGAAGCAGCGTGACGTCGGGATGAGTCAATCGGTTCAGATGAGATACCGCACGCATTAAGAGGGTATCTGCTATTTCGGTACGACGGCTTGGTATGGACGAGACAGTCCCGTAGTGCACATCAGCAATGACTGCTATTGTGACTGGCTTCGCCAATGATATTGCCTCATTCATCCGCGTGATATTCCTCGGGCAGAACGGCACGCATAAGCTGCCACCGAGGCCGGAGGCCGAGGGAACTTGGGCACGCCGCGTGCCCAAGTGGTCAG
>CAYMFW010000109.1:0-15834 GCA_964389785.1 uncultured Planctomycetota bacterium
TCTGGGGCTCCTTGACGTAGAGGTCCAGGTCGTCCTTGCCGTTCCAGTGGAGCTTCTGCTCCAGGGAGTCCTTCTGGAACGGGGCGGGGGCGTTCTTGCCGAGGACGCCGGAGCCGAGGTGGCGGACCACGACGCCCTTCTCGTCTATGACGCCCGCGGTGACGTCGCAGTAGCCCTTCACCGCGAAGGTTATTTCGTACCTGTCCTTGGCGACGAGATGTACGGCAGGCTTCTTCGCGAATTCGAACACGTTCTCCCGTTTCGTGCAGTGGCGGTCGTAGGGCTTGGGAAAGTCGTCGGCGAGGGCGGGGGCGGTAAGCAGGGCGGCGGTGAGGGCGATCGGCGCGGCTGCGGCGGCGAGTGTTGCCAGGATCTTCTTCATCTTTCCTCCTTCGATTTCCGTTTTGCGTTTTCAGAGGGCGACGCGAAGCTGTCCCCACAGAATTGAGTTATCTGTCTCCGAATTCGTTCGAATCAGTCCGATCAATTCCAGCCCATGCAGCAATGGAGTAACCTGTCACGCTGATTGCTGCGATCTCGCTACGGTTTGTCCGTTGTCTGAGAAACGTCGATAAGTACCAGTTCGAAGGTCGGGCTTGCCAGCCAGAGCAGGCTGCCTCCGCCTCCGGTGATGTCGCGGATGTATTCCGTGTCGTGATTGCGGTAGAAGTCGACCACGCGCATATCGGCGCCGTCCATCTTGTAGAGGCACTGCTTCCCGGTCGTCCAGAACGCCCCGTCCAGGTGCGCCAGCGTGCGTATGTCGGGGTGGGGGACGTGGCGCGTCGCGCGCGTGGAGCCGGTGTCGGGGTCGATTGCGTCTATCCGTCCTCCCTGGGGCAGTACCGCCCACAGGGATTTGCCGTCGTGCGTGACTGACTTGAAGGCTGAAACGTGGTCGAGCTGGTTCGGGCAGGGAAGCTTCTCCAGGATCTTTCCGGTTTCCGGGTCTATCGCGCACACCTCGCTGCTTCTGTAGGTGGCGTGGAGCTGGCCGCTGACCAGCAGGCGCTTCCCCGTCCATACCATGTTGCCAATCCTCTTGAAGTCGTCGCTGATGTCGAGCTTCTTTGTAACCTGTCCGCTTGCCGGGTCCACCCGGAAAAGGGCAGGCGGCTTGTTGGAGGTGAGCCAGAGGAACGAGCCGTCGTACGCCAGGCCCGGGCCGCGCGGCGGCGGGATCGGGACGCTGAGCTTCCTGACGGTCCTGATCCACCTTGCCTGTCCTTCGGGAGGGAAGACGAGGAGCTGCAGGCCATCCTCCGCGTAGCCGTAGCCCCACCGGTAGACCTCCTTTGACGCTCCTTCGCCGCGATGCGTGAGGCGCGCGACGCCCTCCCGCATGTCGACGCGGGTGGCATCGTGCGAGACGGAGACCAGGAACGTGGTGCCCAGCACGTCCACCTTGGCGTGGGGGGTCTCCACCACGAACGGTTTCCCGGTGAGCCGTTTGGAGACGGAGATGTCGGCCTGTCCCTGCGTCAGCACCACGCGCTGTTCGTCTTCTCCCCATATCTCGAACGTCGTTCCGCTGCCGAGCTCCGCGGTGGTGCGCCCGTCCGCGTATTTCAGGGAAAGCCGCTGCGCGTCGCCGGTGTGTATCCGGTCGCCGCGAAGGAGCGCGTTGCCCGGCTTGGCGGGGATCTCCTTGGGACCCCTGACGATGACGACCCCTTCGCTGGTTTCGGCGATGCGGGCGATCACGCCTGTGTCTCCGTTGAGCCGGTACGTGACGTAAAGGCCGGCGACCGCGAGGACGAGCGCGGCGGCGAGAGGGACCAGCCGCCTGATATTCGAGCGTGGACGTGTCCGGATGGCCGGTATCGATTCCGCCGTTTCCATCTCGGGGGACTCCTCCAGCACGTCCCGCAGGGTCGAGTGCACGTGGGTGGCCCGCACGAATTCCTTCACGTTGGCCCGGTCCTCGCGGAGCCAGTCCGCGAGGGTTTTCGCATCCTCCTCGGACAGCTCTCCGTTGAGATGCGCCTCTATCAGCTCATGCGGTTCCATTTGCCAGCTTCTTTTCTATGCATTCGCGAAGCGACGCCCTGGCGCGGGAGAGCATCACCTTCACGGAACCGGTCTTCACCTGGAGGAACCCCGCGATGGACGCGTGCGAATGCTTGCGCGCGTACTGCAGATCGAGCATCCGGCGGGTTTTCATCGGGATCTCTTTGAGGCACTGCCGGAGCGCGTTGGTGCGGACCTTCATCTCGTCGGACAGCTCCTCCTGGACCTCGGCGACCGCCTCGAGCACGTCCTCGTGCGCCAGCAGGCGGTACCGGGCGCCCTCCCGCCGGTACCTCAGGACCTGGATCCGGGCGATGCCCATGCACCACGCCCTGAAGCTGCGGCTCCGGTCGTACTCGTCGATCTTTCTCATGCAGGTGACCGCCACGTCCTGGAGGACATCGTCCGCCAGGTGCGGGTCGGGCACCAGGGAGCGTATGTAGCCCGACACGGGTGACTGGACTCGCGTCCAGAGCCGCGCGAACAGCTCGTGGGCCTCCAGCCGGGTCGTGGGTACCTGTTGATCATCCATTTCGCATATTACCTGGGAATTCGACAATCCTCCCTGTTAACACTCCGCACACGTATATGGAAGGTTAACAGGGGAAACAGGGGGACACAATACTTTATTGCCGGGAAAAGGGCGGCGTACCTTCGACAGGGCTCAGGTCAAGGAAGCCTCCCCTACGGACGAGAGAACAGGGGAAATTTCAAAATTTGAGAACGTCCCCGAAGGCTAATTCTGGGGCATACCGGGCTCTTCCGGCTTCTTTGGCTCGGCCTTTTCCTTCCTCTTCTCGGCGGCTTCGGCGCGGGTCTTTTCCCTGGCTTCCTTCAGCTGCTTCTCCTTCTCCTCCATACCGTCCATGTGAGCGGCGGCGGTGTCGTGCTCCGGGTAGCCGCGGTAGTGATCCGCGACCCACTTGAAGTGGAACTTCGCGGTGCCCAGGTTGTTCTTCTCGAGGGCTTCCTCGCCCTTCTTGATGTGGTCGGCCAGCAGCTTCTTTATCTTCTCGATCGCGTCACGGGCTGCCCTGATCTTTTTCGAGATCCTGTTCGTGACGGTGTGCGAAACGCTGCCGAGGAGATTGCCGTAGCGGTCGGTCATCACCGCGTCCGGCGTTCTTCGTATCTTGTACTTCTTGAGGATTTCCTCCAGCTCTTCGGTCCGATCCTTCTTGGGAACGGCGAGGAGCACGAAGACGGCGCTCTTCTTCGACATGTTCTGCATGGCCTCGTTGTACATGAACTGCACCGGAAGGTTCTGTCCCTTGGCGCATTTCTCGGGCGCGAAGTAGATGTAGACGGGTCTGGTGTCGGTCGCCTTCGCCAGGCCGTCCTTGAGGGAGAACACCCATTGGCAGGGCTTGGGCTGGATCGTTTCGCCGTTCTCGTCTACGAGGGCGGCTTCCCCGGCCGTGCAGAGGCACAGCAGGGCGCAGAGGCCCATGCAGAGTGAGAGCGCGGCGGCGAGGGTCGTGAGCGTCAATATCCGTGGGTTTCTCATGGGTCTATGCTACCGCTCAAAACAGCGGCATGCAAGGGGGCGGTTAGAAGCGTTTGAAGAGGGTGAGGGAGGCGCCGGTGCGGTAGGGGTCGTGGTCGCGCCACTCGTAAGAGGCGCCGAGGATGAAGCCCCAGGTCGGGTCTACGCAATATCGGAGGCTGGCGAAGGCGGTGTCTATCCTGTCTTCTGAGAAGACGTTGGCGCTGCCGGTCTCCACGGATTCGTTTCCGGTGGCGTAGCCGACGCGGAATCCGTAGTTCAGCTCCTTGTCGCAGCCGAATTCGAGAATGGACGTGGAGACGTTTTCGTCGTTGGCATCCTTGCCGGTGAGAAGGGTGTACTTGCCGTAGCAGGACCTGAAGTAGCGGGTGAGCTCCAGCCGGCCGGTCGTCGCCCAGTCGCTCCCGTAACCGTTCAGGTCCGCGCCGGCGCCGAGGACGGTGTTCGGAAGGACCAGGATGTCCGCCTTCAGCCGATGCTTCTGGTCGGACAGGAAATCGGCCCGGTTGGCGAGGTAGAGCTCGTACGAGAGCGTCAGCGCGTACGTGGGTCGGTACGAGACGCCGGTGCCGGTCTCCAGGTCGTCGTCCCTGTTGCGCCGGTACCTGGTCTCGGAGATCCACCAGGTGAGGTCGGGCCGGAAGCGGCGGACGTACGTGACGCCCTGTGACTGCCAGCCGGAGCGGTGGCGGACCCAGTCCTGGGTAACGGTGACGTATATCTCGTTCGGAAGGTCTATCAGCTTCCGTTCCGGGCGGGGGGGATAGTTCCTATCGAGGGTCCTCGCCAGGACGAAGTGTCCCTCCCGCCAGCAGGACTCCGCCAGGTATCTCTGCTTCTCCTCGTCGTCTCCAAGGGCGGCGCGGCAGGCCTCCAGCGTTTCCCTCGCGGCGGCACGGTCCGTCCGCCGGCGGTGGACGATGGCCTTACCGACGTACGCGTCGACGTAGTCGGGGGCGAGCGAGATGACCTTTTCGAAATCGGCCAGCGCCTGCGAGCCGCGGGCGCGGTCGGTGAGCCGGCAGAAGCCCCGGCCGGTGAGCGCGTCGGAGTCGTTGGCGTTCTTCGCGAGTATCCCGTCGTATATCTTCTCTGCCTCGAGCGGACGCCCGGACGTGCGGAGCTCGCGCGCCCGCTTCATGAGGGCCTCGTACGTGTCCGCGGGCGTGGGTTCGACAACCTCGGGTTGGACGGGCGTGGGGGACGGGGGCGAGGCGGTGCACGCGAGCGTTGCCGTCACGGTCAGCGCGGCCAGCGCGATCACGAGCGCGGCGGCGCTACTGAGCAGCCGGTTCTTCATGGTACCCTTTCCGTTTGATGGTGCCCCATCCGCTCTTTATTCCCAGGATATATTTCACCATTCCCTTCAGCCGCCACAGCGCGTGGAGCTGGCGGTAGCCGAAATTCTCCCACAGCGAGGCGGCGAACAGCCGCCACAGGTCGGCCCGCTTCGAGTATCTCTTGTACGAAGTCTCCTCCAGCGCGACGGCGGTAGCCGATATGCACATGCCCCATATGACGGCGACGCCGAAGAAGAGAAGGGCGAACGGCCAGTTGAGCACGCCGAGCGCGATGCACATGACGAGCACCGGGTATCCGGACGGCTCGATGAGCGCGCTCATCATCTCATATACAAAGAAGTACGGCATGCCGATGAGGCCGATCCGCCGGTACCGTGGATTGAAGAGCATTCCCATGTTGGCGAAGAGCGTCTGCATCAGCCCTCGCTGCCACCGGTCCCTCTGCGTGGACAGGCCCGCGAGGGTGTCCGGCACCTGCGTCCAGCAGATCGGATCGGGCGCGAAGGACAGCTCGTAGGGAAGCGAGCCCCGCTGTATCAGCCGGTGCAGGCGAAAGACCGCGTCGATGTCCTCCCCGATCGAATCCGGGTTCCATCCGCCGATCCGCGCAAGAACGTCCTGTCTGAAGATGCCGAACGCACCGGAGATGATCATCAGGATCTTCATGCGGGAAAGGCCCATCCTGCCGAACAGGAAGGCGCGCAGGTATTCGACCACCTGTATCTGCTCCAGGAGCCCCCGGGGCATGCTGACATCCAGGACCTCGCCGTTCTCCACCCGGCATCCGTTGGCGACGCGCACGATGCCGCCGACCGCGACGGTGGCGGGGGACGCGGCGAATCGCTGCATCAGCTTGGACATGCTGCCGTGATCCAGGAGGGAGTCGGCGTCCACGGCGCACACGTACGGGTAGCGGGAGATATTCGCGGCGGCGTTCTGGGCGTCCGCCTTACCGCCGTTCTCCTTGTCGATGACGACGAGATGCGGCTCCGTTTGCGAGAAATAGACCGCCTTGATCGGCTTGCACGGGTAGCGGTCCTCGATTTCCATGTCCACCTTCACCAGGCGGAACTTCTGCGTCAGCTTCGCGAGCGTGCCGTCGGTGGAGCCGTCGTTCGCGATGATCACCTCGTACTCGCCGTACTCCAGCGAGAGCAGTGACGCCACGGAGTCGTCTATGGACGCCTCCTCGTTGTAGCAGGGGATGAGCAGGGAGAACGGCTTCTGGAAGTGGCGGGGGAGTGTCGCGCCGCGGTCCAGTATATACTCGTAGTTGTACTCCGAGACGGCCCGCGCCGCGAACATCAGAAGGACCAGGTAGAACAGGTTCAGGCTGACGAAGAACGCGATGACGAACCATTCGAACCAGTAGAGGGCGTCAAGCAGCAGGTTCGGCATGCCGGTACCTCCACCGTTCCTTGCGGAACTTCATCTCGTTCAGTATCAGGGCGGCGGTCCGTGCGGCGGGGGAGTCGCCGGATGCCGCGGCTGTTTCGAGGAGGGCGACGCCGGGCGCACCGAGGAAATGGAGCGCCTCGGCCGCGTTCCGCCTGACCCATCGGTTGTCGTCCCGGAGCAGCGCTTCGATGCGTTCGATGTGCTTCTCGCTGCCCAGCTCGCCGACGGCGTGGAGCGCCTTCAGCTGGACCCGGAAGTCGTTGTCTTCGAGGAAGGGCAGGACCGCGTCGCACGTCGTCTCGTCTCCTGTCAGGCCGAGCGCCTCTATGGTGTGTATGCGTACCTCCGGGCTCTTCGTTTCCGTCAGCATCTTCTCCAGCGTCGGCTTCGCCTCGCGGTACCGGAACAGGCCGAGCAGGTCTACCAGCACGCACGCCTCGGTGACGGGAAGGAAGTTCTCGGCGAGAAACCGGTGGAGGGAGGGCGCGGCGGAGCCGCCGAACGAATACAGGACGGTCATCAACAGGTCGCGGTTGCGGGCGTTGGATTCGGCGAGCCGCTTCACGATGTCGCGGAGCGAGTCGGTGTCGCTGCAGAGGGCAAGGCCGAGGGAGGCGGCGGACACGCAGGGATACAAGCGGGCGTCGGTGAGGACCTTCCGGAAGAGAGGGATGTCGTCCGGGTCGCGCAGGTAGGACAGCGTCCGAACCGCGATCGCCTTCTTCCAGCCGCGGGAGCGGGCGGCGAGCCGGCGCCGGTGGTCGGCGAAACCTGATGCGCGGGCGAGCGTGCGGTGGGCGGACACGTCCATCGGGCCGGTTCCGCTTATCGTATTTCTGAGGTATCGCTCGAAGTACGGGAAGTCCTTCTTCGGGATCGCCTCCCGGATGCGCGCGGGATCGGCCGTGCCCGCCCGTGCGGCGGCGGCGAGACCGTCGTAGACCTGCTCCAGCGCCGTCATCCGCCGGTCCACCCGGTTGCTGTACACCCGCCTGAACACCGTGTAGATGAAGATGGAGACCAGCAGGAAGGTCAGGCCGCTCAGCGTCCATACAACGAAGGTTGCCATGGGGTATTATACCGGAAAGTCATGTCCGCTTGGGTTTTTAAATCTGGTAATTCTATCAACGTCTCCCTTATGGTAAGATAACGGTCTATGCTCGAAGAAGTCGATTTCATAGCGGGAGACGGGGAGAACCTGTCGGGCAGGTGCATCCTGTTCGCGCGGAACGCGGGCGGGTCCGAGAACCCGTTCAATCCGATGTTTCCGGCCCTGGCGATCGCCCCGGATCCGCCGGAGCTGATCGAGATACTGTCGTCCATCGTGCCGATGACGGACGAGATGCGCGAGAACATGATGTCCAAGCTGCGGGAATCCAACGAGATGTGGACGCGCACCATGTTCGGCCAGGACATGTACCGGGCGGTGAAGGACATGGTGGAGCAGGGGATGGACAAGCTGGACGTCCCGGACGATCTGAAGGAGCAGCTGAAGGACGAGATGTCGTTCATTCCGGAGGAGGATTCCGGCGTGCCGTTCCACGGATGTTACGTGCCGCTGGTCGGCTTCGATCCGAACGTGATCGAGTCGTACAAGGCGACGTGCGACGTGATGAAGGCGCCGGACGTGCCGAACATCACCTACGCCGGCCTGGTGCTGGCCGGGCACGCGCAGCACTACCTGGCGACGTACTTCATGCAGAGGGAGCAGGAATTCGGCGACGAAGAGGAGGAGGACTCGGTCGAGGTCCCGTCTTTCCGTGACCTGCCGAGGCAGGAGTTCCTGTCCCTTCTCGACCGTAAGATGAGCGAGCTGATGTACGCGTACGAGACGGGGGACGACGCGGCGAGCCATCTCAAATACCTCAGACGGCTCACCAGCGGGACCTTCTTCGTGCGTGACATTGTGAGCCTGTCCGGTCTGGCGGAGACGAGCCATCCCCGCAAGATCGAACTGATGGAGCTGTACGTGAAGCGGATACATTTCCTGGCCGCGGAGCGGTACGAGGAGATCGCGGGGCTGGATCAGCAGATACGGGCCCTGACACGGGAGGCGGTATGATGTGGGATGAGGCGGAGATTCCCGAGGGGCAGTGCCGCCACTGGCGGGTGGGGCCGCTGGGCATCTGGATCGCGCGCACCGAGAGCGAATGGCAGGTGGGCGAGAAACAGTTCGAGGACGAGGACCGCGTCGTCGCCCGGGAGTGCGCCGGCATGCCGGAGGACGTGAAGCCGATGAGATGGGCCACCGAGTCGGTGTTCCCTCCGGTCCGTCTGCGTCCGATCGCTCCCGACCGGTCCGTGGTGGTGCGTCCGGATCACGCCTTTCGCATACTGCCCCACGGGTCCGCCCGCATCTACATAAGCATTCCCGTCTGGGTGCGCGTGGAGCTGCTGGCCAGGGACGACTCGATAACGCTGGTGGAGGTGCCGACCGTCCGGCTTTCGAATACGTGGTTCGGCTCCCTGTTCGAGGGGGAGCTGTGTTACTGGACGGAGACGACCGCCCGCAGGAAGTTCGACGCCAGGAAGCCGCAGCCGCACATCGCCACCGCGCCGATGGCGGTGAGGAACGACACCAGGGAAGAGCTTCCTCTGGAGCAGGTCTGCCTGACGTCCTCTTTCCTGGGGATGTACCGGGGAAAGGACCGGCTCTGGACGAGCGAGGTGAAGGTGGTGAGATCCAGCTCTATCCAGCCGGAGAGGGTGGATATTCAGGAAGGGCCGCCTTCGGACGCGCAGGACGCCGCGCTGCTTTCCGAGCCGCGGGAGAAGCGAAAGGGCGGGGTGCTGGCCCGCACCGTGAGCCTGATTCAGTCGATTCCGGGCGCGGGATACGTGACGGGATGACGGCGATGTATATTCTTTTCAGCGTTGCGGCGGCGGCCGAGGGCGCCTCCGGGAACGGCGCCGCGGGGGCGGGATGGTGGAACATCCGCGGGCTGCTCACCTGGGAGCGGACGGGGTCCGTGGTTTCCGCCATCCTTGTTGTGGTGCTCGGCTCGATCTTCGTCAAGGTCGTCAGCAGGGCGGTGGGGAAATCCATCGGGAAGAAGTGGGGCGACGAGCGGGGAGGTATCGCCCGGAAGGTCATCTCCTACGGCGGCTGGGTGCTGATCGTGCTGACGACGCTCAACCAGCTGGGGGTGGAGATCACCGCCCTTCTCGCGGCCGCCGGCATCGCGGGCGTGGCCATCGGCTTCGCCGCGCAGACGAGTCTCTCCAACATCATAAGCGGCATATTCCTTTCGGTGGAGCGGCCATTCAAGGCGGGCGACATGATGCAGGTGGACGATACGCTGGGCGTGGTGCTCTCGATCGACCTGCTCTCCGTGAAGATGCGGATGTTCGACAATCGCTTCGTGCGGATTCCCAACGAGAACCTGATCAAGACCAAGGTGATCAACTTCAGCCGGTATCCGATACGGCGGGTGGACCTGATGATAGGGGTTGCCTACAAGGAGGACATCGACCGGGTCCGCGAGGTGCTGTTCGAGGTGGCCCACGCGCACCCGCTCGCGCTGGAGGAGCCGAAGCCGCTCTGCTTCTGCTGGAACTACAACACCTCCTCGATCGATCTGCTGTTCGTCGTCTGGGCCGTCCAGAGCGACTGGCTGACGCTGAAGGACGAGCTGCTGCGGAGCATCAAGCGGCGTTTCGACGAGGAGAACATCGAGATACCGTTCCCGCACCTGTCTCTGTACGCCGGGGAGGCGACCGGCGCGATACCGGTGAGCCTGTCCGCGGAGACGATCAGTCAGATGCGGGGGCTGAGCAGGACTGAGTAGGGCGACATCGGCGCCGGAACCTGATCCGGAATCAAGAACGCAGGGCCCGGCCCCGTTACTGGAGGAAGCGTTCGATCTTGGCGGCCTTCTTCGCGTTTTCCAGGTAGGCCTGGATGTCTTCGTCCATCTGCTTCTGCTTGAGGTGGTTAGTAATGTCGTCCTTGCTCTCTTCCAGGGGGGTCGCGCCGCCCTTCTGCTTGTCGAACACCTTGATGACGTGATAGCCGAACTGCGTCTCCACGATGCCGCTCAGCTCGCCCGGGCTGAGAGCGAAGGCGGTCTTCTCGAAGGGAGGAACCATCTGCCCGCGCTCGAAGTATCCCAGGTCGCCGCCGCGTGACGCGGTGCCGCACTGGGAGACCTCCTTGGCGATCGTCGCGAAGTCCTCCTTGTTCTTCAGCCGCTTCTGCACGTCCTCGATCTTCTTTCGCGCCGCGTCCTTGTCGGCGTCGGGGGCTCCCGGGGCGACCTTCACCAGGATGTGGCTTGCCTTCACCCGCTCCGGCTTCTCGAAGAGCTTCGGATTGCCGTCGTAGAAGTCCTTCACCTGCTTCTCGGAAACCGTGATCTTGTCCTCGAATTCCGTCTTAATGAATTTCCTGACCATCAGCTGTTCCCGGATCTTTTCCTTCAGAGTATCATGGGTGATGCCGGCCTCCGTCAGCGCCTGCGTGAACAGCTCCTCGGAAGGGAAGCTCTTCTTCACCTTCTGGAACTCCTCCGTGATCGCGGCGTCTTCCGCGGCGACCTTCTTCTTCTTGCTCTCCTGGAACAGGATCTCCCGGTTTATGATGGTCTCCAGCGCCTGCGTCTCGAGCTGGGGCGGGACCATCGTCGGCGGCATGCCGCGCCTCATCATCATCTGCCGCTCCCGCATCACCTCCTCGTCGAGCTCTTTCCTGTTGATGACGCTGCCGTTCACCACGGCGACCTTCTCCCGGGCGCGTTTCTCGAGCTCGTCCTGTTTCTTCTTCGCCTCTTCCTGCTCGTCCACGACGCGGATCTTCGGCTGCGGCGCGGGGGTCGGCGTGTCGCCGGCGTCGTCGGCGAACACGGCGCCGGCGCTGAGGGTGACGAGAAGAACCGTCAAAACAGCCGCGATTGTGAAGGCGTGGGTCGTTCGCATGGGTACTCCTCTCATATTAATTAATAGGCGTGATAGCATACGGCGGGCGCCATGGCAAAGAAAAAAGCGGCGGCGCATGCGATTCTTTGCTATATAGGCGTTCATGATGGTGCATCAATGCCGGGTGCGGAGCGTTGCTGAGCGGGTTCGTGGTTCGACGGACAGGCCGAAGGCCTTTCCATACCCGGCATGGACATGACTGAATCAGGCCTCTGGAAGTTCTGTATCGACCGGGGAGGCACGTTCACCGACGTAGTGGCGCGCGATCCCCGCGGAGGGCTGCACGTCCGCAAGCTGCTGAGCGAGGACCCGGAACACTACGAGGACGCGCCGCTGGAGGCGATACGGCGGTTCCTCGGCGTCGCGGATCCGCGCGCCGGAATACCGGGCGACCGGATAGAGAGCGTGCGGATGGGCACCACGGTCGCGACCAACGCGCTGCTGGAGCGGCGCGGCGCGCCGGTGTGCCTGGTGGTGACGCGGGGGTTCGCCGACCTTCTCGAGATCGGCTACCAGAACCGGCCGGACATATTCGCGCTGGAGATACGGAAGCCGTCCCAGCTCTCCTGCCGGGTGATCGAGCTGAGGGAGCGGGTGCGGGCCGACGGCACGGTGGCGAAGGAGCCGGAGCTGGCGGACCTGCGAACCCGGCTGAGGAACGCGCACGCGGCGGGGATACGGTCGGTTGCGGTGGTGCTGCTCAACAGCTACGTGAATCCGGCGCACGAGAAGGTGGTGGGGGAGATCGCTCGCGAGATCGGCTTCGACTGCGTCAGTCTCAGCCACGAGACAGCGGGTGAGATAAAGGCGGTGGCCCGCGGCGACACCACGGTGGCGGACGCGTACCTGACGCCGATACTGAGGGATTACGTGGAGCGGGTGCGGGCCGCGCTGGGTGACGAGGTGGACCTGAGGTTCATGCAGTCGCACGGCGGGCTGGCGGAGGCGCGTCACTTCACCGGCAAGGATGCCGTCTTCTCCGGACCGGCGGGGGGCGTGGTCGCCTGCGCGCACGTTGCGGAGCGGTCAGGGTACGGCAAGGTGATCGGCTTCGATATGGGCGGGACGTCCACCGACGTGTGCCGCTACGACGGAGAGTACGAGCGGGTATTCGAGAACGTGGTGGCCGGGGTGCGGATACAGGCGCCGATGTTGAACATCGTCACCGTCGCGGCGGGCGGCGGGTCGGTGCTCCACTTCGAGGACGGCAGGATGACCGTCGGACCGGACAGCGCCGGGGCGAACCCGGGACCGGCGTGCTACCGGCGGGGTGGCCCCCCCGCGGTGACCGATGCAAACGCGGTGTTGGGACGGATCCAGCCGAAGTACTTTCCGTTGTGCTTCGGGCCCGGCGCGGACGAGCCGCCGGACGCGGATGCGTCCAGGGACGCGCTGGCCGACGTGGCCCGCAGGGTGAAGGAGACGGGCGGCGGGGAGCGGTCGGTCGAGGAGATCGCCGCGGGCTTCCTTCGCATCGCGAACGAGAACATGGCCAAGCCGATCCGGGAAATCAGCATCGCACGGGGGTACGACGTCCGGGAGTACGCGCTGGTGTGCTTCGGCGGGGCGGGGGCCCAGCACGCGTGCGCCGTCGCGGAATCGCTCGGCATGCGGACCGTGCTGCTTCATCCGCTCGCCGGGGTGCTGAGCGCGTACGGGCTGGGGCTGGCGGACGTGATCAGAGCGGACGTGGAGGCGGTGATGGAGGCGCTCGACGCGGGCGCGCCGGCGCGGCTGGAACCCCGCTTCGCCGCGCTGGAGGAGCGAGCCCGGCGGGACGTGGCGGAGCAGGGGATCGATCCGGGGAGCATCTCGTGCATCCGTTCGATGGACCTGCGGTACGAGGGAGTGGAGACGTACCTCAACGTTCCGGTTAGCGGCGCGGACCCGCGCGGCGACTTCGAGCGGATGCACGGACATCTGTACGGCTTCGCGAAGCCGGGGCATCCGGTCGAGATCGTGAACGTCCGCGTGGAGACACGGGGGGAAACGCCCAGGCCGGCGGAGCCGTCGGAGGATCTGGTGGAGAGAACGCTCGGGGAAACGGACGCGATCGACTCCGTGAGGATCCATTTCGACGTCCTGGAGGCCGGCGGCGACCGGAAGCTCCGCGAGCTGGCGACGCCGGTGTTCCGCCGGGAGGACCTGGCGTCCAGGTGCGCGCTCGACGGGCCGGCGCTGGTGGTCGAGGACGTCTCGACGGTGGTGGTCGACCCGGGCTGGCGCGCCCGGGTGGACGCGCACGGCTGCATGATACTCGAAGCTGTCGGGGAGCCGGGAAGACATGAGAACGTGTCGACCGAATGCGACCCGGTGCTGCTGGAGATATTCAACAACCTGTTCATGTCGGTGGCGGAGCAGATGGGCATCGTGCTGCGGAAGGTGAGCCATTCGACGAATATCAAGGAGCGGCTCGATTTCTCGTGCGCCGTCTTCGACAGCGCCGGGGAGCTCGTGGCGAACGCGCCGCACATCCCGGTGCACCTGGGCTCGATGAGCGAGAGCGTGAAGCCGATCATCGCGCAGTGGGGCGACGCGATGAGGTCGGGGGACGTGTACGTGACGAACGACCCGTACGACGGCGGCACCCATCTCCCGGACGTGACCGTGGTGACGCCGGTGTTCGGCCCGTCGGGAAAGCTCATCTTCTTCGCGGCCAGCCGCGGGCACCACGCGGACATCGGCGGGGTGACGCCCGGTTCCATGCCCCCGTTCTCGACGACGATCGAGGAGGAGGGGGTGCTTCTCCACAACGTGAAGCTGGCGGAGGACGGGCGGTTTCTGGAGGAGGAGATCTCGGAACTGCTCGGCGGCGGCAGGTATCCGGCCAGGAACCTGCTGGAGCGGCTGAGCGACCTGCGTGCGGCCGTCGCCGCGAACGCGGCGGGCGCCCGGTTCCTGCAGGAGGTGATGGATCACTACGGCATGGGCGCGGTACGCGCGTACATGCAGCACGTGAAGGACAACACTGAACGGGCGATGCGGTCCGTGCTCTCCCGGCTTCCGGATGGCGAGCACGCGTTCGTCGATTTCCTGGACGACGGCGAGCGGATCTCCGTGACGATACGGATCGCGGGCGACACCGCGACGATTGACTTTACCGGCACCGACCCGCAGGTGAAGGGCAACCTGAACGCGCCGCGCGCGGTGGTGACGGCGGCGGTGATGTACGTGGTGCGTACGCTGATACCGAAGCAGGTGCCGATGAACGCGGGGTGCCTGGTGCCGATCGACATCGTCGTTCCCGAGGGCTCGGTGATAGACCCCCGGCGGCCCGCCGCGGTGGCGGGGGGCAACGTGGAGACGTCGATGAGGATTACCGACGTGCTGTACGGGGCGCTCGGCATCATCGCCGCGGGGCAGGGGACGATGAACAATCTCACGTTCGGCACCGGGGAGTTCTCCTACTACGAGACGATATGCGGCGGGGCGGGCGCCGGTCCCGGCTTCGACGGGGCGGACGCGGTGCACACCCACATGACCAACACCCGCATCACCGATCCGGAGGTGATCGAGAGGCGGTACCCGGTGATGGTGCGGAGCTTCAGCGTACGGAAGGGCTCCGGCGGGCACGGAGTGTGGCACGGCGGCGACGGGGTGCGCAGGGAGATGGAGTTTCTCCAGCCGATGAGCGTCAGCATCCTGAGCGAGCGCCGGCTGAGACGGCCGTACGGTCTTCACGGCGCGGGTGACGGGGAGGCGGGCAGGAACCTGCACGTCACCGGCGGGAAATCGCGGGAGGTCGCCGGCAAGGCGGGGCTGGATGTGGAGCCCGGGGACGTGGTGGTGATCGAGACGCCGGGCGGCGGCGGGTACAGCCCGTCGCGCGGGGAGTGGGGGGCGATGCGGCCGGCGGACGCGCGCAGGATATTCCGGGAGCGCCGGTACACCGGACCGACCGCGGGGATGTCGGCGGGGTACGTACAGGCGAACCTGGTGATAGTTCCGGAAGACGCCGCGGACGATTTCGAGGAATACTGCCGGGTGAATCCGAAACCGTGTCCGCTCCTCGATCGGCTGGCCACGGGAAGCGTGATTCCTTCCGCGATGGCGCCGGGCGCGGACATCCGAACGGACATCCCGCTCTACCGGATCTTCCACGCCGACTGTTCGTACGACGAGGTGCCCGACATTTCCGACCGGTTCGAGAAGGTTGACGTCGCGTTCCTTCTCGGCTGCAGCTTCAGCTTCGAGGAGGCGCTGATCGAGGCGGGACTCGTGCCGCGGCACATCGAGGAGGGGGTGAACGTCCCGATGTACCGGACGAACAGGCGGACGACCGCCGCCGGTCCGTTCGACGGACCGCTGGTGGTGACGATGCGTCCGGTACCCGCCGACAGAATTCGAGACGCGCACGACATCACCGCGCCGTACGAATGCGGACACGGCGCGCCGGTGCATCACGGCGATGCGGGCGACCTGGGCATACGGGATCTCGCCAATCCGGACTGGGGCGACGCGGTGACGGTGCGCCCGGGTGAGGTGCCGGTGTTCTGGGCGTGCGGCGTGACGAGTCAGGTCGCCGTCGAAAGCGCGCTGCGCCGCGGGGTGATGTCGCAGGTGATCACTCACTCGCCCGGCTGCATGTTCATCACCGACGTTCTCGCCCACAGGAAATAGGGACAGCTCCCGATTGTTTCGGTGCCGGGCGAACCTAGTACTACAACGCTACAACGTGTAAAGCGCATGTGTGAATAGATCCGA
>CAYMFW010000110.1:0-15803 GCA_964389785.1 uncultured Planctomycetota bacterium
CCCGGTGCGGGGGCCTGTAGCTCAGCCCGGTTAGAGCGCACGCCTGATAAGCGTGAGGTCGACAGTTCGAATCTGTCCAGGCCCACCAGCTCCGTCCGCCCGGCCGCTATCCTTTTTGACTCCGTTTTCCTTTCCTGCCGATTCTGATAGACTGTCATCTCTGTGGTACATTCAGCCGGTTTCTTAGAGCATAGGGGAGCCCATTCCCCGGGGGAGGTCACGATGGGAAGCGGCGGATTCGACGCGGATCGGGTCAGGACGGCACTCAAGGCACAGACGATCGAAACGCCGAGCTGGGCGTACGGCGATGGCGGAACGCGGTTCAAGGTATTCCCGCAGAAGGGGGCCGCGCAGAACATTCTCCACAAACTCGAGGACGCGGCGTGCGTTCATCGGCTCACCGGCGTGGCCCCGACGGTGGCGGTGCACGTGCTGTGGGACTTCGTGGACAAGACCCCGGAGGAGGCGAAATCGTGCGCGGAATCGCTCGGCGTCAGGATCGGCGCCGTCAATCCCACCGTCTTCGAGCAGAACGAGTACAAGTTCGGCTCAATCGGCAACCCGGACTCCAGGGTGCAGGAGAAAGCGGTCTCGCACATCTCCGACTGCGTGGAGATAATGAGGAAGTGCGATTCGAAGTTCCTGAGCCTGTGGTTCGCCGACGGGACCAACTATCCGGGCCAGGACGACCTGCGCGCGCGCAAGCACCGGGTCGCCGACAATCTCAAGAAGGTTCACGATATGCTGGACGAAGGCATGGAGATGCTCGTCGAGTACAAGATGTTCGAGCCGGCCTTCTACTCGACGGACATCGGCGACTGGGGGATGGCGTACCTGTTCGCGAAGAATTGCGGGCCGAAGGCGAAGGTGCTGGTGGACCTCGGGCATCACGCGCTCGGCACCAACATAGAACAGATCGTCGCACTCCTCATAGACGAGGGCATGCTCGGCGGGTTCCATTTCAACAGCAAGAAGTACGCCGACGACGATCTGACGACCGCTTCGATGAACCCGTACGAGCTCTTCCTGATATTCAACGAATTGGTCGCGGCGGCGGGGGGAAACAGCCTGTACGACACCGCGTACATGATAGACCAGAGCCACAACATAAAGCCGAAGATCGAAGCGATGATCCAGTCAGTGATGAACATCCAGGAAACGTACGCGAAGGCGCTCGTGGTGGACCGGAAGGCGCTCGAGGAGGCCCAGAAGGCCGGGGACGTGATCGGCGCGGAGTCCGTTCTCAAGGACGCGTTCTTCACCGACGTGAAGCCGGTTCTGGCGGCCGCGCGCGAGGAGATGGGTCTGGACCCGGACCCGATACGGGCATACAGGGAGAGCGGCTACCAGGAGAAGATAGAGAAAGAACGGGGTTAGGGAGAGATTTCTCTGCCATACAGACAGGCGGCGCCGGCAATTCGGCGGATTGTCCTGACGATGCGGCAGAGGGAAGGGAATTAAGGATTATGTCCCCGGACTATATTGCGGTTGATCTCGGAGCGGAAAGCGGCCGGGTGATGCTCGGAACGGTTTCCGACGATCGGATCGCGGTGAAGGAGGTCCACCGGTTCGGCAACGGGCCGGTCGAGAAGGACGGCTCGATGCGCTGGGACATCGATCGTCTGCTGTCCGAGGTCGGCGCGGGCATACACAAGGCGGCGTTGGAGACGCCGGGCATTGCCGCCATCGGTATCGACAGCTGGGGCGTCGATTTCGGGCTTCTCGATGAGGGGGGTGACCTCATTGAAGCCCCCTATCATTACCGCGACAGCCGGACGGACGGCATGATGGAGAAGGCGTTCGAGGTGATGCCGAAGCGCGACATCTACGAGGACACCGGCATCCAGTTCATGCAGCTCAACACGATATACCAGCTGCTGGCAATGAAGCTCGCCGGCTCGTCCGCACTCTCCAAGGCGAAGCGGCTTCTCTTCATGGCGGACCTGCTGGCGTACGGGCTCTGCGGGGAGACGTTCGGGGAGTACACTCTGGCGAGCACCTCGCAGCTGATGAATATGAAGACGGGCGGCTGGTCCGAGGAGGTCTTCGGCGCGCTCGGCCTTCCGGTATCGATCATGCCCGAGCTCGTGTCGCCGGGAACGGTGGTCGGGAAGCTCTCCAAGAAGATCGCCGCGATGCTCGGCTGCGAGCGCATCCCGGTGATCGCGTCGGCTTCCCACGATACCGCCGCCGCCGTGGCGGCGGTGCCGGCCGAGGAGGGAAGCTGGGCGTATCTGTCCAGCGGAACCTGGAGCCTGATGGGCGTCGAGATACCGGAAGCGGTCGTGACCGACAAGGGCTTCGAGTACGGCTTCACGAATGAGGGCGGCGTCGCGGGGACGATCCGACTGCTTCGTAATATTATGGGCCTGTGGGTCCTGCAGGAGTGCCGGAGGCAGTGGCGGCAGGAAGGGCACGAGATGTCCTACGCGGAGCTGATGCAGACCGCGCGGAATGCGAAGCCGTTCGGTCGACGGATCGATCCGGACCATTCGGCGTTCTTCTCGCCGGGTGACATGCCCGCCAAGATAGATACGTACCTTTCCGAGACCGGACAGGAACCGACCGACGACAAGGGGCTGATCGTGAGAGGGATACTCGAGGGGCTGGCCTTCAAGTACCGCCGGGTGATGGACATGATAGAGGACACCACGGGAAACACCGTGGACGTTTTGCACATAGTGGGGGGCGGCACGCAGAACCTGGTGCTCAACAAGTTTGCGGCGAGCGCGACCGGTAAGAAGGTGCAGGCCGGGCCGGTAGAGGCGACCGCGATCGGAAACGTCATCATGCAGGCGATAGGGACCGGCCAGATCCCGGACCTCTCCCGTGCCAGGGAGATGGTCAGGAACTCCTTCAAGGTGAAGCAATTCCTTCCCGCCGACACCGAGAGGTGGCGGGAGGAGTTCGAAAAGACGAAGGAAGGGTACCAGGCTGGTTGATCACGATATGGAGAAACAGCTCGACAGCTTCGACCCGGTGGAACGCAGGAAGGCGCTGGAGGCCCTCTGTGGGAAGGTCGAGAGCGGAGAGATAGCGCTTCCGGAGCCGACTGAAGCGGTCAATCTCCACTTCCACACGTTCTTCTCGTACAACTGCTGCGCGTACTCGCCGAGCAGTATCGCGTGGCTGGCGAGGAAGGCCGGTCTTGCCTTCGCCGGGATAGTGGATTTCGACGTCCTCGACGGCCTGGAGGAATTCTACGAAGCCGGGAACATGCTCGGGCTCGAGACAGTCGTCGGCATAGAGACCCGTGTGTTCGTTCCGGAATTCGCGGACAGGGAGATCAACTCACCGGGCGAGCCGGGCATCGCCTACCACATGGGCACGGGCGTGCCGAGCGCTGCCCTTCAGGGGAACGCAGCCGTCTTCCAGAAGAAGCTCGCCGCGACGTCGGAACAGAGGAACCGGGACCTGCTCTGCCGGGTGAACGACTATCTGGAGGCGATAGCGCTGGACTACGATATCGACGTGCTTCCGCTCACCCCCTCCGGGAACGCGACCGAGAGACACATCACGCTGGCCTACGTCCGGAAGGCGATCCAGATATTCGGCGAGGGGAAAGAGCTCGCCGATTTCTGGACAGATAAATTGGGCGGGGATGGATTGGGCGGGGACCGACCGGGTGGGGACAGATCGGTGACGGACGTTTCGTCACTCGGTCTTCCCGACGGGGCCGGGCTTCAGAACGCGGTCCGTGCAAAGACGATGAAGCGGGGCGGAGTGGGCTACGTGCAGCCGGACGGCGGGTCGTTTCCCACGATGGCCGATATGAACCGCTTCGTCCTCGACGCGGGGGGCATTCCGACGTACGCGTGGCTCGACGGCACGTCGGTCGGCGAGCGGGACATCGAGAGACTTCTGGAGGTGGCGATGAGCACCGGGGTCGCGGCGCTCAACATCATACCGGACAGGAACTGCGCCCCCGGCGTGGAAGACGAGAAGCTCGCCAACCTGCGCAGCGTCGTCGAGCTGGCCGGGAAGCTCGGCCTGCCCCTCGTCGTCGGCACCGAGATGAACAGCCCGGGACAGAAGTTCGTCGATGATTTCGCGTCGGCCGAGCTCGCGCCGTTCGTGCCGCTCTTCCTCAAAGGCGCTCGCTTCGTCCGCGAGCACGCGGACTATCGGAGACGGACTTGTGAAATGGCTTCTATACCAGACATACAGCGCGCCGTTCAGCTCGTCGGACCTGACCGGCTGAAGCTCAATTCGGAAAAGCCGGTTCCCGAGCCGGGCCCCACGCAGATACTCTGCCGTGTCGAGGCGGCCGGGCTGTGCTTCTCCGATCTGAAGCTGCTGAAGCAGTTTGCGGAACACGCGCGCAAGGGCCCGATCGTCTCCGGTATAGGCCCGGCGGTACTCGACGAGATCCCGAGCTACGTTCCCGACATGCTTCCCGCGGTCCCCGGCCACGAGGCGGTGATAAGGATCGCGGCGGTGGGGGAGAAGGTAACGCGTTTCTCACCCGACGAGAGATATCTCGTCCAGACGGACTACCGGTGGCTTCCCACCAGGAATTCGAACGCCGCGTTCGGCTACAACTTCGAGGGAGGGCTTCAGGAGTACGTGCTCATGGACGAAAGGGTGATCACCTCCCCGGAGGGGGAGTGCATGCTGATACCGGTGTCGGAAAAGCTCTCCGCGTCGGCTGTCGCCCTCGTCGAGCCGTGGGCCTGCGTGGAGGATGCGTACGTCTCCGAGGAGCGCCGCTGCTGCAAAGAGGGCGGCACGATGCTGGTCGTCGCGGACGAGGAGATAAGAGACGGTATCGTTCAGGTATTGAACGTCTATGGACGGCCATCCACCATGATTTGGCTTTCTGAGCTTCCGGCGCCCCAGCCGGAGGACGTGGTGTTGGGACAGATCCTCGGTCTCAATCAGGTGGAGAAAGGCTCGTGCGACGACATCATCTACGCGGGCTGTTCCGCGGATACCATCGAGAGTCTGTTCGAGAAGCTTGCCCCCGGAGGCCTGCTGAATATCGTTCTCTGGGGCGGAAGGATCGAACGGGAAGTGGTTGTGCCCGTGGGACGGGTGCACTACGGAGGGATTCGGATCGTGGGGACGGAGACGAAGGACCCCTGTGACTCCCTACGGAAGATCCCGGCGACCGGCGAGATACGAGAGGGAGACCGTGTTCATGTAATCGGTGCGGGCGGGCCGATGGGATTGATGCACGTGATACGCAACGTGTGCCAGGGCGTCCGAGGGGTTTCCCTGTTCGCGGGCGACCTCGACGGGGAGAGACTCGCTCTGACGGAAAGGATCGCGCGGCCCGTGGCCGAGCGGAACGGAGTGCCGCTCACCATGTACGATCCGTCGAAGGACGACCCGGGTGTCGCGTTCGATTATGTGGCCCTGATGGTTCCCTCGGCGGGCCTGGTCTCCGCTGCGGTGGGGAGCGCCGGGGCGGGGGCGATTATCAATATATTCGCGGGAATTCCCGCGGACGTAACGGCGTCGATCGACCTGGATGCCTACCTGCGAAAGGGGATGTACTTCGTCGGCACCAGCGGGTCCGTCCTGCGGGACATGAAAGTCGTTCTCGGAAAGATCGAAGACGGGACGCTCGATACCAATCTTTCCGTCGCGGCGGTCTGCGGGCTGGAAGGGGCGGTCGAGGGGATTCGCGCGGTGGAAAACAGGACCATTGCCGGCAAGATAATCGCGTACCCGACGTGCAGAGGGCTCGGGCTGGTGAAGATCGAGAACCTGGAAGGTCTCGACGACGGGCGGTGGTGCCGCGCGGCGGAAGACGCTCTTCTGGAGAAGCACGGCGACAGATGACACTTGCGTGCGCCGCACACGGTGCCGATAATAGAACGCTGTTGTACCAATGGAGCGCTGAACATGAATAAGTCCCTCGAGGATCTGATCCGTATCTCGAAGGCCGTCGGCAGGGACGGCTCTCTTGTCCAGGGGGGCGGAGGCAACACCTCCGTCAAGACCCCGAACGGAAGGCACATGTACATCAAGGCGAGCGGCTGCGCGCTGAAGGATATGGCGCCGCGCGCAGGCTGGAGAAAGCTCCGGCTGGACAGAGTCCTGTCGATTCTGGATGACGGCTCCGTCGCGAAGCTCGACCCGGCACGGAGAGAGACGGACGTGGTCAACAGGCTCAACCTCTCCTGCGACGACGGGCTGAAGAATGGTGGCCGTCCGTCCGTCGAGTCGCACCTGCACGCTCTCTTCGACAGATACGTCATCCACCTGCATCCGATAACCGTCGGGGCATACGTCTGTTCCCGGAACGGCAGGGAATGGGTGGAGGCGCTCTTCGGCGGCAGGAAGTACCCGCCGCTGTGGGTGCCGTACGTGAACCCCGGATTCACGCTCGCCAGCAAGATCTCGGGACTGGTGAAATCGTACCGGAAGAACCACGGAAGGATCCCTTCGATTGTATTCCTTCAGAAGCACGGACTCATCGTGTCGGCCTCGAGCGCCGGAGGCGCGCTGAGAGCAGTCAGGGACGTGGTGGAAGCGTGCGGGAAGGGACTGAAGCGCGAGAAGCGCGCGAGGCTGAAGCCTCCGGCTCCCGACGAACTGAACCGAACCAGACTTGCCGTGCGCAGGGCATTATTCGATGAGACGGGAAAATACGTGTCCGTTCGCCACGACCTCGGCGACGCGGTCTCCGCCTTCATGCGAAGCAGACGTGCGAGGAAGCTGGCAGAGGTCCCCGCGACCACGCCGGACGAGATCGTCTACGCCGGCGGAGCGCCGGCCTGGATCGGGAAGCCCGACACCGGATCGCTCCGGACGGCGGTGCGCCGGAGGGTCCGTGCCGAAGGAAAGCCTCCCTCAGGATTTCTCGTCAAAGGTCAAGGGCTGTTCCTCGCGGGAAGTGAGAGGTCCGTTTCTGTCGCCAAGGAGGTGCTGGCTGCCGCCCTGTCCGTCAGAGTCCACGCTGCGGACTTCGGAGGTCCCAACGCGCTTACCCCCCGCCAGCGCCGATTCATATCAGAGTGGGAGGCCGAGAGCTTCAGGCAGAATCTCGCCGGGGCGTCCGGGGGCGGCCCGCTGGAGGGAAGGATCGCGGTCGTCACCGGTGCGGGAAGCGGGCTGGGGAGGAGCGTTGCCGTCGGTCTGGCCCGGGCCGGAGCGAACGTCGCGCTCGCCGACGTGGATCTCGACGCGGTGGAAGCGACGGGTTTCGGGATTCTCGACGAGAAGCCCCATGCCTGCGTGCTTCCCGTTCCGTGTGATGTCACGAGCGAGGGCGCCGTCCGGGGCGCGTTCGACATGGTTCTGGACCGATGGGGCGGGCTGGACATCCTCGTCAATGCCGCCGGTATCGCACCGGCATTCGATCTGGTGGACCTGCCGGCCGACCTGTGGCGAAAGGCGCTCGAGATCAATCTCACCGGTTACTTCCTGATGGCGCGGGCCGCCGCGCGCGTGATGACTCAACAGGGAATGGGCGGCAGCATAGTGAATCTCAGCTCCAAGTCGGGCCTGGAGGCCAGCAGGTCCAACACGCCGTACAACGCCACGAAGGCGGGCGAGATACACATGGCGCGCGGCTGGGCGCTGGAGCTCGGCAGGCACGGGATTCGGGTCAACTCCGTCGCTCCGGGGAACGTCTTCGAGGGATCGAAGATCTGGAACCCGAAGTACATCAGGACGTGCGCCAGGAAGTACGGCATCAAACCGGAGCAGGTGATACCCTACTACGTGGGCAAGACCGCGCTCGGGCGGGAGATCAGGGGGCAGGACGTCGCCGATGCGGTCGTGTTTCTCTGCTCCGACTCGGCGCGCACGATAACCGGCCAGACCGTCGTCCCGGACGGCGGCCAGGTGATGGTGAGGTGAACCCCGCCGACATATCTTCCGTCGTCCGCATACTCAGGCAGGAGTACGCGAAGCTCCGGGAGCCTATCGTCACAAGGATGTCCCGGAGACGCGATCCCTTCAAGGTGCTTGTCTCCACGGTGATAAGCGCCCGCACCAAGGACGACGTCACCGGCGCCGCCTCGAAGCGTCTCTACGACGTGGCGGACACCCCGGAGAAGATTCTCAAGCTCACCGAGGCGAGAATCGCAAAGCTCGTCTATCCGGCCGGTTTCTACAAGACGAAGGCGAAGAACATAAGAAAGCTGTGCCGGGAGCTGGTAAAGAACCACGAAGGGAAGGTGCCGGCCGACATGGACTCGCTCGTCGCCCTCCCCGGGGTGGGCAGAAAGACGGCGAACCTGGTGCTCGGTCTCGGTTTCGGCATAGATTCGGTCTGCGTGGACACCCATGTGCACCGCATATCCAACCGATTCGGCTACGTGCGCACCGAAACGCCGGAGGAGACGGAGATGGCGCTCAGGGAGAAGCTGCCGAAGAGGTTCTGGATCGAATATAACAGCCTGCTGGTCGCCTACGGGCAGAACGTGTGCAAGCCGATCGGCCCGAAATGTTCCGAGTGCAGGCTGCGCCGGCTCTGCGATTACGGAAAGAAGAAGGGAGCGTCGAAGGCGGCGGGAGCGGGAGGGACCTGAACGGGTTCGTGATTCGACGGACGGACAGAGCCCTTCCATGGTCCGTTGAATCGCGCCCTCGGAGGCGGCATTTCCGCATACATGGCGCCGAGAATGAGTGAAGGGACCGCCCGCTCCCACCGCTCTACTGACCGGGCTGGTAGTATCGGCACTTTACCCTGAACTGTTTGGCGAACGCCGCGAGCATGGCGCGGTCTTTCCCGGACGTCTCGTCGAGGTACATCCGGTATATCTCAAAGACCTCCGCCTTGGTGAAGTTGGTCCAGAGCAGGTCCTGCTGTATCTCGCCGAAATCCACGCTGAGCCTGCTCTCCGATGCGGAGGTGGCCTTTCCCCTTCCTATGTTCTTTATGGTGAACGGCAGGACCTTGGGAGATTCGGTCGAGCGTATCTTGGTCACCGCCGTCGTGTGCAGCTTCTTGAGCGTGTCGATTCTGGCCCTGATCGCTTTCACCTGGTGCTGTACCGACGTGCCCTCGAACTTCTCGATAAGGCCCTGCGCTCTCAGGTCGGCGGAATGGAAATCGAACGTATTCAGGTGATTCACTATTTCCTTGAGGTTGGTGTTCAGATCGAGAAGCATCTCCTTGTTGGCGGCCGCCAGAAGTGCCTTTGCCTCCGCCGCCTTGGGTCCGCCTCCGCAACTGTCTATGAATCCCTGATAGGCCTTCGTCATGCTCGCGTACCGCCTGTCTCTCATGGCCCGTTCCGCGGCCGACCTGGCCCTCTCGAAATCCGAGTGATAGTCCTTCGTGTACCGGGCGATCAGAGCGCCGGCCTCTTCCTTTACCTTGAGTTCGTGGGACCCGGTTGCGAACGGCTTGAGGGCATTGATGGCCGAATAGTAGCATCCCTTTCCCGCGAGAAGCTCCGCGTCAGTCGCTGCGACGCTGAAGGTCTCGAGAGAATGCTCGTTCATCTCGCCCTCGACTATCTTCATGCGGCTCCTGGCTTTTCCCGCGTCCGGAGTTCTGTCGTACTTGCTCAGGTAGTCCCTCCAGCGCCGCCATCGTCCGTCGAGGTCGTCGCCGTGTTCTTCCTCGTATGTCTCCGCGGTCTGATATGCCTTCCGTGCCTGGGCCAGATACTCCCTCTGCTTCCGTTCCTGTTCCGAGGCCATGCTCTTCGGTTCCGGTACCGGCCTTCCTTCGCTCTGTCCCTCTTCCTCTGCGGCGTTCTCCCCCGTCTCAGACGGGATCGAGACGGGAGCGTTCTCGTCCTGTTTCCCCCGGTTCATCATCAGGACGATACCCCCTCCAAGACAGATCATTCCGATCCCGGCGACGACCGCCGTCCACAGCATCTGCCGCGATCGAGGCATCGCGTATGTCGCCAGCGACGCGTGTTTGGGTTTCTCCTTTCCTTTCATGAAATCGGCGAGACTCTTCTGCCGGTTGTGGTCCTGATCCGGAGTCGAGTGCCACCTGTCGTCTATCGCCGAAATGAGATCCTTGGCGCTTTCGATCCGCTTGTCCCGGTCCTTCTCCATCATGTGATGCAGCAGCTTCACAAACGGACCGGTCGCCTCCGGGAGCAGCTCCCTGACGGATACCGGCTCCTCGCTCACAACCATCTTCACGGTCTCCTTCGACTTGCTTCCCTTGAAGGGAGCATTTCCCGTCACCATGTGGTACAGGGCGGCTCCGAGGGAGTAGATGTCCGACTTCGGGTCCACCTGCTTCCCCTTCGCCTGCTCCGGGGACATGTATTCCGGGGTCCCCATCACGGAGACCCTCTTGCTTTCGGTCTGAACGTCCCGCATCGTTTCCGCGATGCCGAGATCGGCGACCTTCACGTGACCCTCGGTATCTATCATGATGTTGCTCGGTTTGATGTCCCGGTGGACCAGGCCGCGTCTGTGCGCGTAGTCCAGAGCCTTCGCGACCTCCTTCGCCACGTGAAGGGCCAGGCGCTCCGGCATCTTCCCTCTGCTTCGGAGTATCTGCGATACCGTCCTGCCTTCGACGAACTCCATGGAGAACCAGTAGTCTTCCCCTTCCTTTCCGAAATCATGCACTTGGATCAGGTTAGGGTGATTGAGGTTTCCTGTCGCCTTGGCTTCCTTGACGAATCGGTCCACGAAACCCTTGCGGGAAACGAGGGACCTGTTGAGTACCTTCAGTGCCACGATGCGGTCCAGCGAGAGCTGGTTGGCTCTGAACACCACTCCCATGCCGCCCTTGCCCACCAGCTCCAGGACCCGGTACGCGCCCAGTCGCTGGCCTATCAGCTCGGATTCGTCTACCGTGTCTTCCAGTACGAGATTCGTATCTCCGATCGTGAGAGTGGTGCCGAAAGGTATCTCCCTCTCGACGACCATCTCCCCGTCGCACAACGTGCCGTTCTTGCTGCCGAGGTCTCTGACGTGAACCAGGCCTTCTTTCAGGTATACGACGGCGTGGTTACGCGACGACTTGCCGTCCCTTATTCTCAGGTCGCAGCCGCCGCCCCTGCCGATGGTGAGGCTTTCGGCGAGCTTGAAGGTCCGGCCCGCCATCTCTCCGTCCAGTATTCGCAGAACGATCATGACAGCCCAATTCTACCACTTCCAGCCGGGCCGTAAAACCAATTACGCACCAAAGGGACAGGCACGATTCTACCTCCCCGGCTTCGCCTGCGGCGGTAGATCGAGCCGATCCCTGTTGACAGTAAGTTGTTGACTCGGTACAGTGTTGTGCATGAAAGCCGTGCTCATTCTTGATGAAGGTCCAGCCGAGGGGCGCACGGTTCCGCTGAAAGGCGGGAAAGCCCTCATCGGGCGGGGCCAGGACTGCGACTTCCAGGTGCTCGACGAGAGCCTGTCGCGGGTGCACTGCCTCGTCGAGAAGAAGGGGGACGAATACTTCATCACCGATCTGAACAGCAGAAACGGCACGTACCTGGACGGCAAGCGCGTCAAGAATACGGAGAAGCTGCCGCCCGGCAGCGTCATATCCATCGGGGACACCAAGTTCCGCCTGAAGCAGATCGAGATGGCGGCGGGGACGGGCTCGGTGCTCGGCGGTCTCCTCGAGGGTACGGGACGGACCACCGAGAGGATCCAGAAGCGGCTCGACCCGACGAAGACCCCGCTCGTGGCGGCCACACGAAGCGAGCTGCTGGGCGAAAAGTCCGGCCGGCTCCAGCGTGATCTGGCAACCATGTACAAGATCGGCAACCTGATCAGCTCCGAAAACGATGTGACCGTGCTCTGCGACGTCATAATGGACTCCATACTGGATGTCGTGACGGTGGACAGGGGATTCCTTCTGCTCGGAGACACGGTGGACACCGCTCACCCTATGGTCCTCCGCGGCGGAGCGGTGGGAGGCGGCGCCGAGCTCCGGCTGAGCAGGACGATACTGGGCGAGACGCTGGAGAAAGGGCTGGCCGTCCTGAGTTCCGACGCGATACACGACGAACGGTTCAAGGGCGGAGACAGTATCGTCCAGAACCATATCACCTCGGTCATGTCGGTCCCCCTGGAGGCCGAGGGCGCCATTCTGGGCGCGATATACGTGGACACCATCGGGGAGTCGAACGCCTTCGACGAAGCCGATCTGGAACTGCTGGGAGCGATAGGCAGACAGGCCGGGATCGCGATCGAGAGGGCTAAGCTGATGGAAGATCTGGAGAACCTCTTCTACGATTCCGTGAGCACTCTCGTTGCCACCATCGAGGCCAACGACCAGTACACCCGCGGCCATTCGGAGAGAGTGACCCAGTACGCCGTCGGCATCGCCGGAGTGATGAACGTGGAGGGAGATGACGTCGCCGTCATTCGTCTCGCCGGCCTGCTCCACGACATCGGCAAGATAAGCATCCCGTCGGCGATTCTCCACAAGAAGGATAAACTCACGGACGAAGAGTGGCAGGTTATCAAGGAACATCCCGTCGTGGGGGCCAATATCATACGCAACATACGACGGATGAAGGAAGACGTGGTGTTCGCGGTGAAGCATCACCACGAGAGGTGGGACGGCGGCGGCTATCCGGACGGGCTGGAGGGTGAGGACACTCCGCTCGTGTCGAGGATACTGACGGTCGCGGATTCCTTCGACGCGATGACGAGCAGGAGGCCGTACAGGGATTTCGTGCGGTCCACGGAGGAGGCCTTCGAAGAGCTGCGGGACAAGGCGGGCCGGCAGTTCGACGGAGACGTCGTCGAGGCGTTCATCGAGAGCCGTCCGGGGGAGGGGACCACCACGGCATGAATCTTCCCAACTCTATTACCCTGTTCCGCTTCCTCATTGCCCCGGTGTTCATGGCGCTGCTCTGGGACGGCCGGCACGTGTCCCTGCTCGTTGCCCTGGGGCTCTACGCGCTGGCCGGCATATCCGACCTGCTGGACGGCTTTGTCGCCAGAAGGATGGGGCAGGAGTCCAGCTTCGGCAGGATGGCGGACCCCTTCGTGGACAAGATTATCGTCTGCGGCGGCCTCATCATGCTTCTCGAGAAGACACCGATACTTGCCGGATGGATGGTCGCCGTCATCGTATGCCGCGAGTTCCTGGTGACCGGACTGAGGTTTCTGGTGGAATCGAAGGGCCAGGCGTTCGGCGCCTCCTCTCTCGGCAAGCAGAAGATGGTCATACAGTACTTTGCAGTGGCCGCGCTAATCCTGTATATTGCCTATGGTAAGGATTCGGTGAGCGCAGTGCACACGGGCATGGGGGTGCTCGTGTGGGCCGCCGTGGCCTCCACGGTGGTGTCCGGAGCCCTCTACGTGAGAAGGGCCCTGGGAACCCTGCGCGGAGACGTGTCCTCAGGACGGGGTTAAACATACGATGCCCGGTACGCGAAGCGTGAGGGCCGCCGGAAGGGGCCGCAGGAAGAGGGAAAAGACTTCCCGCACCATGAGGGCCTCCTCCAGGAAGCGGCGCCCCAGGAAGCCCACTACCGGTGTCAAGCGGGGCGCAAGGAAGCCCACCACCGGCTTCCGCGGGGCGGCCGACCCCGGCACCCGCAGCGTCCGTCCCGACGATGAGAGGCGCAGACCGGGACCCAGGGCCAGGGAGGCCGCGATGGGGATGGGCCTTGCCTTTAAATTCGCCCTGATGACCAGCTGTATGGTCGCCTTCATCATGGGCATCTACGGCGTCGGTACCGCGGTGAGCACCTGGAAGGACCTGGAGAACCGGATCATGCTCCGCGGCGCCAGTCAGGTGCAGACGCTGGCCCTCCTCGGCAGGGTGCTCATAGCGCAGGCAGAGCTCGAGGACACGATAGACAAGAAGATACGGGATTCCGGCGAGGGGGGTCCCCAGAAATTCGCGGACGTCCTGGGTGAGGACCTGATGAAGAAGCTTCAGGCCCTGAGACTTCCCCTGGGGTTTCTCCGGCCGCTCCTGTTCGGTTCCGGAACGGAGGCGACCGACGAGGAGCTGGTCGACGCGGTGATCGGGAAAGGAAGCGGAGGAGACTTGGAGCTGCTCGTCTCCATCCACGGAGAGAATGTCCACTCTCCCACCGGAACGAGAGTGCCTCTGGAGTTGAGAACCGGCTGGGGTGCCATAACCGTCGATGTCATGGTGAAGAGAGGCCCGCTCAGCATCGCGGGCAGGGAGATAGGCGCCATCGAATTCAGCAAGTCCATAGTGGACGAGAGCAACGTGCGGATCGGCGAGGCGATGCTCATTCTCTCCGAGCAGAGGGTGATAGACGCCAAGAACCGCCTCATCCAGCGTGTCGCCGTCTTCAGCATTGTCGCGGTGCTGGCGGCCATCGCAATATCGCTGATGATGGCCTCGCGGGTCACCAGGCCGATTCGCCAGCTGGTCCACGACATGATGGTGGTCAGCGAAGGAAACCTTGAGCACCGGTCACTCCTGCGAAGCAGGGACGAAATAGGACTGCTCTCCCGGAGCTTCAACGAGATGACCAAGAGCCTCGCGGTGGCGCAGGTCGCCGCCCTTGAGAAGGAGAGGCTCTCACGCGACCTGGATATCGCCCAGCAGATACAGAACAAGCTGCTCCCGGACAGGAAGCCGAAGATCCCCGGTTACGACATCAGCGCGTTCTACAAGGCGGCCAGGGACGTGGGCGGGGACTACTACGATTTCATACCGATCGACCGGCAGCATATCGGCATGATGGTCGCGGACGTGTCGGGAAAGGGCATCCAGGGATCCCTTGTGATGACCATGACCAGGACGATCGTCAGGTTCGAGGCCCAGCACAACCCGTCGCCCGCGGACACGCTCAAGAAGGTGAACCGCATTCTGGCCCGGGAGATCCGCAAAGGCATGTTCGTCACCGCGTTCTACGTGATACTGGACGTCGTCACCCACACCATCACCTACAGCAGCGCGGGCCACAACCCGATGGTGTTCGTGAGAAACTCCACCGGGAAGCAGTGGATACTCAACCCCGGCGGCATCGCCCTGGGCTTCGACGGGGGCGCTATCTTCGACAACACGGTGAAGGAAGAGAAGCTCAGCCTCGCCAAAGGCGACCGGATCGTGCTGTACACGGACGGGGTCGTCGAGGCGATGAACGCGCAGAAACAGCAGTTCGGCGAGAAGCGGTTCTACGAGCTGGCCAGGCGGCTGGCCCCGCAGAACTCGGACACGTTCGTGAATCTCCTGGTGCAGGAGCTGGAGCGGCACCGCGGAAACGCCGAACAGCACGACGATATTACCATAAGCACATTCATGCTTTCGTAAGCAGCAGCAGAAGGAGGTACGATGGAGGAGGCCAGGGAGCACATGAAATTCAGCGTCGTCGCTTCCACCCGGCTCCTTGCCATGGTGAGAGATAAGGTGAGGGAATGCGCCGAGCGTGCCGGCGTGGACGAAAGGGTCGTGCATCAGGTAGTCCTCGCGGCGGACGAGGCCGTGACCAACGTCATCACTCACGCCTACGACAACGACGGCGTATCCGAGGTAGAGGTGGACGTGTCGGTCGGAGACGGGAAGATTCAGCTCGTCATCCGCGATACGGCGGAATTCTTCGATCCGACGGACTACACCCTTCCGAACATCGATAACCACGTCAAGTCCGGCAAGAAGCGGGGGCTGGGCATCTTTCTGATGAGGAAGATCATGGACGAGGTCAAACACAGGGTTGTTGACGACAAGGTCAACGAGCTTATACTTGTTAAGAACCTGGGGGCGAGCGGAGGCTAATATGTCCGATTTTTCAGTTGTAGAAGAGGTTATTGGGCGCGGGATCGCCGGGCTCCACGTCAAAGGTTTCCTTGACGCTCACAGCTTCGAGCAGTTCGATGCCGCGTTGAGCGAGCTCTTCGAGCGGGCCGTCTTCAAGGTGATCATCGACCTCTCGGACCTGGAGTACGTGAGCAGCGCGGGTGCCGGAGTGCTGATAGCGGCCCTCTCG
>CAYMFW010000111.1:0-15767 GCA_964389785.1 uncultured Planctomycetota bacterium
GTGAGGGTGACATCCGCGCCGTAGTCCACGCGTCCGACGGAGGGGCGGATGAGCTGAAGGATGCATTTTCCCACGGTGGTTTTGCCGCAGCCGGACTCGCCGACGAGGGCGAGGGTCCTTCCCCGGGGGATGATGAGGTCCACCCCGTCCACGGCCTTCACGTGGCCGACGGTGCGTTTGAAGACACCTTTCTTGATAGGAAAGTGCATCTTGAGGTCCTGAACGTTGAGGAGTTCGTCGGGGCGGCGGGTGTCGCTCAGGTCGGGGGACACGAGGGGATCATGTTCCCCGGACTCTTGCGGGGACACGAAGGAATCATGCCCACGCCCATGCGGACCGTAGAGGTGGCAGGCGACCGTGTGGTCCTGCGTGGCGGTGGAGAGGGGCGGCTCCACAGTGCGGCAGATGTTCATCACGCAGTCGCAGCGGTCGGCGAAGCGGCAGCCGTCGGGGAACTCGGTGGCCTTGGGCACGACGCCTTCGATGGTGTGGAGCTGTTCGCCGCGCTTCTGCCTGCCCGGGAGCGACTGGAACAGCTTCGCGGTGTACGGGTGGAGCGGATGGGAGAACAGCTCGTCGCGGTCGGCCAGCTCGGCGATCCTGCCGGCGTACATCACTCCGACGCGGTCGGCGGTCTGATAGACGACGCCGAGGTCGTGGGTGATGAGCAGGATGGACGTGCCCATCGTCGCCTGGAGGTCCTTCATCAGGTTGAGTATCTGCGCCTGTATCGTGACGTCGAGCGCGGTGGTGGGCTCGTCGGCGATGAGGAGTTCCGGCCTGCACGCCAGGGCCATGGCGATCATCACTCTCTGGCGCATTCCGCCGGAGAGCTGGTGGGGGTACTCGTCGTATCGCTTGTCGGGGTCCGGGATGCCGACCTTGTCGAGCATCTCGACCGCGATCTTCTTCGCCTCGTCGGCTTTCGCCGTCTGGTGGGAACAGATGGCTTCGCGTATCTGGTAGCCGACGGTGAAGACCGGGTTGAGCGACGTCATCGGCTCCTGGAATATCATTGATATCCGGTTGCCGCGGATGTCCCGCATCTCGTCGTAGGGCAGGGCGGTGATGTCGGTGTCGCCCAGATGGATGGACCCGCCGGCGATGTACCCGGCCGGCTCGGCGAGGAGGCGCATGATGGAGAGGGCGGTGACGGACTTGCCGCAGCCGGATTCGCCGACCAGCGCGAACGTGGAGCCCTTGCCGATGTCGAACGACACGCCGTCCACCGCGCGGGCGATGCCCTCGGAGGTCTGGAAGTAGGACCGCAGGTCTTTTACGCGCAACAGCATGTCACCACTCATCATCGGGTCCTCAGGCGCGGGTCCAGGGCGTCTCGCGCCGCGTCGCCGAACAGGTTGACGGGAAGCACCAGGCCGAACATGAATATGAACGACGCGAGCAGGTTCCACCACACGATGGGCTCCCGGCCCAGCTCGTACTGCGCCTCGACGATCATATTGCCCCAGCTTCCGGTCTCCGGGCCGACCCCGACGCCGATGTAGCTGAGTATCGCCTCGGACATCACCAGCCCGCTGAACCGGAGAATGAAGGATATCAGGATGATGTGCATCAGGTTGGGGACGATGTGGCGCAGCAGGATCATCGGGGTGCTGACGCCGAACGCCTGGGCGGCCTGCACGTAGTCCAGCTCGCGGAGCTTCAGCGTCTCGGCCCGGAGCAGGCGGCACAGCCCGGTCCAGCCGGTGATGCCGAGGATGACGCAGATCTGGAACAGCCCCCGGTCGAAGAGGAGCAGGAACGCGACGATGAGGAGTATGCCCGGTATCGAGGACAGCGTGGTGTAGATGTACTGTATCACGTCGTCCACCCATCCGCCGAAGAAGCCGGCCACGACGCCGAAGAGTATGGCGAACGGGATGGCGATGAACGTGGTCAGGCCGCCGATGATCAGGGCGGTGCGGACCCCCTTCAGGGCGCGGAAGAGGATATCGCCGCCCGCCTTGTCGGTGCCCAGCAGGTGTGTCCGGGGGTGCTTCAGCGGCGGGTAGTCCCGCGCGATCGTGCCGTCCGGCTGTTCCATGGTCTCCTTCGTGAATTGATGCGCGGCGAACGGTGAGGAGTAGGTCTTTTCCGTGTTCTCCCTGAGGAACACGAACGCGCGGTCCAGGAGGCTCTTGCCGGTGGGCTCGTAGATGCGTTCTCCCTGCTTGTCGTACGACCGGCTGCCGTCCTCGCCGTACACCCCGTCGCGCCAGGCGATGCTGTCGAGCAGGCCGACGATGCCGTAGCAGATGATGATGACAAACGAGATCATGGCGAGCTTCTTCACGCGGATCTGCCGCCACGCGCTCACCCAGTGCTGTTTCTGACGGGCTTTCACGATGAGCCAGGCGCCGCTCGCCAGGATGACGGCGACGAAGATGTTCTGGAACGCGTATGACTTGAAGAATTCCAGCATCATTCCAGCCTTATTCTCGGGTCGACCAGGGTGTAGCTGATGTCAGTGAGTATCAGGCCGACGATGTAGAGGACGGAGCCCAGGTACACCATGGCGCGGACGATCGCGAAGTCCTGCGCCTGGATCGCCTCTATGGAATAGCTGCCGAGGCCGGGGATGGCGAAGAACGCCTCCAGCAGGAGACTTCCCATGAAGAGGAACGGGATCGCCACCACCACGCCGGTGAGGATCGGTATCATCGCGTTCTTCAGGCCGTGCTTGAAGAGCACCTTGGCCTCGCTGAGACCCTTCGCGCGCGCGGTGCGTATGTAGTCCTTGCCGATCTCCTCCAGGAAGATCGTCCGGTAGAAGCGGACGCCGCCCCCGATACCGGTGATGATGCCGATGACGACGGACATCACCACGAACTTGATGGAGTGGACGCCGACGTCGTAGCCGGAGATGGGGAAGATGCGCAGGATCTTGCCGAATACGTACTGGCCGGCGATGATGTAGTAGAGTGTGGAGACGGACATCAGGATGACGCAGATGACCACGCCCCAGAAATCTATGTACGTGCCCCGGTAGTACGCGATTATCATGGCCGCGGTGATGTTGACGAGCAGGCCGAGGATGAACGTCGGGATGCCTATCAGCAGGCTCGGTCCCATGCGGCGGCGTATCTGGTAGCCGATGTTCTCGTTGTTGCGGTCCGACTTGCCGAAGTCAAACCAGAGAAGACTGAGTCCCTTCTGGTAAAAGATGGTCTGCGTCAGTTTCTTCAGGCCCTGCTCCTCCGTGTTGACGAGAGTGGGGAGGTGGTAGTTGTGGTCCTGCTTCCATTTCTCGATGGCTTCGGGCGTCAGGTTCTTCTCTCCGAGGATCTTGGCCGCCATGTCGTCCGGCGAATTGACGACGAAAAAGAGAAGGAACGTGAGGATGATGACGCCCAGTACTATCGGGATGGCGTACAGGCATCGGCGGATGATGTAGGCGGTCACGGCTGCACCCCTCCGGCGCGGCGCTTGCGGCGGACGGTGACGGCGGCCGGCACGATCGACAGCAGGAGCAGGCCGAACAGGGCGGCTATGGGCCACAGGACCGGTTGGTTCACTTCGGTGCGGTACTCTTCCCTGGCCTTTCCGTCGAGACCCTTGTACTTCAGCGTGTTGTTGGCCATCAGGTTGGGCTTCGTGTTCTTCAGCCAGTCGTGGTACAGCCCGAAGCCGATGGGGTACCAGACGCCTGCCCATGGGGCGTCGTGCTGGTATATCGCGTTCATCTTGCGGATGATTGCGAGGCGCTCCTCGGAGTTCTCCATGTGCTCCATCTGCTTGAAGAGCTTGTTGAATTCCGGGCTGTCGTAGTTGGCGGCGTTCTCCCCGTCGTGGTCCGTCTTGCCGTTCGGGCCGTACAGCAGGAACAGGAAGTTCTCCGGGTCCGGATAGTCGGCGTTCCATCCCCAGAAGAAGAGCTGGAAGTTGCCGTCGTTCATCTTCTCGCGGAACCGGTTGTAGTCGGTCGCGCGGCTCTTGAGCTGGATGTTGATCTTGGCGAACTGCTTTATCAGCCAGTTTATCAAGGTGGCGGACCCCGGGTCGGTCCAGGAGCTGTCGAAGTGGATGACCAGCGGCTTGCCTTCCCTGTCCCTGCCGTCGGGGTAGCCCGCCTCGGCGAGGAGCTTCCTGGCGTGCTCGATCGACTTTCTGCGGGGGGCGCCGCGCTCGTCGTCCCAGTCGTACTGGTACGGATTGGAGCCGGTCTTACCCGCGTCGTGACCGAATATCCCCGGCGGGAGCGGGCTGTGCGCGGCGGTGCCGCGGCCGTTTCGGAATATCTGTATGAACTCTTCCATGTCGAGGGCGATATTTACGGCCTGGCGGAGCTTGCACTTGTCTTCGGTGTAGCCCCCGACCACGTCGTCTTTCATGTTGAATCCGTAGTAATACGTGGACGTCGCAGTGGAGGTGATGAGGCGTATGTTCCTGTCGCTCAGGTAGCCGGTCACCTCCGCGTCGCCCCTGTCGGAGAACTGTATCGCCTTGTCGAAGGAGTCGGAGGATATGCCGGACGAATCGTAGTAGCCCTGCAGGAACTTGTTCCAGTACGGGATCGTCTCCTTTTCGCGCTTGAAGGCCGCCTTCTTTATGAAGGGGAGCGGCTTGCCCGCGTCGGCGAGCAATCCGTTTTTCTCGTCGTCCGGCTCCCCTTCGGAGGGATAGGCCTCGCCGTGGAAATTCTCGTTGGCGGCCATGACGATCTCCATGTTGGGATCGCACACGTCCATGCGGTACGCGCCGGTGCCGACCGGGAAGCGGTCCAGGACGATGTTCTTGTCCATCAGGACCGGCTGTCGGTAGAAGTCATTCGCTTCGGGCGGCATCGGGCAGAAGAACGGCATCGCGAGCCAGAAGATGATCTGCGGGTACTTGTTCTTTATCGTGATACGGTACGTGTGACGATCGACGACTTCGACGCCGGGGAGAGGGTGTCTGTTCATGTCGAGCTTTATCGGGTCCCTCTTCTCGTTTACCTCCTGGTTGTACGCGGCGCCCTGCTCTTCCCTGCGGCGGGCGCGCTCCTCATCCAGGTCCTTCTGGAGGGCGGCGGCGTATTCCGGCAGGCCGAGGATGTACTTCTCCATCGTGCTCAGGATCGGGCTGTGCAGATTGGGATGGGCGAGGCGCTTTATCTGGTAGACGTAATCGGCGGCCGTCAGCTCGCGGGTGCCGGTCTCGGGGAAGTCCCTTATCTGGGTGATGCCTTCCACGTCCCCGGGGGTGAGATTGCGATAGAGGCAGTCTCCTTCCTTGTCACGGGCGAAACAAGGGTGGTTCTGGTACATGATGCCCGGCTTTATCTTTATCTCGTAGACTGCCCTGGCGATCTTCGCCGCGTCGGCGTCCGCGGGGAGCGGGTTGCCGTCTTTGTCGTAGTACTTCGGCCCGGGGACGGATTCGGCAGTGAGAGGCACCAGCTGGTACGGGCGTTTCAGGTAATGGTACTGGAAGGGCGGCTCGTATATCTGGGCGATGAAGGTGTATTCGTCCGAACTGTAGGATATGGCCGGGTCCAGGTGCTTGGGAAGCTCGTCGAAGGAGCTGTACAGGATATTTTCCCCGCGCTCGGTGGGGCGATACGGGTGGTTCAGCGGGCCGCTGCAGGACGGCACGGCAAGGAAGAAGATGAGTGCCAGGATCGTGCAGAGTCGCGTTCTCATTCGCCCTCCGTGTGGTCAGGAAGGTGATTCTATCAGCGCGATTGGCAGGACACAACGTTATTGCCGGAAGGCAACGGGACGGGCATCACAACCGTAAAGCGCAGCGCCTTCGCCGGTTTTCCGTCGAGACGCTCGATCGTGCGCGGCACGCCGGGAAGGAGATCGAAGTAGTTGTCCGAGAGGATTCCCCTGCCGCCGTCGTCGGCGTGGACGCCGTGGCAGTAAACGGAGCTCGTCAGGATGATGCGCCTTCCCGCGGTCCGGACCCGGAGCTCGGGCGGGGCAAGGGCCAGTTCCCGGAACGGCGCGCCGAACCAGGTGGACGCGTCCGTGTCGAGTCCGTCGCCCTCCAGCCGGGCGGTGTAGAGGCGATCCCGGACAGGCTTCGAGGGCACCCGTTCCGCGGGCGCCTCCAAAACGCTGTTCCCGGGGACCTCTATCTTCTGCGCGCGCACGTCGTTTCGACTTCCGTCCAGGTGCATCCAGCCCCGGTGCAGTATCGCCCGAACCGGATTCAGCGTGTCGTTCACCACCCGGGTTACCAGGCGGGTGCCGCGCCGCCTGACGATGGCCCGGACCGGCGCGCAGGAGCGGCCGAACGAGTAGTAGCTCGGCTTCCGGCTGAGGTGATAGTCGATGATGGTCCAGCCGGTTTCGCCCCAGCAGTCGGTGTACATCCAGATGAGCGCACCCTGGCAGTCGTCCTTCGGATCGTTCTTGCGGAAGCGCATCGCTTCGATCGACCGGCCGTACATCATGGCCTGGAACATCTGCCCGTACAGGATGTAGTCGGGCAGCGACAGCCCCTCGGGGTCGGCGTAGTGCAGGCGGATCGCCTCCGGGATGGTGCCCTTCTCGTACCAGTTCGTGTGCGTGCGGAAGGCCCTGCCGTCCACCCGCAGCTCGTCCGGCTTTAGGAATTTCCTGAGGGAGGACAGGTTCACCGGGCCGATGACGCCGTACTCGCTGTTGAACCGGCTGCGGCACTCGTCGTAGACCTCGTGGCGTATGCGGCGGCCGACGTCCGGGTTCATCGTCGCTCTGTGCCACCAGTGGCAGTCGCCCGTCAGCTCGTCGTTCGGCTCGTTACCTCCGAACGGGCTGCCCGGCCAGTACGGCCGGTTGGGATCGAGCAGGCGGCAGACTTCGGGGAGGATATCGTTGTAGATGACGCGTCCCCCGAGCTTCAGGCCGGGCTCGAAGCCGTTCTTGTTCTTGTTCCACCAGTTGGCGAAGCCCCAGGTGTTCTCGTTGTTCCCGCTCCAGAGGGCGATGCAGGGATGGTGCCTGAGCCGCCTGACGGCGGTTTCGGCCTCGCGCCTGACCTCTATGCGGAACGCCTCGTCGTGGTCGGGGTACTCGCTGCAGGCGAACATGAAATCGTGCCACACGAGGATGCCGCGCCGGTTGCAGGTCGCGTAGAATTCGTCGTTTTCGTAGATGCCGCCCCCCCAGATGCGGAGCATGTTGATGTTCGCCCGGGCCGCCGCGTCGATGAGCGTGTCGTACTTCTTCGCGTCGACCCGCGCGATGATGGCGTCCGCCGGTATCCAGTTCCCGCCCTTGCAGAACACGTCCTGTCCGTTCACGCACACGCAGAAGCGGCTGCCCTCCCCGAGGGGGGTCTGGTCGATCTCGACCGTGCGCAGGCCGTAATCGAACTCTCGCCGGTCGCATTTGGTCCTGCCGCGCAGGAGCCGTGCGGTGACGCGATAGAGCGGTTGGTCGCCCATGCCGTTAGGCCACCACAGCCGCGGGTTTTCCACGTGGATCACGAAGCGGACCGGCTGGCGGCCGGATTGGGAATCGAGCCTGACGGTGACGCGCCGGCTCTTTCCCTTCGGCGGGGACAGCGTCAGCTCGAAGGTGCAGGGCCGCGACGACCAGGGATGCAGGTTCTCCACCACGGCCTCCGCCTCCAGAAACACCCGGCCGTCGAGTATGCATGTATCGAGGCGCAGGTCGTCTATCACCGCCCACGAACGTCCCTCCAGCCGCACCCCGCGCCAGATGCCGATGTTGGGCAGCGCGTCAACCCAGTCCCATCCGTACGTGAACTGCGGCTTGCGCAGCCATTTGCGGCCGGGCCAGGGCTGCTTGTTCGCCCATATGTCCTTCACCGGTCTGCCGAGCCGTTCGTCGGCCGGTTCCGGCGAGAGCTCGCTCCCCGCCGTGACGCGCACTACCAGCTCGTTCCGGCCCTCTTTCAGGGAACCGCCGACGTCGAACACGGCCGGCACCAGCGCGTTCCTGGTCTCGCCCAGGAGCGTGCCGTTGAGGAATACCTGACCGTACAGGTCGATGCCGTCGAACACGAGCAGGAGCCGCTCCTCCTTCATGAAGGCGGCGCTGACGGTGAACGCGGTGCGGTACCACCACGACTTCTTCTCCGGCCAGCGGCACCGTGGGGCGTTGAGACTGTGGAGGGGCTCGGACATCCTGCCGGCGCGGCTGAGATCCAGATGGATCTCTCCCGGCACCCGCGCGGGGATCCAGCCGCCGCGGACGCTCTTCACTTCCTTCAGGCCCTTCCCGCCGGCGCGCGCGAGCGGCTGTTCCAGAACCCGCCAGTTTCCGTTCAGCGTGATGGTACGCATGGGCACTCCCTTATCAAATGAGGTGTTGTGTTCCGTGTAAATCTACCACTCAAGACCCGGCACCGGTATGAGCGATGTCGGTGAAGAGGGCGGTGTAGCGGTCTGCAATGAGGTCGATGTCGAACGCGTCGCGGACGCGGGCGCGACCCGCGTCGGTCAGGCGGCCAGCAAGCTCCGGGTCAGTCAGCGCGCGAAGGATCGCGGACGCCAGCGCGTCCGGATCGCCGGGCGGGACCAGAAGCGCCTCGCGGTCCGCCCGGGCGATATCAGTGATGCCGGTCACGTCGGTCGCTACCACGAGAGTACCTGCCGCGAACGCTTCGAGGACGACGTTCGGCATCCCTTCGCCTTCCGAGGGCAGGACGAGCAGTGACGCGGTCCGGTGGAGGGCGGGCACGTCGTGCCGCACGCCGAGGAACGCGACGGTCTCGCCGAGCGAGAGGGCTGCCGTCTGCGTCTCCAGTACGGCGCGAAGCGGTCCGTCTCCGATGACCGCGAGCCGGACATCGGGCAGGTCCGGGGCAACGCGCGCAAAGGCATCGAGTAGCACGTCAACCCGTTTCTGCCGGCAGAGCCGCCCGATAAAGAGGACGACCCGGCCGTCGGTCCAGGGGAGGGGCGCAGGTTCTTCTCCGACGCTCCATCCGTCCGGGTCCACGCCGTTGGGGATGGACACCACCTTCTCAGCCGGGATTCCGGCGGCGAGCACCTCTTTCCGGATTTCCGCGGAGATGCAGACGTGACGTGCAACGGCATCGAGGCAGGCGCGGGCGGCTGGACGTCCGGAGAGCTGGGCGAAGTCGCCGAGCTGTCCCGAGGCCGCGTACTTGAGAACGATGGGTGTTCTCGTCCGGGCGGCGATTCCGGCAGCGTGCACCCCGGCGTGCCAGCCGATGCCGTAGAGCACGTCCGCGCCGCCGCGGCGGGCGAGCCACGCGCGGGCGGCGAGCTCGAACATAGGAGTGCGGGTGGTCGGGATCCGCACCACCGGCACGTCCGGAAGGCCTTCGACCGGGCGGCCGGCGCGCGAGAGAAGATTGCGGGGGGCGACGGTGGAAATTATCCGCACGTCGAAGCCGCGCCGGACGAGACGCGACACCAGCAGGGCCGCCTGGCGCTGCATGCCGGCGGGCGTGTCTATCTCGTAAATGATGATCGCGACCCTGGTCTTCATTTCAGGAGCGGCTCCACGGTATCGTATATCGTCTGGGTCATGATCTCGTGGCCCTGCGCGTTCACGTGGCTGTCCATCCGGGAGTTTCTGTACGCGGGGTCGAACAGGGCCTGCGGCATATAGTACACCGGTAACTCCTTCGATTCGAGGTGGTCCCGGTAGAGGCGCAGGACGCTGCTGCCGGCGGCGGCGTCCCGGGTGGCGTACAGGTAGACGACCAGCTTGATGTTTCTTTCGCGGCACAGGGCCATGATGCCGTCGAGGGCGAGACGGGCATCCTCCCAGCGGGGGGAATCCGTCGTGGCGGCCGCGAGGGAGTCCGACATGGAGCGCACTTTCAGGAAGTACTGGACGTACCCCAGCGCGTACGAGCGAACGGCGGACCAGTGCCACAGCTTGCGGAGCGTCCGGGTGAGGGCGTTCCCGAGCTCCCGGTCCGTCTGCGCGAAGAGGCGTTGCTTCTCCACGTCGGTGTGTCCGGTGCGATGCGGATCCACGTCGTTGCTCACCACTACGAGCGTCACGACGTCCGGGGCGAAAAGGATAGCTTCCGACTTGAGGTACTCGTATTCCGTTCTGGTGTTCCAGGAGCCGACCCCGGCCGCGATGACTTCGATGTCCTTCGCATCTTCGTCGAGTATCTCCTGAAGCCGTGCGGGGAAGATGACGCTCTGCGGGGCGCCCCAGCCGAATACGACGGAATCGCCAAGGATGAGGAGCCGCTTCCTGCCGGGTGGCTTGGGGACCTGGAATTCCGGCCCTCTCAGCCCGCGGCTGTTGATGGAGACGTCCGCTCCCTGGAGCCGGTTCCAGTAGCCGGCCCGATGGGTGTAGCAGAACCGTTCGTCGGGCACCATGTTCGAGAAGTATCGGCGCGCCTCAGAGAAATACGCGATGCCGAGAGGGTCGAAGATGCGGAGGAGTATCTCCATGAGCACAAAGGTGGCGAGGAGCGCCAGCAGGACCATGACGACGTACCTGACGGTGCGGCGCGGGGGCTTCGGGGCAGGAACATCGCCGTTCACGGCCGGCGTCCCGGGCTCAGCAGATTGTGATCGGCGAGATGCCGCCGGATCTCCTCGGCGGCCAGCTTGTGAGCGGCGGGTCTCCAGTGGCCGTCCGCGGGGAAGTACAGGTCCTCGTTCCTGTTCTTCCGGAAGGCGTCGAGCAGGTCACATACCGGGATGCCGTTCTGTGTTCCGAATTCACCGATGATGGCACTCACCCGGTCCGGTTCGCCGGAATGGACGTCGTACAGGAAGGGAATGCGCACGATCACCAGCCGGGCGCCGGCGCCGCGGGCAACGTCCCGTATGTCCGTCAGCGCCTGCTTCGTGATCCGCCAGCCCTCGTCCAGCTCCCTGCGATTCCGTCCCTCCCTGAGGCCGATCGCGCGGGTTCGCACGCTGGTGCCGGCGCCGGTCATCAGCAGGAAATACGCGTCGGAATTCCGGGCGAGAAAGCGCTGGACCCGTCCGGTGAATCCGACCACTCCGGTCGCGGCCGGCGCGCCGGTATGGGAAGCGCGGGAGGACCTGACGTTGTCGCAGAGGTCGTTGCCGCTGTGCGGGCTCCACCGGTCCTCGGCGAGGAGGCCGAGCAGAATGATGTCCGGTTTGTAGCGGACCCCGTACCGCACGATGTCCGCCTCCTCGAGCGTGCCGAGGCCGCCTATCCCCATATTGAATACCTCGGCGGCGCGTTCGCCGAGCAGGCCCTCGAGCACCTTCGGGTACGTCTCGTTTGCCTCGACGCCAACCCCGAAGGTGAAAGAGTCTCCCGCGGCGAGGATCCGCAGGACGCCTTCCGGTTTCGCCCGCCCGTGCTCGGAATCCCGGAAGCCCTCGGAATTCATCCTCACCTCTATTCGGTACTCCGCGCTGACGAGCGTGCCCTCGAAGAACGGGGTGCCGTACTTGATCGGCCGGTCCGGGTCCGCGGGGGGATCGTTCTTCACGATCATCTCCGGCCTGATGACCGGGACGCATATCCGCACCGCGATCTCGATGAGCGCGAGAAGGACAACAACGGAGCCGAGCGACAGCCGGACGAGCAGTGCGGCCTTTCGGAGGCGGCTGCGGGGAGCGGTATCGCCGGCGGGGGGCTTCTCCTCGCTCACGGGAGTGCCTCCGGGTGGCCGCGCATCCACTCGTCCAGGAACAGCAGGTTCCAGAGCCAGTACGCGTAATCGCTGCTCTCCGAGTGCGCCTGGTGGATCTTCATTACCTCCTCCCGGTCGAGCACTGCGGGCAGGTACTCGGAGGTCGAGAGCTTCTGCCTCACCGTCTCCTTCAGGTCGGCGGCGAACCACGGCCGGAGCGGCATGCCGAAGCCCATCTTCGGGCGCTCGAGGAACTCCTCCGGATAGCGCGTCTTGGCGAGACGTTTCAGGATGTGTTTCTTGTCATAGCGGGTTTTCCCGTCGATCTGTTCTTCTTTCAATTTGAACTCCGCGGGCATCTCCGCGGCCGCCTCGACCAGAACGTGGTCGAGCATCGGGACCCTGACCTCGAGCGAGTTGGCCATGGACACCGCGTCCACCTTGGTGAGGATGTCGAACGGGAGATACGTCATCAGGTCCACGTGCTGGAGGCGGCTGACCAGCGGCTGGTCCCTCCCTATGTCCATCAGCCCCCGCCGCTCCGGCACCGTGTCCCTCACCACGCCGCGGTACTCCTCCCTGAAGAGCTTCCGGCGGCGGTCCGGTCCGAAATGCTGTGCGGTGCTGCAGTGGAGCTTGTAGGCCTTGTCGAGCGGGCTCGCCAGGCCGGCCAGGCACTTGAACTTCCAGTAGAAATGGAAGCCCAGACGCAGAAGCCGGTATTTCCAGGACGCGTCCTCCACGTCGCCCATCGGCTTCATGTAGTCGAGAACGCTCTGGTAGCTGTTGTAGCCGGCGAAATTTTCGTCCCCGCCGTCGCCGCTCAGCACCATCTTCACGTGCTTCCGGGCCATGCGGGAGACGCAGTAGGTGGGCACGGCGGAAGAGTCGGCAAACGGCTGGCCGTAATGCCGGGCGAGCATCGGGAGCAGGCCCAGAGAGTCCGGCTCGACGATCTCCGTGTGATGCGCGGTGCGGTTGATCTCAGCCGCCCGGTTCGCGTACTCCAGCTCGCTGAAGTCCGCCTCCTTGAAGCCGATGCTGAACGTGCTGACCGGCTGTTCCATTATCTCCGCCATGTAGCCGACCACCAGGCTGGAATCGATGCCGCCGCTGAGGAACGCGCCGAAGGGGACGTCCGAGACCAGGCGCATCCGCACCGCGTCGCGGAGCAGGCCGTCCAGCCGGTGCTGCCAGTCGTCGATGGAGAGCGACCGGTCCTCGCTGAATTCCAGCTTCCACCAGCGGCGCTGGGTCGCCTCGCCGGTGCGCAGGTCGATCTCGCGGAGGTGGGCGGGGGGAAGGGCTTCCACCCCGCGGTAGATGGTGCGGGGAGCGGGAACGTACTGCCAGTACAGGTAGTCGTCCAGCGCGCTGATATCCATGGGGAACGGGCCGACGGTGCGGTACAGCGGCTCCAGCTCGCTCGAGAAGAAGAGAAAGCCGTTATCGGTGGTGTGGAAGAGCGGCTTGATGCCGAGCCGATCCCTGGCCAGCAGGGCGGTCTGTTTCCCGAAATCCGCCGCGGCGAACGCGAACATGCCGCGCAGCCGGGGGACGCATTCCGGTCCCCACTCCAGGTATGCGTTGAGCACCACCTCGGTGTCGGAACGGGTATCGAAGACGCGGCCCAGGTCCTCCAGCTCCCGGCGCAGCTCCGGGAAGTTGTACACCTCGCCGTTGTAGGCTATGAGGCCGGCGCCGGTGTGGTCACGCATCGGCTGGCGGCCGCTCTCCAGGTCGATGATCGAAAGACGGGCATGCCCGAGGCAGACCGGGCCGGAGATCTCGATTCCCCGCTCGTCCGGTCCCCGATGGCGGAGGAGGTCTACTCCTTTGCCGGTGAGCCGCTCGGCCCCCTCCGGCAGGCCGTTTCCGCCCGCGATGCATCCGAAAATTCCGCACACGGTGAGTTCCCTCTTTGCGTTTCACACCCGGTTTCCGGGCGGATTGTAGTCTACCCTCGGGTGATTGACAACCTTCGGCAGTGACAGTAGGATGAGACGTTTTGAGTAACTAAGGCATTGGCGGTAACAGAATAACGACTATCATGGAAGACGTTCCCGCACCCGGGTCCCCCCGGAGGTCCGTCCGCCACCGCATGCTGCTCGTGTGCGCCGCGATCTTCGCGGCCATGGCGGTGGGTGAGGCGGTTCTGCGGCTGTGTCCGGTCCGCGGCACCGGCTACGGTACCCGGGTGTACGACCCGGATATCAAGCTCTATAAGTTCACCCCCGGCTCCAAGGTGGTGGTGACCAACGTGCGGGACGAGAGAATCGTGAGAGACGTGAACAACGAGGGGTGGCTCGACGTGGAGCACACTCCGGAAAAGCCGGAGGGGGTCTGTCGGATAGGGTTCTTCGGGGATTCCTACGTCGAGGCGGTCCAGGTGGTGCTGGAAGACACGTTCTTTCGCATCGTGGGAAAGAAGCTGTCCGCGCGCGGCGTCGAGGCGCTGGCGTTCGGTCATAGCGGTCACGGGCCGATCCACAACTGCCTGGTGAGCCGGAAGTACGCGCCGCATTACGACCTGGACTACGTGATATACGTGTTCTTCGATAACGATCCTGGCGACCAGGTGGAGACCATCAAGGCGGCGTGGTGCATGCCGTACGCGAAGCTGGTGGAGGGCAAGGTGGTCGTGGACGATTCGCTGCAGTCTGCGGAGCGTACCAGGCCGGTGCCGCAGAGCCGCTTCGCCTTCCTGAACCGCTCCGCGCTGTATCGGAACACCTACCTGCGGCTGAAGCTGAAGCTGGACGCGCAGGAGGCGAGTGAGAGGCCCGGTATTCCGGATCAGAACGATCCTCCGTCCACGTGGCCTGAGCATTTCAGGAAGGAGGCGAAGGAGCTGGCCGAGGCGGTAATAAAGAAATGGGCCGACGCGGAGAAGGCGGAGGGCAGGCAGTTCGCGGTGTTCTACGTTCCGATGGAAGGTCAGTTCACGAAGAAGGACGAGGCCCAGGACACCTGGAAGCACTGGCTGAAGACGTACTGCGCCCGGGAGGGCATCGACTTCATCGACGCGTGCGCCGCCTTCACCGCCGCGGAGGCGAAGGGGGAGAAGATGCACGACGATCACTTTTCCGCGGCGGGTCACCGGGTATTCGCCGAGGTGTTCGCCGACTGGTTCGAGGTCCGGCGCTGAGATGTGCGGGATAGCCGGCATATTCTCTCCCGGCGGCGCGCCCTCCGACCGCGAGGTGCTGCGCGCGATGGCAGACACGCTGGCGCACCGGGGTCCGGACGGCGACGGCTGCTATGTGGACGGACCGGTAGGGCTGGCGCACCGACGGCTCTCCATCATCGACCTGTCCGACGCCGGGCGGCAGCCGATGGCGAGCGAGGACGGAGGGCTGCGGGTGATCCACAACGGAGAGATATACAACTACATCGAGCTGAGGGACGAACTGAAGGGGGCGGGCCACCGGTTTTCGACCGCGACCGACACCGAGGTGATCCTGGCCGCGTACCGGGAGTGGGGCGAGGGCTGCCTTGGGCGATTCAACGGGATGTGGGCGTTCGCGATCTGGGACGGGGAGAAGAAGAAGCTCTTCTGCGCGAGGGACCGTTTCGGCATCAAGCCGTTCTACTACCACTTCGACGACACGATGCTGGTCTTTGCGTCCGAGATAAAGGCGCTGTTCTGCCACCCCGATGTGCCGCGGGAGGTGAACGAGGGGATCGTGCACGACTACCTGGCGTGGGGGGTGCGGGACCACACCGAGGAGACGTTTTTCAAGGGTATCAGGCAGCTCCGGGGGGCGCACTGTCTGACGGCCGACGGCGACGGGATACGGGTGCGGCGCTACTGGGACGTGGAGGTGAACCGGGATATGCGCGATCGGTCGGAGGATCCGGCGGACGTGGCCGGGCGGTTCCGGGAGCTGTTCGAGGACGCGGTGAAAGTGCGGCTGAGGAGCGACGTGCCGGTCGGCACCTGCCTGAGCGGCGGGCTGGATTCGTCCGCGATAGTCTGCGCGGCGGACGGGCCGATGCGGGAGGGCGGCGGGGTGCATAAAACGTTCGCCGCGTGCTACGAGGACGAGCGTTTCGACGAGCGGCGGTTCGCCGACAGGGTAATCGAAATGACGGGGGCGGAGAGCCATCGGGTGTTTCCCGACGGGGACCGTCTCTGGGAGGAGCTGGACACGTTCACCCGGTATCAGGACGAGCCGGTGTTCTCCACCAGCATGTACGCGCAATGGAACGTGATGCGGGCGGCGTCCGAGAGCGGGGTGAAGGTGCTGCTGGACGGGCAGGGCGGGGACGAG
>CAYMFW010000112.1:0-15592 GCA_964389785.1 uncultured Planctomycetota bacterium
TTTATTTCACTGGCGCCGGCCTCAATCATAACCACCTTTTTCTCCGTGCCGGCCGCGATTTCCTCCAGGCGATCCACCGCCCCCTTTATTCCGTCAGCCGCGGGAGTGGGCACCAGCTCTGCGCCGAGCGCCTGGATGATCTTCTTCCTTTCCTCGCTCATGTCTTCGGGCATCACGATCTTCACCCGGTAACCCTTCCTGATCCCCACGAACGCAACGCCGATGCCGGTGTTGCCGCTGGTGGCCTCCGCGATCGTCATCCCCGACCTGAGCACTCCCTCCCTCTCCGCGCACTCGATGAGATGCAGCGCGATCCGATCCTTGATGCTCCCGCCGGGATTGAGAAACTCGGCCTTGGCAAACACGGTTCTGCGCGGGGCAATCGACGACAGCTCAAGCATCGGAGTGCCGCCGATCGCACTCAATATGCCGACGTGACCGTCACTCATTCTTCGTCTTCTCCTGCTTAACGATCCTGCACCGAAGCGCCCTCAACCGGTTTACCGCACCGGCAAGCTCGTATCTCCTCGGCCTGGCGTAGAATCCTGCCTTAACACACGCCACCGCGTCAAGTCCTTCATTCTCAACAATCGCCTCGAACGCGTCAAGCACTTCGCCGAGCGTCCGGTCCGCACCCATCAGATTCCTCAGACAGTAGACGAACCCGTCGCCGATTGCCCTGGCCTGGCCGTCCTCCTCCAGCTGACTCAGCCCGGCGATGTCGATGGCCTCCTTCCCGAAATCGATCGCGGAGAGCCCGCGCGCCTTCACGTAGACCTCTTTCCGGCCTCGTCCGGGCGAGAGGGATCCCGGGTCGGGAATCCTCGGAGTCACGCTACCGAACGCGGCCGGTCTCTTCGCGCCCCCCCCGCCGGAATGACTCCGCCACTTCCTTCCCTTCGACCGTCTGATCCTTCGGAACGTACCGGTCCATCATGATCACGGTGTCCGCTATCTCAAGGTATTCCCCGCTTCCCCCCGTCACCAGCACGGTAGAAACGCCCCGTTCCCTATGCAGCGCACGGGCCCGGTCGATGAAGGGCGTGATCGGCTCCTTCCCATCCGGCACCAGCGCCTTCATTCGCTCGTCCCGGATCATGAAGTTGGTCGCCGACGTGTCCTCGTCTATAAGAAGCACGGACGCGCCCGCCTCCAGCGTCTCCATGATGTTCGCGGCCTGCGAGGTGGACCCGGAGGCGTTCTCAGTCGAGAACTCCCTGGTATCGCTTCCGGACGGCAGGTCACCGATGAACGGGGATATGTCCACGCTCCTGATCGCCCTTCCGTCCTCAGCCCGGATCTTGACCGACGCACGGTCGCACACGACACGCTCCCTCCCGTCCCCGGGGATGTGCGGGTAGACCGACCTCTCCAGCGCGCACAGCAGCGTCGACTTCCCGTGGTAGCCGCCCCCCACGATGAGCGTGATTCCCCTGGGCACCCCCATCCCAGTCACCGCCGGATACGGCGGGCACTCTATCGTCACGCGAAGGGATTCGGGTGACTCGAATGCCACCGCCTGCCCGGCGGTCATCGGCAGGTCGTCGATCCCGCTGGCCCGCGGCAGGACCGAACCGTCCGCCAGGAACGCGACGAGGCCCAGATCATCCAGCCGGTCAGCTATCATCTCCTGATGCTCGACCGCGTCAACGTGATGCTCCATATCGTGCCCTGAAAGCGCCTCGGCGAGGAGCGATCCCTCAATTATCGCGGGCACCTCCCGATCGAACATCTCGACCGCTTCCCGGGCGAGGACCCTTCTCCCCGCGGCGGGAAGTCCCATGACGAACCGTGCCTCGACGAACTCATCGCCCACCAGCACGCTCGTTCTCTCCAGAACGGCCTGCCCGGGTACCTCCATCGCTATCATGCCGCTCTTCCCGGTCCCTCTTCGACCGCGCGCCGTCATCGACGCGGCCCGGCAGAACGCACGCGTAAGGAAATCCTCGAGCGCGATCCGTCTCGTTGCGGTGCGGTACAGCTCGCCGGACAGCCTGGCCTCGCCCATCGGAACGATCGCACTCACCCGGGAGGGCGCCGCAAAGGAGTCGCCCTGGACGTGATCGATGGAAACGACGAACCGGCCGAACTCGTATTGTCCGCCGATCGACTTGTAGGTCTTGTATCCCCGACCGTCCATCCGCCTGAGCGCATCGACGAGGTCGCTTCGCGATTTCACGGCACCCTCTCCTTCGAACGCGGCATCCGAGCCATGCCTCTCCCGGACGTCAAATCGTTGACCGCGCATACTCTCTCTGATAGATTCTACCCTGACAGGCAGGAGATTTCCCGGTTCATTCCGAAGGGAGGAAAGGCATGAGAGTCGCAGGCATTATCGTGACGCTTTCAGTACTCGTGACGGCCGTCGGCACCGCACACGCAGTCGACAAGGCCAAGGAGGGAAAGAACCCCGTGGTTGTTATGGAGACGTCGAAGGGAACGGTCAAGATCGAACTCTGGCCCGACAAAGCGCCCATTACCGCCAAGAACTTCCTGCGCTACGTAGACGAGAAGTTCTACGACGACACGATATTCCATCGCGTCATCTCGACGTTCATGATCCAGGGCGGCGGGTTCACCAAGGACATGAACCAGAAGAAGACTCACGAACAGATCAAGAACGAGGCCGCCAACGGCTGCGAGAACAAGCGAGGGACGGTGGCGATGGCCCGCACCAACGTGGTGGACAGCGCTACGGCGCAGTTCTTCATCAACGTCAAGGACAACACCTTCTTGAACCACAAGAACGAATCCCCCCAGGGCTTCGGCTACTGTGTCTTCGGCGAGGTCATTGAGGGAATGGACGTAGTGGACAAGATAAAGGACGTTAAGACCAAGGCGATAAGCATGTACGTCAAGGACGTCCCTGTCAAGCCGGTCGTCATCAAGAGCATACGACAGGAGAAGAAGACCGAAGAGAAAATGGAGAAGAAGACAGAAGAGAAGAAGGTCGAGAAGAAATCCGAGAAGAAGACCGGGGCTACTAAAAAGAAGGACTGAAGTCGCTGCCCTGAAGCCCCTTCACGTTCTCCCTCTCTGCCGCCGAGAGAGGGGTTCGCACCACTATCCTGTCGGAGCACGCCTCCGTCACCACCGCCAGCGCCAGCGTGCGGTCCCCGGCTCCTGCAAGGCCCATCAGTCGGCCGAGCTGGGGCGCCGTGCCATCCCCGCTCAGGAAGAGCCTGGCAGGATCCATCGACATCTCCTGCGCGCCGCAGAAATACGACCTGAACAACGCCTGTCGATTCGCAGCCCTCTGCTCGACCGACCGCCGCCGGCACGACGGATGTGCCTCCAACCGGTAAACGGCACTCTCCGACGCGAACGGAGCGATTATCCTCTCGATCGTCTCGTCTCCACCGAGCACCGCTATGTGCTCCGGCCGGATGACCGACAGCTTCGCATGCTTCAGAGCCTGCGCCGCGCCCCCGTGAACCAGGCCGGTGGTGTCCACGAGTACTGCCGCTGCACCGAGCTCACGGGCTTTCCCTGTCATCCTCGCCGTTCCCGCCGCCAGCTCCAGAAGATGACCCAGGGGAGACACCGCTCCCACAAAGCTGATCTCCGCCGCCGGCCAGGGTGCATCGCCGCACCCCACAGCGGAGCCGAACAGCGCGACCCCGACCGTGGTCGGGGGACCCACGCTCGATTGGCCGATGTCAGCATCCACCACAGCAACAGTTTCTCCCGATGCGCCAATCGCCCGAAGACAGTATCCGACAAAGGTGGTCTTCCCGGTGTCCGACGCCCCCAGCACGATCGTCACGCCCCGATCGCCGGCGATCCTGTTCGCGGCCTCGCGCCACGAGTCCGGGACTTCCATACCCCACTCCTGTATCATGAAGGGAAACGGATACTATGTGCCGCCCCGCGGCGTGTCAAGGAGGGCACGATGAAGGTCGACATCCAGGGAAGAACGCTGGAGCTGGTCAAGGGAGACATCACCCATCAGAACACGGACGCGATAGCCAACGCGGCCAACTCCGGGCTTCGCGGGGGCGGCGGCGTGGACGGCGCAATACACCGCGCCGGCGGCCCGGACATAATGAAGGAATGCCGCGCGATCGCCGGCTGCCCGACCGGCTCCGCGGTCATCACCACCGCCGGAAAGCTGAAGGCGAAACACGTCATCCACGCGGTCGGACCGATATGGCGGGGCGGCGGGAACGGCGAGCCCGACCTGCTGGCAGGTGCGTACCGCACCTGCCTGGAGCTCGCCCGGAAATACGGCCTCGCGTCCATCTCGTTCCCTTCGATAAGCACCGGGGTGTACGGCTACCCGGTCGGCCAGGCGGCAAAGGTCGCTATTTCAACTGTCATCGAGCACCTGAAGGGCGACACATCAGTGCACCGGGTCCTCTTTGTACTGTTCGACGAAGGGACCTTCAGCGCGTACGCGGAGGCGCTGGAAACAATCTCGTAGAGCTGGAGAATAAGCGAAGAAACCTCACGTTCCGGCAACGGCGTCCCGCTGACGCTTCGCCTCGAAGAACACGATCGCCGCGGCGACCGACACGTTCAGTGAATTAACCTTGCCCGCCATCGGAATCCTCACGGTGAAGTCGCAGTGCTCCTTCACCAGCCGGCGCACGCCCTTCTCCTCGCCACCCACAACCACCGCAAGCGGTCCGCTGAGGTCTGTATCGTAGCAGGTCTTTTCGGCGTCCTGGTCCGCGCCGACCACCCAGACCCTCTTCTTCTTCAGTGTCTCGATGGCGTTCGAGAGGTTGCCGACCTTCGCGATGGGCAGGTGCACTGCCGCTCCGGCGGAGGTCCGAAATACGGTTTCGCTCAGGCCGGCCGACCGGCGCGAGGTCACAACCACACCGTGCAGACCGCAGGCCTCCGCCGAACGTATGATCGCCCCGAGGTTGTGAGGATCCTGGATCTGGTCGAGCAGTGCGACGAACGGCGTCTCGTGCCGCTGCTCCGCAGCAGCGATGATATCCTCCAGCGACGAGTACGGGACCTCCGACAGAAGCCCCACCACACCCTGGTTTCTCAGTCCCCCGGCAAGCTCCTCCAGCCTGCGGCGGCTCACTTCCAGAACGGGGACCCTCGCCGACTTCGCGGCGCGCCACACCTCCGCGATCGCCTTTCCCCTGGAACCCCCGGCAACGTACACCTTTTCCGCGAGACCCGCCTGCAGAGCCTCCTTCACCTGGTTCCTTCCTACTGCATACGTACTCATCGCCCCAGTGTATCCGCGCCCCGTCCCGACGTCCAGCTTGACAGGTGGCGAGCCGTGAAGCTACCATTATGCAGACCGGTCTCTCCTACGGCCGGAGAACAGGAGGTCGAGATGGATCGCAGGCAGCGCAGGTCCCGCGACGACGACTATGAGGACGAGCGAGAGGAACGATACGAACGCTACGGCAGCTACCAGAAGACGACGCCCATCATTCCCTTCCTCATCGTGGGTGCTGTCGTAGTCGGCATAGGCATGATCATTATTCTCACCGCCAGCAAGAACGCACAGGAGCAGGCGGCCCGGCAGTCGGCTACCAGCACGAGAGTAATTGACAACGTCCCGGATCCGCCGGGATATCAGAAGCTGAGAGACGTCGATGCGTCCTTGGTCAAGGGCTCGTCCAGCGTGGTCATCGGCGTCTACCCGATGGGCCAGCACTCCAAGGTGCACCCGGTGAAGAGGGCGTCACAGGGCTACTGGAACCACGACGTGAAATTCTTCATCGCGGATCACGACATCACCCGCCTCACACTCAATGACTTCGCCGGCTCCGGCACGCTGAAGGCCAAGGTGAGCTCGTCGGACTGCCCGCTCTACATATTCCTGCGCAACGGCAGCGAGGTGTTTCGGCAGAAGGGCATGGACTTCGACAGTCTGCAGACGCAGATAGACAACTTCTTCCACGGAGGAAAACGCTCAATGCCGACGGAGTCGTAGCCGCGTTCCCACGATGATGCCGATCGCCTCGAGCCCGTCGGACCAGCGTATCTTCTTGCCCTCCTCTATGCTCCGCGGCGCGTAGCCGATCGGCATCTCCACGATTCGCACCCCCTTCCGCAGCAGCTTGCACGTGACCTCCGGGCAGAAGCCGAAGCCGTCGCGCGTGAGACTGACGCCCCGAAGCACCCCCGTCCGAAACAGCTTGTAGCCGGTCGCCTCATCGGTCAGTCGGCTCCCGTACAGCACATTGATGAGCCAGCTGAGGAACCGCCCTCCGTAGTAATATCGCCCGTACGAACGCGGATTGTCCCTCAGGTTCCTCGAGCCGTACACCACGTCCGCCTCCCCGCGAACTATCGGCTGCAGCAGGCCAAGGATTTCAGCCGGGTCGTATTCCGCGTCCGCGTCCTGAATCACCACCACGTCGCCCTTCACCCGCTCCAGCGCCAGCCGGATCGCGTACCCCTTCCCCCGGTTCTCCTCGAGCTCGATGAGAACGACCTCCTTCAGCTCTCCGGTCAGCGCCCGAACCGCCCCGGACGTCCCGTCCGTGGAGCCGTCGTCCACGACGAGAATCTCCTTTTCCACCGAAAGGCGGTGCACCTTTTCGAGCGTCTCCGCTATCGTCTCGGCCTCGTTGTACGCCGGCACTACTATGCTGACGAGCATTCCTTCTTCCCGTCGACGATCCGCGTCAGCGCGCACGCGGACAGCACCATGATGAACGGCATCACCGGAAGCCGGTATCGAACCGACCCGATAAAGACCATGTGAATCGCCGTGAAGTACACGGCGGGCACGAGAAGCACCAGCCAATTCCTCGCGTCGCGGCGCCCCATCACCACGCCGCCCAGCGCAAGTATCATCACCGGAAGGTACGACATCATGCTCACCGCGCTGTAGAGCGCGGTGCGGTACACCTCGTAGTTCAGAACCACGTTCCACATCCGGGCCGCCTTTCGCACCGCCAGACCCGCGAATCGCAGCGGGTCCGCCAGGATCATCCGCTTCGCCTCCGCCTTCAGGAACGCGTCACGCTCGTACTCCCCCATCTTCCCGATCTCTCTCGGCCAGGGCGTGCTGCCGAGCCGCGGCCCGCCGTCGGCCCCCTCGGAATTCGCCTCGTACAGCCCCATCCCTCCCCTGGTGGTCGTCACCACGCAGTGCCCGAGCACCTTGCGGTTCCTGACAGTCCACGGCATGAGAAAGAACGCCATCGTCACAAGAACGCACACGCCGCACAGCGCGAACTTCCTCATGTCCTTCGTACGCAGGAGGAGCACCGGCAGTATCACGAGCGGCATGAAGAGGAATGATGATCTCAGCTGGGTCGCCCACGCCGCCGCCGCGCCGGCCAGGCCCGCCATCACGAACGACGCCTCGTCCGACAGAGCCACCAGCATCATCACGAAAGCGGACAGCACCAGCACGAAAAGTGTCTCACTCAGCACCATCCCTGAGAAGAACACGAAGAAGGGATACAGCGCGCACATCACCGCCGCGGCGAATCCCGCCCTCCGATCGAACAGCACCGTGCCGATCCGATAGATGACCAGACAGATGGCAGCGCCCATCAGCGCCTGGACCAGCCGCACGAACAGGACGCTGTCACCCGCGATCGTCCGGCAGCCGGCGAGGAACGCGGAATACCCCGGCGGACTGGCGGCGTAGTACGGTCCCCGATGCTCGTCCGGAAAGGTGAGGAACGGCCACGCGTTCTCCATCACGAACCCCCGCCCATCCAGGACGTTGTCCGCCACCTCGCGGTACCGGTGCGAATCGGGGAAGCAGAACTCGTTGCGCAGCGTGAGCGCGAAGCCGATGCGCACCGCGACGGCAAGGAGAACGACGACAAGAAGCGCTGTCTTCTCCCGGCGTTCCGCGAGCCTGATGACTGTCCGGAGCATCTCCATCCTTCTACAGGCTCTCCATCCAGACCTCGAAGCAGACAAGGTTCCAGATCTTGTAGCTGTTATCCGCCCGCTCTTCCACGTGGTCATCCAGCATCCGCCCCACCGCGGCGCCATCGAACACCCCCCGCTCCCCGGCATTTTTCGACAGCAGCACCGATCGCGCCCACTCGGACCACTCGGTGCGCAGCCACTCCGCGAGGGGAAGGCCGAACCCCCGCTTCTCTCTCGTCAGGATCTCACGCGGCAGCATCTCCCCGAATGCCGCCCGCAGTATCCGCTTGCTCGTCCCCCTCACCCCGCTCGATAGCTTCCACGCCGACGGGAAGCACGCGGCGAGCTCGACCACGCGGTAGTCGAGGAAGGGTGACCTCAGCTCCAGGCCGTGCGCCATGGATGCCACGTCCGCCTTCATCATCAGATCGTCGGGCAGGTAGTTCAGCAGGTCCACCTCCATCGTCTTCTCCACGATGCCCTCCGCCGTCGCGTTCTGAAAATCCACGCTCAGCGGCAGGTCGCGGCGGATACCCGCCGCTCCCGCTCCCGGGACGAGCGTCCGCTTATCCTCCTCGGACAGGTGCTCGATGATCCCCAGATACCTCTCCAGCCCGTCCAGACAGCACACATCGAGCAGCCTCCTCGCTTGTCCCCACAGCGTGCGCGGCTCCGTTCTGACCGGAACGAGCCGGGCGACCGCGGCGCGGAGTGCCCGCCTCACCCCCAGAGGGGCCCGGTCGGCCACCGCGCCGAGCCTCATCGCGGCGTACCGGTCGTACCCGGCGAAGGATTCGTCGCCCCCGTCGCCGCACAGCGCCACCGTCACGTCTTCACGGGTATACTTCGACAGGTAATACGTCGGCAGCGCGGAGGAATCCGCGAACGGCTGACCGTGGTGCGCGAGCACGTCGGAGATCACCTCGATGCACTCCGGCCCGACCTCGTACTCCATGTGAGCCGTCCCGAACTCCCGGGCGGCGCTCGCCGCGTACGGCCGTTCGTCGTAGTCCTTGTTCGCAAACCCGATGGAAAACGTGCGTACCGGCCTGGAATGCTTCGGGGCCATCAGCCCCACCGTGATCGACGAATCGATACCTCCGCTCAGAAACGCGCCCACCGGCACGTCGCTGATCAACCGCAGCTTCACCGCGTCCGACATGAGCTCCCGCAGGTCCTCGCAGGACTCGTCGAAGCCCCTCTCCGTCTTCCGCCTGAAATCGGGCCGCCAGTATCTTTGCCGGCGGCTCCCGGCCGCATCGATCACCATGTAGTGAGCCGGCTCCAGCGCGTGCACCCCCTTGAACGCCGTCAGCGGCGCGGGAACGTACTGGTAGGTGAAATAGAGCCCCAGCGCGTCCCAGTCCAGCTCCCGCGCGAGGTCCGGGGTGGTCATCAGCGCCTGCAGCGTCGAGGCGGCCGCGGTCAGCCCGTTCCCATTCACGTAGTAGAGCGGTTTCTGACCCAGCCGGTCCCGCGCCATGAATACCCGTCTCTCGCGGGCGTCCCATATCACGAACGCGAACATCCCGTTGAAGCGCCGGACACATTCGGCCCCGTAATCCTCGTACGCGTGGACTATCACCTCGGTGTCGGAGGCGGTACGGAATTCATGCCTGTCCTCCAGATCCTCCCGGAGGTCCTGGAAGTTGTAGATCTCGCCGTTATATACGATCCATATAGTGCCGTCTTCGTTCGACATCGGCTGGGACCCGGTCTCGAGATCGATCACCGCCAGACGGGAGTGCGCGAGCGCGACGTACGGCACCGCGCCGGGCAGTATCCTGGTATTCTGCTCGTCGGGTCCACGGTGCCTCATGAGCGAACAGACACGTCCGAGACGCTCCGCGTCCGGACCCCCACCGTTCCATCCTACGTACGCGTAGATTCCGCACATTCTCTATACAGCTCCTCGTACGCATCGACCATCGCCGGAACGGTGAAGTGCTTCTCCACCCGCTCCCGTCCGGCGCGCCCCATCTGCGAGGCGCGCTCGCGATCCTTCACGACCGTCACGATCGCTTCCGCGAGGGCCGCGTCATCCCCCGGCGGCACCAGCAGCCCGGTCTCCCCATCCGCCACCACCTCTCCGCAGCCGTCCACGCCAGAGCATACCACAGGACGGCCGCAGGCCATCGCCTCCAGCACCGCGTTCGGCATCCCCTCCCAGCGGGACGGGAGAACGAGCAGGCTGCTCGCGGCCAGCACCCCCGGCACGTCACCGACGTATCCCTCGAACCTCACGCTGCCGGCGACGTCTTCCTGACCCGTCAACGCTTCGAGTTCCGCCCTCTTCGGCCCGTCCCCCACGATGCGGAACACCGCCTCCGGCACTTCCTTGAGCACCCGCGCCGCGGCGCGGATCAGGACGTCCACCCCCTTCTGCTCGTGAAGCCGCCCCACGAACGTGACCACCGGAGGCCATTCGGGAAGCGGCCCCGCACCGCAGCCTGAGACCTCTATGCCGTTGGGGATCACCCTCATTCTATCCGACGGTATCCCGGCCTCGTCGGCCATGAACCGTTTCACCGCCTCTGAATTGCAGACCTCCAGCGTGACCAGCCCGTTGGTCCACCGGTCCATCAGCAGGTGCCGCCTTCTCTCCCTCTCCGCGACGCGAACCGACGACAGGGTGACGGGAACACGCGCGAGCCGCGCCGCAATCCGCCCCGCGATATTGGCGTGAATCAGGAAGGTATGCACGATGTCCGGCGCAAACCCACGCATCATCCGCGCGAGCGAACGCACCTTGTAGAACTGCCACGCCCGCCTGAAACCCAGGCACTCCACCTCGATTCCAGCGTCCCTCAGCTCCCCCGCGACTTCCCCGTCGCCGTACAGGCACACCACCTTCACCCGGTGCCGCTCACGCACGCTCCTCACGAGGTACGAGAGATTCTTCTCCGCGCCTCCCCGGTACAGCTCCGTAATCACATAGAAGATACCGAGTTCGCTCATGCGTCGAATGATAGCAGAAACCGACGACCGACACCACTTCCGCAGCCGTTACTGCAGGGGTATCGTCTCGCTCATCCTCGGCGCCCGTTTCGGAATTGGGCGCCTCCGAGGCAAGGTTCGCCACCACCCCCGCAGTTACGGCCCATACGACGCTGGATTTCAGTCTCCCCTATCTGCATAATTGCGGCGTGGATATATCAGTCGTTATTCCGGCGCTCAACGAGGAGAAGAACCTTCCGCTCCTCCTGCCCGGGCTCACATCCTGCTTCGCGTCACTCGGTCTCCAGGGCGAGATCATCGTCGTGGACGGCGGCTCGACGGATCGGACGACCGCGGTCGCGCAGGCGTCAGGCGCCCGCGTCTTCGTCGAGGGGGGCACCGGATTCGGGGCGGCAATCGCCCGCGGCATACGCGAGGCCCGCGGAGAGTATGTGGTGACCATGGACGGCGACAACTCTCACGAGCCGCGATACATCGGGGATATGCTCGAGGCGGCCCGGGCCGCCGACGTGGTCGCGGCCTCCAGGTACGTCCCGGGCGGCGGGGCGGTCTGCTCTGCCTTCAGGGACCTGCTCAGCCGTGTGCTCAACTGGTGGCTCCGAAACCTCATTTCTCTCCCCATCCGTGACATCTCCGGCGGGTTCCGGATGTATCGCCGCCGGATATTCGAGGAATTCGAACTCTCCGGCAGGCATTTCGACATTCAGGCGGAGATCGCGGTGAAGGCGTACGCACGCGGCTTCCGCCTGGCCGAGGTGCCGTTCGAATACACGCCTCGGGTCACCGGACTCACCAAGGCCCGCGTCTGGGCATACGGCTGGGCGTTTCTCAAAACCGGGTTTCGACTGTGGCGCCTCAGGAACACGGTCTACTTCGCCGACTACGACCACCGGGCGTACACTAGCCGGATCCCGCTCCAGCGGCTGTGGCACTGGAGCCGATATCGTCTTATCACCTCGATGCTCGAGGGCCGCGAGCCGGCGCTCGATGTGGGCTGCGGATCCTGGCGGTACATACTCACGTCCGGCGCAGTCGGCATCGACCTCGACATCGCGAAGGCGCGGTACGTCCGTCACCAGGGCGCCCGGGCTCTCTGCGCCGACGCGTCCAGGCTGCCTTTCCCGGACCGCACGTTCCGCGAGGTCCTCTGCACCGAGGTAATCGAACATCTCCCCGAGGGCAACGAGATATTCCGGGAGCTCGCCAGGGTGACGGCGCGTGGAGGAAATCTGGTCGTCACGACACCGGACTATTCGTCCCCTGTCTGGCGAGCGATCGAATGGGCATACGAACGGATGCTCCCCGGCGCGTACGCGGTGCATCATATCACTCGGTACGACGCCGGCCTGCTCCTCACCGCGCTGGAGGACTCGGGATTCAAGGTAACCAGACGGGCGCGGATGTTTCGATCGATTCTTGCCGTCAAGGCGGAGAAGTCTTGACTGGAGACGCCGTAAACCGCACAATTGCGCAGACAAACCCGGAGGGTGAAGCGCTATGGTAAGACGTCGAAGAAGAATAAAACGAGGGGCCCTCAAGGGCCTGAAGTCGAAGACCGGAAAGTCCAAGGACACCGGCAGAACCAAACCGAAGGTGACCGGAGCCAGCGCGGCCGGTGACCCCCGGATCCCCGTCGCGGTCCCGGTGGCGACCATAGTCAGGGAGAAGGAACCCGAACCCAGGGAGCTGCCGGAGGGTTTCTACAGAAAAGCCATAATCACGACCATCATCATGGCGGTGGTGGTGGCCGGCATCATAATACTTTATCCGCCCCTCCATTTCAGGCACCTGCTGTCCACCATACAGAAAGGCACCGACACCGACCGCAAGTGGGCCGCGATGCAGATCGCCGATTACGGAAAGGAAGCCATTCCTCCGCTCGTCAAGCTGATGGAGACCGGGGACGACATCACCGGACGGTACGCCGCGATGGCGCTCGCGCGGCTGGCCGCGCTGAAGGAATCACTTGCGCTGATACAGTCAAAGCGTCCGCAGACCAGAGTAAACGCGCTGCGGGTGCTGGCGCGCGTCGAGAACGGGGCCGCGAAACAGGCGGTGATCGACGCCCTCGCCGACACCGTCCCCGACGTAAGGAGGGTAGCCTGCGAGTGGATAGGGCTCAGCGAGATGAGGGAGGCGTTCGACCCGCTCCTCAAGCTGATACAGGACACGAACGCCAGGGTCAGGGAGAAGGCGGCGATCGCGCTCGGAAAGATTTCCGGCCCGGAGAAGCTGCCGATCCTGGTGGAACAGGCGGCGACGAGCGAGGACAGCAGGGTCAGGACCGCCCTCGTGGAGATACTCACCTCGGACGCGTTCTCGGCGCGCGCCGCCGATATCCTCCGCTATATGGAGTCGAGGTGCGAAACGGCGACGAAGCCCGCCGGCATGACGTACGCCCGGCTCGCCACACGGATCGGAGGGCCCGGCGGAGAGAACATCGTGATGATGCTTCTCAAGCACGATGACGCGGAGGTCCGGGCCGCCGCCGTCGAAGGCGTCGTTGACCTCGACATCCGGAAGACGACCCCGAGTCTCGTCAACATGGTGCTGTCCGACTCCGAGAAGCCCTGCATGGCCTCCGCCAAGGGACTGATAGAGTTCGCCGCCCGCGGTCACGAGGATGCGCTGGCGATCGCTCTCGAGAGCCACGACGAGTTCCGGCGCTACTGGGCCCTGCAGGTGCTCGCGACCACCGCGCGGAGCACCCTTATCAAGCCGGCGATGAACCTTCTCAGCGACGGCAGCGACCGGGTGAGACGGGCCGCACACGCGGCACTCCTGGACGCGGTCGAGAACAAGTACGGTCTCAGGCCCAAGGTCGACCCCTCGAAGGTGAGCTGGGAGAACTGGTTCCGCAAGATAGACAAGGAGATCGAAAAGCTCCAGGCGATAGACGCGAAGATAGCCGACATCCGTCAGCTCATAACGGCGAAGACGGGATACAAACGCGCCCACGCCCTCTGCCTCGAGGCGGAGGAGGCGCTCAACGCCCTCACCACCGAGCTCGTCTTCACGCCCAAACAGAGCATAGAGAACAAGCTGACCCGGCTGAGACAGATGCGGTACCAGGCCTTCAAGATGCAGACCCTCCGGACGCAGTAGCGCTTAGCGCGGACGGGCTGACGGTGGACATCGCTCTCATTACCGGCTCCGGAGGCCTCGTCGGATCGGAGGCGGTCAGATACTTCAGCGGGAGCGGATTCCGGACGGTCGGCATCGACAACGACATGCGCCGCCGGTTCTTCGGAGACGACGCCTCCACTGCGGGAAGAGTCGAGCTGCTCCGGCGGGAGGTCGAGCACTACACTCACCACCAGGCGGACATCCGCTCGCAAGACGAAATCGAGGGAATATTCTCGACCTACGGAATAGACATCAGACTGGTGGTGCACTGCGCGGCACAGCCGTCGCACGACTGGGCGGCGCGCGACCCGCAGACTGACTTCGACGTGAACGCGCGCGCGACGCTCGGCCTGCTCGAGACCGCACGACGGCACTGCCCGGAAACGGCGTTCGTGTTCGTATCCACCAACAAGGTGTACGGCGACACGCCAAATCGCCTGCCGCTCGTCGAGAAGGAGACCCGCTGGGAACTGGACGAATCACATCCGTTCCACGAGAACGGGATCGACGAGACGATGTCGGTGGACCGCAGCACACACAGCGTGTTCGGCGTCTCCAAACTGGCCGCCGACGCGATGGTGCAGGAGTACGGAAGGAATTTCGGCATGAACACCGCGTGCTTCAGGGCCGGATGTATCACCGGACCGGGTCACGCCGGCGCGGAGCTGCACGGGTTCCTCCACTACCTGATGAAGTGCACCGTCACCGGCACACCCTACACCGTCTACGGCTACAAGGGCAAGCAGGTACGGGACAACATCCACAGCCTGGATCTGGTCCGTGCGTTCCACGCCTTCTACCGAACCCCTGGACAGGGAGAGGTTTACAACATCGGCGGGAGCAGGTTCGCCAGCTGTTCGGTGCGGGAGGCGATATCGCTGTGTGAGAAGATCGCCGGAAGGAAGCTCGAGTGGACGTATTCGGACACCGCACGGATCGGCGATCACATCTGGTGGATAAGCGACGTGAGTAGATTCCGCTCACACTGCCCGGAATGGCAGCTCACCTTCACCGTGGAGCAGATCCTCGAAGACATCCATGCGGCACTCACCCGCTCATGAGAATCCCCGCATGAGCGACCCGCTTTCCTGCTCCGTCGTCGTCCCCTGCTTCAACGAGGCCGGCAACGTCCGCGCCTGTGTCGAGAGCGTACCCGTGATGGGGAGCTTCACGGAGGTCATCTTCGTGGACGACGGCTCCACGGACGATACGAAAGAAGAGGTGGAACGTCAGAAGGGACTTCGAAACGATATCGAGGTGAGGATCGTCTCCTACTCCCCCAACAGAGGGAAGGGCCACGCGGTGAAGCAGGGATTCGAGGCGGCGAAGGGAGACGTGGTGATGATCCTCGACGCGGACCTCGCCGTCCCGGCCGCGGAGCTGCCCAAGTTCTACGACGCGCTGGCCTCGGGAGAGGCCGGCTTCGTCAACGGGACGAGATTCGTCCGGCCGATGGAAAGCGGTGCGATGCGTCCCCTCAACCGCTTCGGCAATCGGGTGTTCGCCCTGCTGTTCAGCGTACTCCTCCGGCAGCGGCTGACGGATACCCTGTGCGGCACGAAGGTCCTGCTCCGGAAGGATTACGACAGGATAGACATGTCCCGGTGTCCGTGGGGTGATTTCGACCTGATCATCGGCGCCGCCAAACTGGGGCTGAAGATCGCGGAGGTGCCGGTACCCTACAAGAGACGGG
>CAYMFW010000113.1:0-15591 GCA_964389785.1 uncultured Planctomycetota bacterium
GTTCTTCCACCACATGCCATGCTCGCCCATATTCTCCCCGTGGTCCGAGGTGTACACGACGATCGTATCCCCTCTCAGCTCCAGCTCGTCCAGCGCATCGAGGAGCCGGCCCACGTTCCAGTCCATGTACGTCACGTTCGCGCGGTACGCGGCGATCATCCCCCGCATCATCTCCACCGAATCCCTTCTGCGGCGCATATGCCCGGGCACCATGCTCTCCGAAAGATCCGCGATGGACTCCACGGAAGAGGTCGGCGGAAGCAGCATCTTCTCCGGATCGTACACGTCGTGGAACCTGGCGGGAGCGTACCATTCCGGATGCGGCTTCTCCAGACCGGCCCACAGGAAGAACGGCTCATCCCGGTGCGCGCGCATGAATTCGACACAGCGGTCCACCACCATGTTGTCCAGCATCAGGTCTTCGTCCATGTCCACCGGCTGGTTCGACGGGTTGTACACGTGGCGCGCCGACCGGCGGCCGAACATGTGGCCGGCGTATGCGCGCAGGGTCTCGTCCCCGACTACCTCGCGGTAGCTTCCGCTCGTCCCGGTGTAGATGCGCAGTCCCCGCTCGTCGAAGCCGAGGTCCCTCTCGTCCGTCTCACCGGCGACGTGCAGCTTGCCGATGGCCCCCGTTGCGTATCCCGCGTCGCGAAAGACACTTCCCATCGTCGGCAGGTCCGGAAGGGAATCCATATAGCTATGGTTGTACACCTCACAGGTCCCCGGATGCGTTCCCGTCACTATCGCGGACCGCGAGGGCCCGCAGAGAGGATACGGACAGCACGCATTCGTGAAGCGCATCCCTTCCTCGGCCAGACGGTCAATGTGACGGGTTTGAGTCACCGAATCCCCGTAGCAGCCGGCGGCGCTCCTCTTGTGCTGGTCGGATATGATAAAAAGGATATTCAAGGTCACCTCCCTGTAAACCGCATTATACGCGAAAATCGTCCCATTTTCGTATTGACACCCCTCACACCCGGGTGTAGGGTGAAGGTTCCGAGCAAGCCCGATGTCGAACCCGAAAGGAGGTACCCGTGGCTTCGAAAACGCCTCTCGTGTGGTGTGCGGACCTCGTTCCGTCCATCCTTCCGTGTGAGCCGCTGTCCGTGGCGGTCCCGAGCGAGGACGTCGATCATTACCTGAAAAATGAAATATGGGATGCCTCGGCGAGCACGCTTCACCTGTCGGGCGCTTCCAACGAGGTGCTGGCGTTCCAGCTCGTCGTGGAGAAGAAGGCCGGCACGCTGCGATCGGTCTCCCTGGAATCGGGCGGAGCCGTCTCGCCCGAGCTCTCGCTCTTCGCGAACATCGCGGTTCCTATCCAGGAGGCCTTCTACGACGATCCGGTGATGCCCCTCGATGCGGCGAACGCGGGGAATCTGTCCAAGGAGGCCGCGAAGCTTTTGCGCGTCAAGAACCGCAAACGCCAGACCTATATTGTAGAACTCTACCTTCCGTCCGGAACTCAGGCCGGCGACCACGAGCTGACGCTGGCCCTGAAGTGTGAGAACGCGGGTGATGTCCGCCTCGAGATCGCGCTGCACGTATACGACTTCGAGCTTCCCAAGGAACCGACCTGTGTCGCGGACATGAACGCGTACGGCGTGGGTCCCGTCCACGGGTGGCCGGGACTGGATTTCCGATCTGAGCGTTACGCCGCGATCGAGAAGGAGTTCTTCCGCGTGATACACGACCACCTCGGCGTGTTTCACCTGCTTCCGTACGCTCACTCGGGCCGGATGGAGCACGACTTCATCCCGGTGCTCGAGGGACGCGGAAAGAACCGGCGGGTGAAAGACTGGGGACCATGGGACAAACACTGGGGACCGTATCTGGACGGGTCCGCCTTCGAAGGCACCCGACGCGGGCCGACGCCACTTTCCTATATATATCTGCCCATCAATCTGAACTGGCCGGCGTACTTCGAGAAGTACGGCACGCCGGGGTACGAAACGGAGTTCAAGAACGTAGTTCGCGAATTCGCCGTCCATTTCGCCGAGAAGGGCTGGACGAAGACCAAGCTCGAAGTGTTCTTCAACCACAAGGCACGGTGGAAGTACTTCCCGTGGGACATGGATGAGATCAGGTTCGAACGCGACAACAAGGCGACGCTGTATCCGGCAAAGCTTGCGCTGGAGGCGATCGAGGGGATCGAGGGGCCGCAGTTTATTAACCGGATCGACAGCTCATGGATCTTCGGTAAATCGGCGAAGAGCGAGCTGGGCGACGCGATTGATCTGTGGATCGTGAACGGCGGCTACCTGGCGCCGTTCCCGGACGAGGCCGAGCTTCTGAAATCCAAGGGCCAGGAGATATTCTTCTACGGCGGCGCCGGTAACATTGCCGCTCCGTCGCGGATGCATAATCTGGTGTGGCCGTGGCTGGCCTGGGGCCGGGGCGTGGACGGGTTCACGTACTGGAACGCGCTCGGCTGGGGCGGACGGGAGTGGTGGAAGTCGCCCGGCGGCGGGCACAATCACATAATGTACCCGGCCTCGGTCCTCGGCATCGACGGCGCGCTCGCCAGCGTCCGTATGAAGACGATGCGGCGGGGGGTTCAGGACAACGCGTATCTGACGGAGCTCACGAAGCGGACCGGTTCGCGCGACGCGGCCGACGCCATCATCGCGGACCATCTCGGCAATACCCGGGGGCGGGAGGACTGGTGGCAGAGAGACGAGTACCCGGGAGGTTCCGGCAGCGATACCCGGGCGCGCAAGATGAGCCCGCGTCCGTGGCACGACGCTCCGCGTTCCAAATGGGTCTCCGCCCGCAGGGCGGTCGCAGAAACGGTAGAAAAGGCATAGGTGATATCATGGCGAAAGTACGAGTATCCGCGAAGGTCAGGAAAGAGACGGAGGCCGGGCTGCGCCGCCTGGCGCACGCCGCCGGGGTCTTCATAGACGGCGACGTCTTCAAGCAGATCGTGGTCGATCCGGAGCTGTACACCGGTGACGACTACCGGGTGGACGACGACAGGTTCGCCGAGGTCAAGAAGATCCTCTTCAAGCTCAAGCGAATCAGCGAATGCGACGCGTCTCTCCAGCTCTGGCAGAAGTGCCAGGACGGCGCCGCGATCGTGATGCCTATGGACAGGCATCCCAAGGGGGTGAAGGCCTTGCATCCCATCACTCTGGCGATGGGCGAAGCGCTCGCCGGGGGCACCGCGATCGAGGAGCAGGAGATCGACAACGTCCCATTTCTATCGGTGTACACGCCCATCCGGGACAGCCTGGAGGACGTGATCGGTATCGCCGAGGTGTATGGGTCACTCGCGCCGGATAAGTACGCGATCGATACGCTGAGATACTAATACACCAGCGGCGCGCCGATCTGGCGGTATTTTCGCGGCGTGGTGCCCACTACCCGGCGGAACGTACGGGCGAAATGGGACGCGTTGTCGAACCCGAGCCGGTCCGCGATCTCCCCGCAGCCCAGCGCGGTGTCGCACAGCAGGTCGCGCGCGCGGCGCATCCGGGTCTCGTTCAGGTATCTCAGCGGGGTGGTTCCCGTCTCTTTCCTGAATACCCGGCACAGGTGCTCGGTCGAGACGTTGAGCATCTTCGCGATCTCTCCCACGTTCAGGTACTCCTCCACGCGCGACCGCATCAGCCGCTGCGCCTCCCGCACCAGCCACGAATGGGCGCTGTCCGAGGTAGCCTGCATCCCGACATCCGCGAGTGTGTAGAGCAGAGACGACACAAGGGATGCCCCCTCCCCCGCGGTCATTTCAAGAATGGCTCCCGACCGGCTTTCGTATTCGAGCATTCTTCGGATGATCCCGGAGTCCCGCGGCACCGGGAAGACCGCTCCGAACCGGGATACGATTGACTCCACCATTGCCGTCGCTCCGATGAACGTGAAGAACATCTGTATCCACGGATCTTTCGCGTCTTCGGGATAACGGTAGCCCGTTTCCGGATCATTGATCCTGCAAAGGAACCCGGTCCCGACAGGCAGCGCGTGCGTCCCCCGACCGTCCCGGAAGAGCCCCTCCCCCTCCAGCGTGTACTGGAACAGGTGCTGCGTGGAGTGGCGATTCCTTCCCTCGAAGCGGTACCCCGTCGTTTCGACATGGTCCGACGCCGCCGCAAACGGGCGGGGAAAGGCCTTCAGCGTGCGCTCCACGTGGAAACGCACCCGCCACCGGTTGTAATGCCCGCGAACGTCAGTCCCTGGTCCCATAAATCAACTTCTGGTCCTTGACGGAAATCTTCGATATATCTTAAATACTCTAAAGCATTATGTCAAACCTGTGCAAATCAATAAATGTGTAAAGGAGGCTGCAATGAAGGTGGTACTGATCGGCGCGGGAAGCGGGTTCGGAAGCAGGCTGTCCATCGATATCCTCTCGAGGGAGCCGCTGCGCGACAGCACTATCGCGCTGTGCGACACCGATGAGAAGAAGCTGAAAACGGTGCACGCCTACATAGAGAGGGTGATCGACGCGAACGACCTTCCCGCGAAGGTGGTGTCGCACACGGACCGCACCAAGGTTCTGAAGAACGCGAACTTCGTCGTGATCTCGGTCGCGATAGGCGGACCTGCCTACTACGACAAGCCGTACGAGTTCGAGATGGGCATTCCGCGTAAGTACGGCATCGTTCAGACGATCGGCGACACGGTCGGCGCGGGCGGAGTGTTCCGCACGCTGCGCACCGGGCCCGAGCTGATGGCGATGGTGAAGGACATAAACCGGCTCGCGCCGAACGCGACGATTGTCAACTACACCAATCCGATGGCGATGGTGACCTGGATACTTAATGAATGTTCGAACGTTCCGGTGATCGGCCTGTGTCACAGCGTGCAGGGCACGTCCAAACAGCTCGCCGGGTACATCGACGCGCCGTACGAGGAGACCGGCCACTGGGTGGCCGGCATAAACCACATGGCGTGGTTCCTGGAGTTCACGCACAACGGCAAGGACGCGTACCCCCGGCTCTTCAAGGCGTCCCGCGATCCGAAGGTGTTCGCCGGGAACCGGGTCCGCTTCGAGATCATGCAGAACTTCGGCTACTTCGTCACGGAGAGCACCCCTCACATGTCGGAATACGTGCCGTGGTATCAGCACGAGCAGGAGATCATGAAGCCGATGGTGATGAACTCGGACGCGATAAAAGGAAGGCGTCAGAGCTGGTTCGAGGACATGGGCGTTAAGGCGTCACAGGCCGACAGCGTGAAGCTGGTTCGGTCCCACGAGTACGCGTCAGGCATCATGGAGGCGATGACGACGAACGAGCCGATGCGTTTCAACGGCAGCGTGATGAACCGCAACCTGATATCCAACCTGCCGCAGGGATGCTGCGTGGAGGTGCCGTGCCTGACGGACAACATGGGCATCCATCCGTGCGAGATAGGCGACCTGCCGCCCCAGTGCGCGGCGATGTGCCGGTCCAACATCGCGGTGCAGGAGCTGGCGGTGAAGGCGGTGCTGGAACGCGACAGGGCCGCGGCGTTCCACGCGGTGGCGCTCGACCCCAGCGTCGGCGCGGTGCTGTCGCTCAAGCAGATACGGAAGATGTTCGACGAGATGTGGAAGGCGGAAGGGAATCTGCTGGCGTACTACCGGCCGCGGCTGAGAAAGACGGCGTAGAGCTATCTCGCTCCGGGCTTGGCGAGTTTTCGTATCACGACACGGCCTATCCGCGTCTTCCTCGCCCTGCCGGTAATGATGATCTGCCGCTCGCCCTTCATGCGCAGAGAGTCGGCAGACACCGTCTCGGGTTCGTATTTCCCCTCGGCACCCCTGTAATACCAGCAGCGGTGGTCGTATCGCTCGAAGCCGTCTTTCGGCTTCAGCCGGATCAGCTCCCGCCTCTCGACGTTCCAGCTGGTGCTGTACTTGCCGGGGAAATAATCGTTGCTTGCCGTCCATTCAACGCCCGGGCCGTACTTGACATCGAAGAAGGAGCCGGACTGCCCCTTGAATTCGTACTCAATAATGATGGAACCCGGCGGGATATCTCGCTTCAGCCGGATACCGAGCTGTTTGTCCTTCGTCAGATTTGCGTGCATGACCACCACACCGGGCTCAGCCTTTCTCTGCAGCGTCTGGCCGTCCCATTCGACAAGTCCGGCCTCCGATTCATTCAGCGGCCGGAACCTTCCTGAATCGTCCTCGATAACCGGCTCCCAGTTCTCCATCCCGGAGGTGAATTCATCCCGGAATATCTCCGGCCCGTCCTCCGAAAGCTTCACCGGCGGCAGTATTCTGTCGGGCGGATCTTTGCTCGCTCTTGCCATGAGCGTTCCTCCCCGCTTCCGCGCCTCCGCGAACTCGCCGGCGCCTATCTGGATCACCGCGCCGTCCGCGAGCTGTTTCAGCGCCACGATGCCCTCGCTCACCTCGACCCGGGTGCGTCCCGACCTCACGGTGAGCATGAAGCGGGTGCCCTTGATCTCGCACTCGGCGTGAGGCGTGGCTACCACGAACGGCGCATAGGCGGATCCGGATGCGACCCGCGCATCGATCTTCCCTTTCTCGATGAACAGGCGCCTTCCCTTCTCGGCCGATTGAAACTCCAGCTCAGTCCTGCCGTCGAGCAGAACCGTTGTCTTCTCACCCGGATAGGAGCACGTCACCCGCTGGGTCGACTTTGTCTTGATGCGGTCGCCCGGAAGGAGATCCATCCCGATCGTCGCGAGCACTACCTCGCCCTTCCGGGTAATCTCCACGTCCGAGCTCAGGGCCTTGATGCGTGCCACGATCCGCTCGGGCAGCCGCTCAGCCTGCTCCTCGTTGTACCTGAAAGACCCGACGATGACCGCCAGGCAGGCGGCGACGGGAAGAAGCCACCATATCGTCTTCTTCGTTGCACGTTTCCTTTTCGGCCGCTCCGATTTCTCGATCATATCGACGGCCGCCGCCACGAACCGGGTCGCGCTCCGGTCCGCCCTGAACCGCCCCTTCATGGCGGCCATGAACGCGTTCGCGGAGCGTGTCTCGTGAAATTTCTGGGAGAGGAGATCCGAAAGCTCCAGCTCCCCGCGGACCTCGTAGCCGAACTCCGGATTCATCTCGATCAGGCCGGCCAGCTCGCGGGACTCGGTGTGTGATATCTCGCCGTCCACAAGCCGTGCGACGAGCAGGTTGACTTCTTTCCCGCTCACGAGATCGCCTCCCCCACCCTCTCCTGGATGCATTCCCGAAGCCGGCGCCTCAGCCGCACGAACGCCTGCCGCACCGCGTCCCCGGTGGTGCCCAGCCGTTCCGCCAGCTGGGAGGCCGTCGCATTGTTCTCGTACCGCTCCCGCAGAAGCGCACCGGTTTTGGGCGGAAGCTGATCGACACAGTCGTCGAGCGCCTGCACCAGCGCGAGGGTCGTCTCCGGATCCCTCACGTCTTCCTCTTCGCTCTGCTCCGCGAGGATCTCGGAAAGCTTCATGTTGACGACGTGAGCGCCCCGCTCGTCTTTGACGCGCTTGCGCAGGACGACATTCCTGGCGATCCCGCGGACCCAGTTGCCGAAGTCACGGCTGGTGTCGAAGGAGTCCCTCTTCTTCCAGGCGATCAGGAAGCTCTCCTGCGCGATGTCGTCCACGTAATCGAAGCAGGCGCCGAGGGAACAGACGAACGCCCGCACTCCGGCCTGATGCTTCCGAATCAGCCGACCGAACTCTTCCAGCGTTATGTTGTCGAGGCGTTCCATAACTCTTGCTCAGGCAATATTACACAGCTTCCATCCGGTCCACGCAACGATAATCCCGCCCAAGGGATCGGGTGGATTACCGCGACAGCATCCCTGTAAGCGTATTCTTCGTTTTCCGGCACGTGTGACGCGGAACTACGAGGTTTTTTCGAAGGAATCGAGCGGGGGTCGGTCCGGGTGGCGCTCCGTCTCCAGCCGCCACTTGCCGCTTTCGGCGAGTTCCAGAGCCGATCTGAGCCACGCGACGGCGTCCTCCCGTATCAGGCCGTGGCCCCAGAACGCCTTCGCGGGCGCCTCTTCTATCAGCCGACGCAGGCTGGCCTGGGAGTCCTCGACGGAGAACCCTATGCTTCCCGCCCAGCCCGGATGCCCTTCGATGTTGATGAGGTCCCCGGTGATCGCCGCGCGCCCGCTCTCTGTCTCCACGAGGAAGCTGAGAGAGCCCGGCGTGTGGCCCGGCGTCTCTATCGCTCTGACCGGCACTCCGCACAGCCCGATTTCCTCCCCGTCCTCCAGAACCCCATCCGCCTCCGTCGGCACCAGGTAGTCGGGGAACTCGTACCACATCCTTTCGTCCCCGGTCCTCATGATCTCGGCCGTTTCGACCGAGCACGCGACCGGGATGCCGCGCTCCCGGAACAGGTGCGCGCCGCGCGCGTGGTCCAGATGGCAGTGCGTCAGCAGGACAAGCCGGAGCTCGTCCAGCCGCCGGCCGACGGCCTCGATGTTGGTCAGCAGGTCATCCTGGTACCCGCCGCACCCGGGATCCACCAGGATCAGGCCGTCCGGGCCCTCGATCAGGTAGCTGGCGCACTGCAGGTACCTGGCCGGACAGACCACGTGGATCTTCGCTTTGCCGTTCATAGCCACTACTATATCGCGTCCTCTGTCCGGACCGCAAGCGGTCCCTTCGCTCATTCTCGGCGCCCTTTACGGAACTGGGCGCCTCCGAGGCAAGCTTCGCCCGGCCAAGGAACGGTCCGCCTGCCGGCGGACAGCCGGTCGAACCTAGAACCCGCTCAGGGACCGCTTGCGGCCCGGACTCTTGGCGGGTATATCGGAACGGTGTAAGATGCCGTCGTTCAGGAATACTGCCGGAGGAAGAGAGATGCGCATCACCAGAATACTCGCGGCGGGGGCGATCGCGGCGGCCGCCCTGTCCGGAATCAGTACGCTGCAGCCGGTGTTACACGCCGCGAAGAGGAGGAAGATCGTGCAGCCCAAGCCGGACGTGCGGAACGAATCGTACGGGCCTCACCAGAGGAACGTCTTCGACCTGTGGAAGGCGAAATCAGACAAGCCGGCCCCACTCCTGGTGTACTTCCACGGCGGCGGCTTCTACGGCGGCGACAAGAACCGTATGGGACAGGGTGGCCTCCTCGACGCGGCAGTGTTCACGGAGGCCGGCATCGCCGTCGCGGCGGTGAATTACCGACTGACCGATGCCGCGCCGTATCCCGCGCAGATGCACGATGCCGCCCGCGCGATCCAGTACCTGCGCCATCACGCGAAGAAGTGGAACATCGACCCCAAGCGGGTCGCGGCGACCGGCGGCTCGGCAGGCGGCGGCATCTCATTGTGGCTGGCGTTCCACGACGACCTGGCCGACCCCAAGGCGGAGGACCCCGTTCTGCGGGAATCTACACGGCTCGTGTGCGTCGTCGGCCTGCGCGTCCAGTGCACGTACGACCCCCGGGAGATCGCCAGGATCGTGCCTGGCAAGGCGGCCGACGAGGAGCCCCGGGCACTCAGGCAACTCTTCGGTCTGCCGAAGGAAACGAAATGGGAAACGCTCGAGGTAGACGAGACGCTCGACAGGCTCATGAAGGACGCATCTTCCATCACCCACCTCACCAAGGATGATCCCCCGGTCTTCCTCTATCACCAGGCGCGCCAGGGAAAGACGGGAAGTATTCATCATCCGAATTTCGGCCGGCACCTGGAGAAGAAGATGAAGGAGCTCGGCGTCGAATGTGTCCAGCGGCTCGACACGGACTATGAGAAGCTCGATACGACGTTCGAGAAGGAGCGAATGGCGTTCCTGAAGAAGCACTTCGGGATGGAGGGAGACCGGTGAGCGAGAAATGCGCGCAGTTCGTTGCCAACCTGCGGCGCACCGTGTACGCGTCCGACGGCCTGCTGGAGACCGCCGTCGCGTGCCTGCTGGCGCGCGGGCACCTGCTGATCGAGGGCTTCCCGGGTATCGGCAAGACGGTGCTGGCACGGTCACTCGCCCGGAGCATCGGCGCGGAGTTTCGCCGAATGCAGTTCACGAATGACCTGATGCCGGCGGATGTGCTGGGCACCAGCGTGTACGACCGCAACGCGAGCACGTTCAGCTTCAAGCAGGGACCGATCTTCGCGAACGTCTTCCTCGCCGACGAGATAAACCGCGCCAACCCCAAAACCCAGTCCGCTCTCCTCGAGGCGATGCAGGAGTGCCGCATCTCGGTGGACGCGGGGACCTTCGAGCTGCCGCGCCCGTTCTTCGTGCTCGCCACGGAGAACCCGATAGAATTCGAGGGCACGTACCCGCTCCCCGAGGCGCAGATCGACCGGTTCCTGGTGCGGCTGCGGATGGACTATCCCGGTTCCGAGGAGGAGAAGAAGCTCTACGCGCACGGTTCCACCGAGCCGCACATAGACACGCTGGAGCCGGTACTGACCTGCGAGGAGGTCCTGGAACTCCAGGACGCCGTCGAGAAGGTGACGATAGAGGACTCGCTGGTGGATTACGTCCACCGGGTGGTTCGCCGGACGCGCGAGCATCCCGACGTGGAGCTGGGGGTGAGCCCCCGGGGGGCGCTGCTGTGGATCTGCGCCGCCAAGGCGTTCGCGCTGATGGCCGGCAACACGTACGTGGTGCCGGACGACCTAAAGCGCTCCGCCGTCCCGGCGCTGGCGCACCGGCTCACCGTGCTGGCCGCGCGCGATACCGCCGATATCTCCGCGGCGCAGGACCAGGTGGTGCGCAAGGTGATAGAGTCCGTGGAGGTCCCCCGTTAGCAGGCCCACCCGACGAAGCGGTATGCTGTTCGTGGCGACGCTCGCCACGGCGTACGGAATCCTCGCCACCCAGCACAACCTGCTCTACCTGCTCTTCGCGGTGCTGTCCGCCGCGGTAGCCATCGGCTGGATCGGGCCCTCCCTGCTGGCGCGAAAGCTGCGCGTCGAACGGTCGCTCCCCTCGACCGCCCACGAGGGCACCGAGGTGGGCCTGCGCGTCCGCGTCCGAAACCCGGGAACCCTGGTGCAGACCCCGGCGGTGCTGGTGGAGGACCGCGGGGCGGCGGAGGATTCCGCCGGCCGGCCGGCGCTCGTCGGCGCGCTGGCACCGCGCAGTCACGTGGAGTTCACGCTTCCTGTCATCTTCCCCCGCCGCGGCCGGCAGCACCTCGGCAGCGTGCATCTCTCCACCGCGTACCCGCTCGGGCTCTTCCGGCGGGAATGGGACCGGAAGGCCGACGCGGAAATCCTCGTCTATCCGCGGGTGGTCGAGGTGAGGGACCGCCTGCTGGAGGGCGCCGCGGTGAACCTGTCCCGGTTCTCCAGCGCGCCCGACACGGAACGGGAGGTGCAGGCGCTACGCGAGTACCGGGAGGGAGACGATCCCCGCCGGGTGAACTGGAAGGCCACCGCCCGGCGCGACGTGCTGGTGGTCGGTGAGTACCACCGGATCGAGCGCCGTCCCAAGGTCGCCCTCTACCTGGACATCTCCACCGGCCTGCCGGACACCAGGGAGGACGCGATACGGATGGCCGCGTCCCTCGCGGTCTTCTACCACGGCCGCAACCGGCTGATCGAGCTGGTGACCGCGAGAGACGTCATCACCTTCGGGAGATCGGAACGGAAGATGAAGGCGATGCTGGAACTGCTGGCGCTTCTCGGACCGGAGGACGAGGTGCCGCTCAACCGCCGGATGACGACGGATTCCTCGTGCCTCACGGTGCTGGTGCATTCCGGGCGGACCCCGCGCGGCATCGGGCTGTCGGATATCGTGATCGGCCCCCGCGACTACCGCCGGTACGCGCCGGCGCTGGGAAGGAGAAAGACCGGTGCCGGCTAGCGGTATAATGCGGCTGCGCGGCCTGCTCGCCGCCTCGACTCCGGAACAACGGCTCGTCCGGCTCGCGTTCCTCACGACGTGCGTCAGCATCGCGTCGCTCATCATCTCGAAGCTGATGACCATCCCGCTGGTGCCGGTCTTCATCGCTCTGCTGGTGCTGACGGTGGAGCTGCGGGGAAGGTTCAGCGACAAGACCCTGAGCGTCATCTCGAACCTGGTCGCGGTGTTCTTCTTCCTGCTGGTGCTCGCCAACGCGGCGACGCACGGCATCACCGCCGGGGTAATCATCACCATCCCGTACTTCCTGGTGACGGCCCAGCTGTATTACCTGCTGCACGACTCCTTTCACCGAAAGTTCTACCCGTATTCGATCTCGGCGTGGATGACGGTGGTGCAGAGCGCCATCATCTATGACTACGGCGTCTTCATGCTCGTGTTCCTGGCGTTCATCTACCTCTTCCTCAGGGGCGGCGCGGCGGCGGAGCACACCCGTGCGGTGCAGGCCGTACCGGAGCACGGATTGGTGGTGCCGGGAAGGCCGTCGTCCCGCCTGCGCCGCGCGGCCGGGCTGGGCGCGGCCGTCATCGTCATCGCCGGCATGTTCGCGCTGATGCCGCGGATAGGCGGGGCGGGCGGCCTGGGCATGTACGCACCGGGGGAGGATCCGACGGCCAACCGGTCCCGGGTCGGATTCTCCGACCAGGTGAGGCACGGGTCGTTCGGCGCCATCGCGGGCGACGACTCGGTGGTGATGAAGGTGAAGGTCGAGCGGGGGGCGCTGCGGGAAAAGCACATGAGGTGGCGCGGCAGGGCGTTCAACCTGTTCGACGGCCAGGCCTGGACCTTCGGCTCCGCCGGAGCGATGTGGCGATGGCTGCATTTCAGCGGCAGGGGATACGTCCGGTCGGCGACGGACCTGAACACGATGTCCCCGACGCGAGGAAGGGACTTCTACGTGCTCGATCCCCGCTACCGGGAGGGACGGGAGGACCGCAGCGAGCTGATCGTGGCCCGGTTTCAGATGATGCTGCAGGGCATCGACACCGTATTCACACTTCCGGGCGCCGTCATCATGGAAATAGACCTGTCCAACGGCACGCTGATGCGCGACTTCAACGACACGTTCAAGATCGTCGGCCGGGCGGCGCTCCAGGACAAGCTGTTCTATTCCGCGTGGAGCGAGCCGCCGGGGCCGGACCGGGAGGAGCGCGCGCGGAGAGCGCCGCGCTTCGATCCCGCGTCGTCACCCCAGTTCGCGCGGCTGTTCATGGCCCTGCCGGCCGGGCTGGACGCCAGGATCGCCGCGCTGGGCGGACGGCTGGCGGCGGGAAGGACACCGTACCTGGCGGCACTCGCGATGGAGGAGTACCTCGGCCGCGAATGCGCGTACAGCCTGGACTCCGGGATCGTGCCGACCAGCAGGGACCCGGTGGCCGAGTTCCTCTTCGACGTGAAGAAGGGACACTGCGAATTCTTCGCCTCGGCGATGGCGGTGCTCCTTCGATCCGCCGGCATCCCGAGCCGCGTCGTGATCGGATTCCAGCGGGGGGAATGGAACGACCTGGGGGGATTCTACACCGTGCGCCAGCGCGACGCGCACGCCTGGGTGGAGGCGTACTTCGAGGGGGCAGGATGGCTGGAGTTCGATCCTTCCCCGCGCCGCGCGGAGAACATCGCGTTCCTGCAGGGACTCGGATGGTACGACACGACCGTGTGTCCGGTGGTCGACTACCTGGACGACAAGTACAACGAGTATGTGGTCAACTTCAACCGCCGCATGCAGACCGGCATGTTCAATCGCGTCGCGCTCACCGTCCGGAGGGCGACCACCGTCGTCAGCACGATCGCGGGCTGGGCGATGCGTCACCGGGCCACGATGATGACGCTGTCCGCCGCGTTCATCACCGCCGCGATAGCCCTGCTGATACGGGGCCTCCGGAAGCTCGGAAGGAAGACCCGCGTGATCGCGGGCACCGTCTGGAAACCGAAGAACACCGCGTGGGGCAGCAGGGGCCGCTCCGTGGCGCGCACGTATCTCCGGACGCGAGAGCTTCTCGATATCCTCCGGCCGGAAACGGCACCGTTCCTCACCGCGCGCGAGGCCGATCTGCCGACGGAGCTGGCACGGACGCCCATCGAGAGCGGCGTCTCCGCGCGCCGGGCGCTCGAGGACCTGGTGGGGCTCTACGAGCGCGCCCGCTTCGGCGCGGAGAGCTTCACACGGGAGGAAGCCAGGCAGGCGGAGGTCCTGGCCTCCCAGCTCAGAAAGGTCTTCTGAGCCTCACGCACGTTATTTCATCCTGCGGATGCGGACCTCGATTCCCTTCTCATCCTTCAGCAGCTCCACGATCTTCGCCGTGTCCGTCTCCCCGTAGTGATACGGATACAGGATCTTCGGCTTGAACGCCCTGGCCGCGTCCGCGACCATCTCCGGCGTCATCGTGTACGGCAGGTTCATCGGCAGAAACGCGACGTCGATGTCCTTCAGCGCCTTCATCTCCGGCGTGTTCTCGGTGTCGCCGGCGACGTACACATTCTTGTCACCGAAGGTGAATACATAGCCGTTTCCCTCCCCCTTCGGATGGAAATGCTGGCCGTTGTCCCTCTTGTGAACGATATTGTAGGCGGGAACCGCCTCGACCTTTACGCCGCCGATTTCTTTTGCGTCCCCGTTCTTCATCACGGTACCGCCCTTCACGTCCTTTGCGCAGATTTCCGTGAGAACCACCGTCGTTTTGTCGGTCCGGACCTGCTCCAGCGCCTTCGCATCCAGATGGTCCCCGTGATGGTGGGTCAGAAACACCGTATCCGCCTTGGGCAGCTTCGAGTAATCGGCCAGCTTGGTCCAGGGATCGATATGAATGATCTTCCCGTCGAACTCGAACATCAGCGTGCCGTGTCCGATGAACATGATCGCCAGATCTCCCTTGGACGTCTTGATCGTGTCCTTTTCGAACTCCTGCTTCTTCTCCATGCCCTGCCCCTTCTCCGTATCGCCGCCCGATTCGCCCGTGCAGCCCGGAGCGAGACACAGCGCGCACGCGACAACAAACACCACGCACATCCACAGCTTCATGGCATCCTCCTATTCTTCAACCGCCTTTATGATACCCGGATTGTTCACGTCCTGCGCTATTCGCTGTCCCGGCTTCACCACCAGGAACCGGTCGTCGCCCCAGTTGCCGTTCACCAGGTCCTGAAGCAGAGACTTGTCCCCCTGTAGCTCATCGTAGTTCCAGTCCAGGTATTCGGCGCACTCCTTCGTAAACATGCGGTACTTCACGGAGTTCGCCAGTCCCCAGTCCACGTAGGTGGCCCACTCGTACTCGTTGAGCCATCCCTGCTCGGCCTTCATCAGGTATTCCGCGTTGTCCTCGCCGTACTTCTCCCGGTACAACTGAAGCGTCTTCTCGTAGCGCTCCTTGCCCGGTTGAGTGTTGTTCTCGATCCATCCCGTGCTGTACCAGTAAATGCCCCGGTGACTGTCGAAATACGACTGGTATTCCTCCTTGGAACCGAGAAGCAGGGTGATGCAGTCGTGTCCCCGCGCAACGACCATCGGTATCTGCGGCGCGGTGATATCCACGATGCCGTTGCAGCACAGGCAGTACCCCAGGATGACCGCGTCGTACGGCCGGTTCTGCACGTCCGTCGTCCGGTTCACCTCCTCCTGCACGCTCGCCCTCAGCTTGTCCGGCTCGTTGTGGAGCCCCTGAGGCATCAGCACGATGTCCACCACGTTGGTGCTTCGCGCGGCGCAGTGATACGCCTCCCGCTCGATGACCTTGCAGATGACGAACTTGAGCCTCATGCCCTCACCTCGGCCAGTGTGTGTTCGTCTCGCTGATTCACCGGCTGAAACGGACACAGATG
>CAYMFW010000114.1:0-9753 GCA_964389785.1 uncultured Planctomycetota bacterium
GAAAAAGCAACCGCTACGCACTGCACCTTCTTCGTCCGAGCTGAAGCAACGCTTTCATATCGTCCATCCGTTTCATCCACTCTTCTCCAGAGAGTACAGCCTCCTGGAATTTCGGCATAGCTGGGGAAGGGACTACGTCGCCTTTTACGATGACAACGAGAAGCTGGTAACGGTACCCATTGCCTGGACAGACCTTGTAGATGAAGAGGATCCGTTTGCGGTTCTTTCGGGAGGGCGAGCCCATTTTCGCCCGGAAGATCTCCTTGATTTGACGGACTTGCTGGAGGGTATCGAGCCGTGAGGGAATACGTGGCGCAGATCGCAGCAACGGGCATTGTGTGTAAGGTAGATTACGCCGCAGACGTTAGATCGATTACGCCGTCATGGAAGCCGGGAGGGACGAGACGGGTAGGGCTCGAAACGCGCCCAAGTACGTATATTTTATCGCTTTGCCGCAAGAATAAGCTTGACAGAGTGAAACGGATGGGCATAATTATAATCACACTGTTTCTCCGCTATTGTCCTGGAGGTGCCCATGAGCAACAAGAACGATTCAGAGGCGAAGACCGATGCCCTGCGTCGCAGAGGCGTCCTCAATCGGAACCCGCAGGGAATAACCGATGCCTTGTTTCAGGAGGGCGAATTCTTCGACGCCAGAGACCTGGTGCAGGTCAAGTACGAGATGCTTCGGCGCGTCCGCACGGAGGGAAAAACGGTCACGGAAGCTGCGAGGGCATTCGGAACGTCGCGGTTCTCATTCTACAAGACGCAATCGGCTTTTCAGGAGGAAGGATTGCCCGGCCTTGTGTCAAAAAAGCCCGGCCCTCGTACCAGACACAAGATAACCGCAGAAGTTCTGGCGTTTCTCAAAGACCAATTGGGCAAGGATCCATCGCTGCACGTTCAGCAGCTGGTGGAACTGGTGAGGGAACATTTTGGTCTTACGGTGCACCGACGCACCATCGAGCGTGCGTTGGGCGGGATGAAAAAAAAACGGCGGCGATAGGTTCCTGTTCGAGGAGCTCACGGGACGAAACGTTCTCCGACCGCTACGAAGCGCTGCGCGCATCAGGAAACGCCACCCTGGAACGGAATCTCTTCATACATTGCGGGATGGTCGCCTGGATGGAGGCGTGGTCGAGTTGTGCGGAGGTTTCCGATGCGGACGGGAAAGAGGAGTCTCGTCGGAGCATGCCCGGCAAAGAGACGTGCGGCTCGGGCCGGGAACTGGACGGAGTCGTGCACGCCCAGGTGGCGGAAATCCTTGCGGGAATCGTCTGCGCAGTTGTGCGGAGTTGATACGGTGGAAATAGAGACAGCACAGAAAGTGACGCCGGCACATCTGAAGAAGAACGCCTATCTGTATATTCGCCAGTCGAGCCTGAAGCAGGTTCTGGAGAACACGGAAAGCACGAAACGGCAATATGCTCTTCGGCAGAGGGCGATCGTTCTCGGTTGGTCGGACGAGCAGGTTGTGGTAATCGATTGCGATCAGGCACAATCGGCGGCACCTCAAGCAGCGGACCGGGAAGGATTCGAGAGGCTTGTGACTGATATAGGGATGGGAAGAGCGGGGATAGTGATGGGGCTGGAGGTGTCTCGACTGGCGCGCAGTTGCAGTGCGTGGCATCGGCTTCTCGAGATCTGTGCGATCACGGACACGTTGGTGCTCGATCAAGATGGCCTCTATGACGCCACGGAGTTCAACGATAGACTCCTGCTGGGGCTGAAGGCTGCTATGTCCGAGGCGGAGCTTCACGTGATCCGGCAGCGCCTGCGCGGCGGGTCGTTGAGCAAGGCTGCGCGTGGGGAACTGCGAATACGATTGCCGGTGGGGTTTGTGTACGACGAGAAGGAGCAGGTAGTGATGGATCCCGACAAGCAGGTCAGAAGCGCTATTCATATGTTCTTCAAGACCTTCAGGCGAGTGGGTTCCGCCTATTTAACCGTCGCGAGCTTCCGGGAGCAAGGATTGAGATTCCCGAAGCGGATGCATTGCGGTCCGAATAAGGGCGAGCTGATCTGGGGCAATCTGACGGTGAGTCGTGCAGCGCAGGTGCTTCACAATCCTCGGTACGCCGGCGCGTATACCTACGGGCGCACGAAGACGAGAATAGGAATCGACGGGCACGTTATATTCAAAGAGCTGCCGCGGCAGGAGTGGCACAGCCTGATTGTGGAAGCGCACGAAGGGTACATAACGTGGGAAGAATACGAGAAGAACAGAACACGGTTGGAAGAAAACCATCAGGCGCGCGCCGGGCATAGAAAGTGCCCTCCACGGGAAGGCGTGGCGCTACTGCAGGGGCTGGCCGTGTGCGGTTTGTGTGGGCGACGCATGTCGGTGCGCTATCGTGAACAGGCAGGTACTCTGACGCCTGTATACAGTTGCCGGGGAATAGGCAATACCATCGCATTGCCGAAGTGCCAAAGCATGATGGGCAAGGAGATCGACGAAGCAGTAGGCAGGTTATTGCTGGAGGTGGTCACGCCGATGGCGTTGGAAGTGTCACTTGCGGTGCAGGAGGAGGTGCAGAAGCGTTTTGGGGAGGCGGACAAGCTGCGCCGGCAACAAGTTGAGCGAGCACGATACGACGCGGATCTTGCTCGGCGGCGCTACATGAAGACCGATCCGGAGAACCGTTTGGTGGCCGAAGAGCTCGAAGCGGAATGGAACGGCAAGCTTCGAACAGTGCGAGAGGCGGAGGAGGAATACAAACAGCGGCGGGACAGCGATCGTGCGGTAATGGATGATCAAAAGAGGGAGAAGATCATGTCGCTGGCAAAAAGTTTCCCTGCGCTCTGGGATAGCCCGAAAACGCCGCAGAGGGAGCGCAAGCGAATGGTACGGCTTCTGATCGAAGACGTCACATTGGTAAAGGAAAACGTCGTAAGAGTTCATGTTCGTTTCAAGGGCGGGGCTACGAGATCGTTGGACCTGCCGAAACCGCGACAATCCTTCGAGAGATGGACAACGAGCAGGGAGGTAGTCGCCGAGATCGACCGGCTCCTTGACGATCACACATACGCTGAGATAGCACGGATGTTGAATCAGCGTGGCTTTGCCTCGGGGCAGAACAAGACGTTCGACGGACGGCGGGTCAACGTTATCAGGCGTGGATATCGCTTGAGGGATCGGTATACTAGACTGCATGAGCGAGGGTTGCTGACCTTGAGGGAACTTGCCGCCAGGTCCGGCGTTCCAATACGCACGCTGAAGTACAGACGCGAGAAGGGAACACTGGATCTACGGTGCTGTAGATTGAGTGACATGGGGGACTATATGTACGAGGATCCGGAAGCCGGGAACGGCAAGAATGGGCGGCTTTGCTCAGGAAGGACAAAAGAGGTGCAGTATGAAGCCTAGCTCAACGGCAGGAGAAGTTCACGACCGCACGCCTCGCACCGAATACGAGCGAAACCGAATTCGAGGATTCCGCAGCGGAGGTACCGTTCGACAACTTTTTGAACGTGTGCCGACAGACGCCCGTACCGGGACTCGAACCGGTCTTCGTACACCGACAGAAACTCGCCGAAGTGACCGTTGAGGATCCGCCACAGCGGCGTCTTTCTGGGATTGCGGGGTTTGTATACGGACTGTGTCGCCGTGCGCCTTGAGTCTTCCACCATCGCCTTGTGCTCCGAACCAACGTCGTGTGTCGCGAATACGCCTTATGACCGAATTCAGCGGGAGCAGGATACCCCCGGAGGGAAACGGATGTCAAGCGACGGCGTACAGCCCCGGCGCCGACTCCCATCTCCTTCACGATTCCGGCCACGACCCCGGTGTCGTCGAATCGGCCCCCTGATATTGAGTTCATGCCGCGCCGACGATAGTATATAGGGATGAAAGGATGGATACCGATTACACCTACAATCCCTACTCCCCCAGCTTGACGACCCCGCGCAGGCTCGTATCCCACTTCGGTGTTGCTCTCACGCGTCCCGGCGAGTGGCGCTTCAATATCGTACATCTGGACGGGCACGTGGACGATTCGATATGGCAGGAGAACAGGCCGCAGTGGAGCTTTGCCTTCAACATCCATAGCCAGAACCTTCGCCCGTACGGATGGCCCTGGAAAACAGAAGTCGGTCAGGGCTCATCGCAATTCGGCGACGGGATTGTCGAGGAACCGTACTTCAAGGGCGCGTTCGACGACAATCCGTAGCGGTCTCTTTGCTCTTCAGAAGCGGCACCACACCGCAGGTGCCGCCCGATTCCTCGACCAGGCGCTCCAGATCGTCATCACCGGGACTGTCCGGCACGAAACCGGGGAGCCCCCGTGAATCGGGGGCTCCTCCGCAGGTACCCCGAACAGGCGCAGACGTTCCGATTCAATGTCGGGCATCTCGACGGCCACGTCGACGCGCACATGTGGGACCCCGACGAGCACACGTCCTGGACCAGGTGCTGGCTGTCGTACGACCATCACGACACCGAGGGCGACCGCCTGGGCAACTGACGCGACGGGTCCGCGTCTACCGTGACGTACCGGCCGATTCCTCCAGCCGCCGGGCCTGATCCTCGTCGCTCGCCGCGCAGACGATGCAGCGCCCCTCGGGCCGCAGCTCACGGAGGAGGATATCAATCTCCTCGGGACCGCAGTGGCACTGGACGCCCTTGCCTCCGTCCTGGATGCGTGTGAGAAGGGGCAGCCAGTCGCGGGTGGGACCGTTCCCGGCCCCCTGCACCCACTGGACGGCGTCGATCTGGGGGATCTCCATGAGCGCGTCGAGATGGCGGACGGCGTCGGGTCCGTCGAGATGGTACACGACATGATCCATAGCAGCGCAGATGCACCGCAGCCTGGGAACATCGTGTTTCCGGAAGTCGGCCGGCCCGATCATGGCCGACACATCGGACTGCGGGCAGTACATCCGCCCCGGCGACCACGTCCCGTCCCAGCTCGCGGTGCCCGACTGGAAACGTGTAATGACCCGGCAGAGCTCATCGTAGCATCGCAGCCACACCTCGGTCACCCGGTCGGCGGCGCGCTCGACGGCGTCCGGGACGTCGGCCATGTCCGTCAGGAGACCTTCCGTTCCGCGCAGGGAGGCCAGGATGTCGTACACCCCTCCGAGATCGGTGAAGGAAACGCAGAACCGGCCCCCGGCGATCCGGCAGAGCGCCTCGGTCATGCCGACGGTCCGCCGCCACCACTGGTTGTCCGGGTCGAACGTCAGCGCCCGGTCGTCCCATGACTCCAGGCACCTGTCGAACCAGACCGTGGTCTGGGCGGCGCGCACCGGGCTTCCGAGGTAGGCGGCGACGATACCCGGACCGAGATTCACGAAGGCGCGCGCGAAGGCGTCGCCCCCGTAGTAGGTGTGCGCGATCTGGTCCTCGACGCGGGCGATCCTGTACTTCGGATTGAAGAACTTCTCCAGGGGATCGACCCGGGAGAAATCCACCGGCGGAGGCGAGCCGCTGCGTCTCGCGGTCACCGCGAAGATATCGCCCCGGCCGGCCCACCAGGCCTCGTACCGTGTGGCCACCCTGTCCCAGTCGTCGCGGCAGAACATGACGTATCGGCCCTACGGGTTCACGTCGAAGGCGCCGCGGAATTCGGGCCGGACCTCTATCGGGCAGCTCTCCGGGGTGTAGGACGCCTTCCTGCGCCATCCGTAGAAGAAGCTCTGGTTGTCGTCGTGCACGGTCCAACCGAGCGACGGGTTCTTGAGCACCTCGTACCAGAGAGAGTCGTGCACGTGTCCGTCGAGGTGAACCACGTTGAATCTCCACCCGCCGGGGACCGTCTGGCGATATCCGAAGTGCGAGCGGAATTCGTATTCGGGCGTGTAGGACCCGAGCTTGATCACGGGCGTGATGCACGTGGCGATCCATGCGGACGGGCTGTTCGTCGTCCTCATATTTCTGTGGTTGGTCGTGGGACGCATGTACGTGGTCCACGAGCCGTATCCCGGGACGTGCTGTCTCTTGGATCGGTCGTTCCAGTACACGGTGCAGCCTATCGTTCTGAGGAAGAACGTGTATCCCACCACGAGATACTGCCGGGTCAGTTCGTCCCGGTGGGACTCGAGTCCCGTCCTCGCCGGGACCGAGCCCTCGTCCTGGACCGGCCTGACGGCAAGGGTCCCGCTGTTGCCCCACGGATGCCAGTCCCTCACCTTCACGATGGGGTCCCAGTACGCCTCGACCGGCAGGTACCTGCCGGGCATGCGCGGATACGGTCCCAGGTGTGCGTCTCCGGTCGTGTGGCGGCCCCCGTTCATGTCCCAGAAGTAGCCGTCACGTGGGGACCACGGCCCGTAGAGTTTCGCGGGCCACGAGCCGGCGGCGCCGCCTCCCGTCCCTCCGTCGACTCCCCATACCCACCGCACCCCTCCGGCTCCGATCCGGCGCTCCCCCTCCGCGGCGGTGCCGTTGCAGTAGCTCTGTCCTTCGGGGAGGTCTTCCCTGTTGTCGGCGGCGTAGATCGTGCAGGCGATCCCGATCTGTCGGAGATTGTTCTTGCACACCGCGAAGTACGCGTGCTCGCGGGCCCGCGACAGGGCGGGGAGTAGAAGCGCCGCGAGGAGGGCTATTATCGAAATCACGATCAGGAGTTCTACGAGCGTGAATCCGCCGCGAGTCCTCACGTTCAGTCTCCCTTCGTCCCTATCGGCACCGTTTCCCGGGCGTGGTACGCGATCCTCAGGACGATGAGCCGCTCGCCCCGGACGTCGTAGCATATGTAATTGTCCGTTCCCGACACGAAACGCCCGGTCATGACCGGGATGTGGTCGCCGCCGAGGGGCTTCCTGCTCTTCGGTCCGTCCCAGCCGTCGTAGTTCGCGTAGCGGCCGAACCGCAGGATGAAGTTGCCGTTCGTGTCCAGGATGGCGAACGAATGCCGGTACGATTCCGGCACGTAGGACCGTTTGTACCAGTCCAGATGCGTACGTTGGGTCTGACAGATGCACCCGCCCTCGGCGATGGGAGAGGTGGCATACATCCACTGGACGCCGTCCGTCCAGCACCAGCGGTCCTTCCCGTAGACGTTGGGCTGGCCCTGGCTTCCCGAGACCTTCGCGACGTCCGGCGGGCGGTTCGGGAGGGGGTCCAGGGGGGTGTCCGCCGTCTTTCCGAGGACCGCGACCTTCTTCCGGCCCCCCTTCATGAACGTGCCGGAGAACGGACTGCGGGAAGACGGCGGGGTCTTGTCGGCCGGCACGCCGATGATCCCCGCGCACCCCTCCAGGAATGTCTTCTCCCCGAACATGCGCATGGCGTAATAGGTGAAGTAGATGTTTCCGTCCTCGTCCATCTGGGGGCCGACCAGGTTCCCGCCGGTGGTGACGGCGCACTTCTCCCTGAGCTCTCCCGTGGAATCGTACGTCCATATCGTGCCGCCGTACCTGATGATGCCCGGTCTGGGCCGTATGAAGTAGATCTCCTCGCCCCTCTTGCGCTTCTCCTGTATCTCCCTCACCATCGCCGCCGTCGCGTCGCCGCGGAGCCCCGCGGAGAGCGTGCCGCTCTCGTTCCGGGCCTTCACCTGAGATATCACCGACGCGAAGCCCTCGTCGCCGGTCTTCGGCAGGTACCAGATGTTGCATTCCTCGGCGATCTCCCCGCGCATGTTCACCCCGATGCCGTTCTGGAAGAACATCGCACCCGGCTGGTCCATCACGTTGATGACTCCGAGCCAGTCGTGGCCGTAGTCCTTTTCGACACCGTAGTCGTACGGGACCTCCTCGAGCGTGAAGCGGGGGCGCGGCCAGAACGGCTTCTCCCAGCCGGGCGGCGTCGCGGCCTTCGCCCGGCCGGGGTCCATCCGTCCCACTCCCGCCTTGTAGAAGCCGGGGTTGAAGTGGCAGTGGACGTAGCCGCGCTTGTCGAAGGCGACGTCGTCGATATGACCGGGCAGGCGGATCTCGCCGAGGAACGCGCCCGTCTTCAGGTCGAACGACAGGCGGTCGCGCCCCGTCCCGTACCACACGCGCTCGCGCACGGGGTCGCACGTGACCCTCTCGGCCTGCGAGCCGCAGGCGGACCACCGGCCGAAGCAGGACGGGCCGGCCTGCTTCCTCACCGTTTCGTCGAAGTCCTCGAGGAGACGGAAGCCGGTGCCGTCGTCCTCGAGTATCCGGATGCCGCGGCCGCCGGCCTGCGGGCCCGCGGTGCTCCAGAACTGATGGGTGCCCGCCACCCAGAGGCGCGGCTTCGGCGACCAGGAATCCAGCTCGGCCAGCGCGCCGAGGACGGCAAACGTGCGGGCGCCCGCCCTTGCCTCTATGGAGGAGTCGTAGTGGAATACCTCCTTCGGGTCGTCGAGCGACGCGAGCTTCGTCAGGCGGCAGACGGATCGGCCGCGGACGCGCGCGGCATGGACGATATAGATGGCCCCGTTCTTCTTGTGGACGAACACCATCTGCGGTTTGTCCGCGGGAATCGACTTGAGGAGCTTTCCGTCGGGCGCGTAGACCTGCACCCTGTTGTTCCTCTGGTCGGCGACGTAGACGCGCCCGGCGGCGTCCGTGTCCAGCCATACCGGGTTGTTGAGATGCGTGTCGTCCGAACCGGGCCCCTTGATGTCGCCGGCGAAGACGGAGGGCGCGTCGTCACCGGTGAGCGGGCACTTCACGACGATCGAGCCGGTTGCCACCCCGCCGGTGAAGAGGTCGAAATGCGTCGCGTAAACGACCCGCCCGTCCGGCGAGGCGGCCAGCCGGGTCTGCCAGTGGTTGAAGCCCGTCTTCCCGATCACCGCCAGGGGCCGGCCCCGGATCCCCTCGAGGTCCGTCGAGCCGTCGGTATTGATGTAATGCAGGAGGGACTCCTTTATCCAGCGGCGTTTTCCCGGGTTCGCGAAGTACAGACGGCCGCCGGTGACGACGGGACGGACGTCCACCGAATAGCCCGACGATATCGTATCCGGGGGCTCGTATCTGCCGTCCCTGTTCACGCTGTCGTGGAGGTTGGGGCCGTGCAGTGCGCGTTTTCCCGGTTCGTACTCCACGTAGCACAGGCCCTTCAGCTTCTCCACGGGGATGTCAGCGGGCGGAGGGCAGATCGCCGCCGCGTAATTGCCGTCGTGGTCGAACTTCCGCACCACGCCGTGGCCCTTGGAGCCGGCGCCCCTGGAGAGCACGTAGACGCCGTCCGGCGCCGCGGCGATGCCGAAGACGTAGCCCGGCAGGTTCTTGGGGTTCGTGTCTCCCAGGCACTTGTCGAATTCCGGCTTCAGCCCCAGCATCACCCGCACGCGCAGCTTTTCCGGCTCCTTCACATAGGTGCCGAGATCGTCCTTTCCGTTCCAGTAGATCTTCTGTTTCAGGGAATTCTTCTGGAACGGCTCGGGGGCGTTATTCCCGAGTACGCCCGAGGCGAGATGACGCACCACCTTCCCCTCGGCGTCGACGATGCCGACCGTCGCGTCGCAGAAACCCTTCACGGCGAAGGTGATCTCGTACCTGTCCTTGGCGACGAGCTTCACGGCGGGCTTCTCCGCGAACTCGAACACGTTCTCCCTCTCGACGCAGGGGGGAGAGTAGGGCTTGGGCCAGTCGTCGGCGGCCGCGCCCAGGGTGAGGGTCGCGATAAAGGCAATGCAGATACTACGCATCATAGACGCATCCTCCCAAATCAGTTTCTATCGTAAGCCCCGTCGAGAGCCGGCGCGTCCACGAGTCCCGCGTCGCTGCCCGAACCGTTCTTCCACGGCCACCCGTACGGACGCCCTCCACTCGAGCCGAACAGCCAGTGGCTCGTCAGATCGGATTCCTGCCAGAAACCATCGTGTACGTGGC